>NZ_WQDQ01000029.1:0-1774 GCF_013033235.1 Ruegeria sp. HKCCA0235A | reverse complement strand
ACTCAGATGAAGATGACGACGGAAGAGGCGTTTGTTAAGGTTTTGCAGATGCACGGGATTGAGCATGCGTTCGGGATCATTGGATCTGCGATGATGCCGATCTCGGACTTGTTCCCGAAGGCCGGGATCATGTTCTGGGACTGTGCGCATGAAGGCAGCGCGGGGATGATGGCGGATGGCTACACCCGCGCCACCGGCAAGATGTCGATGATGATCGCGCAGAACGGCCCCGGCATCACCAATTTCGTGACCGCCGTGAAGACCGCCTATTGGAACCACACGCCGCTGCTGCTGGTCACGCCGCAGGCGGCGAACAAGACCATCGGTCAGGGCGGTTTCCAGGAAGTCGAGCAGATGAAGCTGTTCGAGGACATGGTTGCCTATCAGGAAGAGGTCCGCGACCCGACCCGCGTCACCGAGGTTCTGAACCGCGTGATCATGAAAGCCAAGCGCGCCAGCGCCCCGGCCCAGATCAACATCCCGCGTGACATGTGGACCCAGGTGGTTGATGTTGATCTGCCCGCCATCGTCGATTTCGAACGCCCTGCGGGCGGCGAAACCGCCGTGGCGCAGGCGGCCGAGCTGCTGTCGACCGCCAAGAACCCGGTGATCCTGAACGGTGCGGGCGTGGTTCTGTCCAAGGGCGGGATCGAGGCCTCGAAGGCGCTGGCCGAGCGCCTGGATGCGCCGGTCTGCGTGGGCTATCAGCACAACGACGCCTTCCCCGGTAGCCACCCTCTGTTTGCCGGTCCTCTGGGCTACAACGGCTCGAAAGCCGGGATGGAACTGATCAGCGAGGCCGATGTTGTTCTGTGCCTCGGCACCCGTCTGAACCCGTTCTCGACCCTGCCGGGCTATGGCATGGAATACTGGCCGGCCGAGGCCAAGATCATCCAGGTCGACATCAACCCCGACCGGATCGGCCTGACCAAGAAGGTCACCGTGGGCATCGTGGGAGACGCGGCCAAGGTGGCGACCGGCATCCTGAACCAGCTGAGCGATACCGCGGGCGACGAGGGCCGCGACGCGCGCAAGGCGAAGATCGCCGAGAAAAAGTCCCGCTGGGCTCAGCAGCTGAGCAGCATGGACCACGAGGATGATGATCCGGGCACCACCTGGAACCAGCGCGCCCGCGCGGCCAAGCCCGACTGGATGAGCCCCCGCATGGCGTGGCGCGCCATTCAGGCGGCGCTGCCGAAAGAGGCGATCATCAGCTCGGATATCGGCAACAACTGCGCCATCGGCAACGCCTATCCGTCCTTCGAGGCGGGGCGCAAATACCTGGCGCCGGGCCTGTTCGGGCCCTGTGGCTATGGCCTGCCGGCCATCGTCGGCGCCAAGATCGGCTGCCCGGACGTGCCGGTCGTGGGCTTTGCCGGTGACGGCGCCTTCGGCATCGCGGTGAACGAACTGACCGCGATCGGCCGCGAGGAATGGCCCGCCGTGACCCAGATCGTTTTCCGCAACTATCAGTGGGGCGCGGAAAAGCGCAACTCGACCCTGTGGTTCGATGACAACTTCGTCGGCACCGAACTGGATACCAAAGTGTCCTACGCCGGTATCGCGCAGGCCTGTGGCCTGAAAGGCGTCGTGGCCCGCACCCAGGACGAGCTGACCGCAGCGCTGAACCAGGCGATCGAGGACCAGAAGAACGGCATCACCACGCTGATCGAGGCCCTGATCAACCAGGAGCTCGGCGAACCCTTCCGCCGCGACGCAATGAAAAAACCCGTCGCCGTCGCAGGAATCTCGGCCGACGACATGAAAGCTCAGG
>NZ_WQDQ01000028.1:0-2401 GCF_013033235.1 Ruegeria sp. HKCCA0235A | reverse complement strand
TCGACAACGCATACGGTGACAGAAACCTCGTCTGCACATGCCCCCCAATGGACGCATACGCAGACGCCGCGGAATAGGGAACCGGGCGTAGCAATCCGCGGTTTGCTCTGGCGGATTGAAATCCGAAAATGAGGGCAGCGTCCTGCGAGGCGCTGCCTCTCGTCAAATCGATGGAGGAACAATGAAACACTATGTCCTCGCAAATGATCGCGCCGACCTGGCAAAGACCGGGCCGGAGGTGCCCGAAAGAATAAAACACATCGATGTTATCCTCAGCGACACGCGGGCGCTGGCATCGGCCGAGATCGTCGTCGAGTTCTATCACGCTCTGAACAGCCTGGTCGAAAACTGCTCTTACGTCGTCAATCTCCGGGTGTCCGGAAATGACTCGGTCGGCGGACCTCTTTATTGGGCAGGTCGGACGGCGATATTCTGGGGCGACCTGGAGAACAACTGGGACGTCTCTGGTTCGCGCAGAAGCTGGATTTCGCAAGTTCTCAACCTGTCTTCAAGGACCGTTCTGGTCGGTGGAGCTGTCCTGTTGCTGGTGCAAATGGGCAGAGCAGGCCGAGACATCGTTGCGGTTCACCCGAACTTTGCCGCGGCCGCGCTGGAAAGCGGATTGGAAAGCTGCGGTGCGGCAACCCATCTGGCCGCCGACGGGCACCCCCACAGCGCCACCAGCAGACTGAGCGCGTTGCGGTTGTTGTCCGAATTCGTGTCCATAGATCACGGAGAGCATATAGCGGACGCATTGCGCAGCTATATCGGCCTGACCGAACCTACGCAAAAACACGAAAGCAGGTTGGCCGCCCAGTTGGTACACAGGGCAAAAGGCGATCTTCTGGTGATGCGCACTTTGGATGCGATGCAGGAGAACATCGAAGATCCACTGACGATCTCGGACCTTTCCCGTTTGCTCAAAACCTCGACGCGTCAACTGCAACGACGGTTCCTGAGCAAAACCGGAGCAAAGCTTCTTTCCACGTACAAGGAGCTTCGTCTGGAACGGGCGCAGAACCTGTTGCAGTTCACGAACATGTCGCAGATCGAAATCTCGGCAGCCACCGGTTTTTCATCGCCCGTCGCTTTGAAACGTGCGTTTCAACGCTGCTACAAAACCAGCCCGGATGATGTGCGGGACCGTCGGTTCATGGGGTCGATGGCGCCGGAAGGATCCTAGCACTTCTTCGGCCTGCGCAACGGGCGATGACATCGCGTGGGCAGTTTGCCCACGCAACTTTGGTTTGGTTCACGCCGCAGCAATCTGGCTGGCCTTTTCCACCAGCACTTCGGCCTGACGGATGGAGGCGTAATCTATCAGCCGACCGTCCAGCGAAACGGCGCCTTTTCCGTCTGCCTCGGCCTCGGCCATGGCAACAAGAATGCGCTGCGCCTTGTTGACCTCGGCGTCGGACGGCGACATCACCTCGTTCGCCAGCGCGATCTGGCTTGGGTGAATGGCCCATTTGCCTTCGCAACCCAGAACGGCGGCACGTTTTGCGGCGGCCTTGTAACCGTCCGGGTCCTGAAAATCGCCAAAAGGCCCATCAATCGGACGCAGCCCGTTGGCGCGCGCCGCAACCACCATACGGGCCAGAGCATAATGCCACATGTCACCCCAATGGGACTGGCGACCGCCCTCGGGGTCCGCATCGGTCAAAACAGAGTAGTCCGGGTTCACACCACCGATGATCGTGGTGCGCGCACGGGTCGAGGCCGCATAGTCGGCCACGCCGAAGTGCAGGCTTTCATTGCGCTTTGATGCTGCCGCAATCTCACTCACATTCTGCATGCCAAGCGCGGTTTCGATGATGTGCTCGAACCCGATCCGTTTTTTGTAACCCTTGGCGTCTTCGATCTGGGTCACCAGCATATCGACGGCATAGACATCCGCAGCAGTTCCGACCTTGGGGATCATGATCAGGTCCAGCCGCTCACCCGCCTGTTCGACCACATCGACGACGTCGCGGTACATGTAATGCGTGTCCAGACCGTTGATCCGAACCGACATGGTCTTGTTGCCCCAATCGATATCGTTCAGCGCCTGAATGATGTTCCTGCGGGCCTGTTCCTTTTCATCCGGTGCAACCGCGTCTTCCAGATCAAGGAAAATGACGTCTACATCGGATTTGGCTGCCTTTTCGAACATTCCGGGTTGGCTGCCGGGCACGGCCAATTCACTTCGGTTCAGTCGGGCTGGGGCTTGGTCAATGGAATGAAAGCTCATGGGTTCGGGTCCTTCGTCTTATAGGTTCGGATAGATCGGGAAGCGTGCGCAGAGGTCTGCGACTTCGGCTTTGACCTTAGCTTCGACGGCGCCGTTGTCGTCTTCGCCATTGGCAGCCAGGCCGTCGACCACTTCGATGATCCAGTCGGCGATCTGGCGGAATTCGACCTC
>NZ_WQDQ01000027.1:0-2568 GCF_013033235.1 Ruegeria sp. HKCCA0235A | reverse complement strand
AAGATCAGACATGTCACCACTCTTATTTCCGCCGGTGAATCATTCACATGAGCGGCAATCAATGGGTCCTGACCCTAGAGCCCTCCTCTTTCGCGCATTCAATTGCATCAAGAATCGTCTCCACTGCTCGCCCAAATCGCTGACGGCTTGCAAAAATCAGGCGGTCAGTGAGGTTTCTTTCCCTCGACAGTTTCAACTCAGCAACATCACAAAAGCTCTCAATTAAGCCCAGCAAGTCCGAATTATCTTTTCCCGCCACAAGAGGTGAAGGTACGACCTTCGAGAAACGCCGATTAACTTGAGGGTCGTAGCTTGTGATTTCGGACAAGCGTTCTGTGCCACTGAGGATCGGGATGATCGCGGAGTCGTTTTGCATCAGCGACTTCAACATCTTCAACATGTCTTCAATTTCACGTGCAGAGCCAGACAGAAACATGTCATGCGCCTCGTCAAACCACAGAACAACAATCCCAAGCAGTGCTAGACGGTGCCGAACAAGCCTCCACAGCTCCCATGCTGTCAGCCGCATGGAGACTTCTGTTAAACCCGTTGCAGTTAAAACCTCACGTCCAAGGCTTTTTAGAGTGGCCGGGCTTGGTACCTGGATACAAAAATAGCGAGGCCAATCCTCACCTGATCGCGGTTTCAGCGCAGAATGATTGGACAGTACATGGTTTACTGCGGTTGTTTTACCACCGCCAGAAGCCTCAATGATTGCAACACCTTGTGTTTCAAGATTTCCGGTAAACCTGCGTGGTTCCGGAATAGGGTCTCCGTTGCCGTCCTTCTTCAGAAGGCGGTTAAGTTGCCGTAGGATTTCACCATCGCGCTCAGTGTCAATATGGTACGAACGAAGTTTCTCCAACGATCCAACTACGGATTTGGCCCCAGCATCGCTCATTTTTCATCCCCCTTATTAGTCAACCAGCGGCGTTTGGGAGATGAACTTTTTTTCAAAGGTGGGTCAGAGAGTTCGGTCGTTCCTTGGCGCTCTGGCTCAGAAGGCTCCAGAACCTGTCCATACTGGCCACCTCGCGCCTCTGGTTGCTTTTCAGAAACGCTCACATGAAAACCAGAAAAATAATCTTTTTCGGTCGCGGCATACCGCTCCTCACTCCAGTTTTGAGCGATCAACCCGAACTCCATACGACGATCCGAGTTCATGTTGCGAATGGCATTTACCGCCCGGACCACAACTTCCTCACGCCATTTCAGCTTCTTTGGATCGGCGGCACGGAGGCTGCGGCGGGCTTCAGTCCACAACTGAGCGTGAAGGCCTGAAAACCCGGAAAGTACAGATGGTACGTGATGCCAGACGCCTTCCAGCTGCACTTCGACTGCGCCTAGATCATATGGAAGCCAACGGACTTCAACATCCCGTTTTCCCACTGAATTGTACCAGCGCGCAAGAGTTTCCGAATGATATCGAAGTCCAAGAACTGTAACGCCATATTTGTCCACGCATCGACTTAGATGCGTACCAAAGGCAAGTCGGTCGTCCCGTTCACAAGGGCTCGACTTGAGAGCGTAGTTCCCTTTCTCGTGATCATCTTCCCACTGCTGGAGCGGGGTTTTCCCGTGCAAACCTGAATGAGGTGTGTTGTGATAGATATCAACGACCCAGCGAACGAGAGCAAAACACAGATCCTCAGTCGTCAAGCAAGCGAGGTCTTCAGCGGGATGGTCACCTCGTTCGAACGCTGACGAGAAGGTGCGGCCATTTAGACGGTGCAACAAAGTGGATGCAGCTGTTCTAAAAACCCGCTCTACATTTCCGCGCATGCCGGGAAGACCCGCAATTGATCGCTCCAGAGTAATTCCCAAATCAGCACATGCATCAGAAAACCGTCCTGCCTTAAAGGCAGGTCCGTTATCCGTCACAAGCATTTCAGGAGTTCCAGCGATACCCCAGTCAGAAAGAGCCCCGACAGCGTCAGCCCACTTTCCTTTGTCCATGGTCGTCATTCGCAAGCACTCAAGAGCGGCGCTATTTTTCGGGTTGCGAGAGAGCTTCAAACCCACGATACATTTAGTACGGCAATCAATTGCGGCAGTTACCCACCATCGGCTCCGAGTGTTGTCCAATCCAAGTTCGACTAGCTCGTCGTCAGCAAACAAATGACGAAGCCCAGCGTCGGCCATGATAGTGACCAAGTCAATTTTCCACTCGTCCATCTCAACTCGTTCGAATGGGCGATCAACCTGAAGCCCCTGTCCAACTGGCTTGATACGTTTTTGTGCTTCCTGACATCCATATCTCGCCCGTGTAACTTCAAGAAAGCAGAGACTGTTAATAGCCAACCTCACGGCCTCACGAGAAGGGACTCGCATAGCTGGCAGACCGTTGCATTCGCGCTCAGAGTTCGCCTCATGGAATGCCACTTTCACATCCTGAAAGGTATTCATTTTCGTCGGCCTATTAAGAGATAGGTAGCTTTCCCTGACGGTCTTCATCAGCAACTCCCGCTCCTTGGGATTAAAGTAGCTATTGTGAGCCTCCCCAACTGAACGGGTCCACCGTTATGTTTAGGAAACGGAGGACTGAGAATGGCAAACAAGCGACCGAAG
>NZ_WQDQ01000026.1:0-2573 GCF_013033235.1 Ruegeria sp. HKCCA0235A | reverse complement strand
CGAGCCCAAAGCAGTCAATCGTTTGACTTTTTTGAGCATTTCACAAAACTCACCGTGTATCACAATTGGGTGTACTCTCGCTTATCAAGTAAGAGGAGAAAGCTGATGGCAACACTGGGCCCGACACTTGCGGCACTATACGCTCAGCGTGCATTTATTATTAAGTTGTCACTGGGAGCCTTGGCTTATGTGTTAGTGGCGGGCGACGCACAGGCCCAAAGCGCACAGGGTTGCGTAGAATTGGGCTCTCCTCGGATAGAATATTCATCCGGATCTGAAAGCACTCGCGTTAATCAAACAATTTCAACGACGGAACGCACGTGTCTGCCGATCCCAAACGGACCCATTACAGGACTTACAATTGGAAACTCCTCTATCACGTCCTCTGGTGAAATTGAGTTGTATGTCCCGGGCCAGAATACCGTTCCAAGCAATGCTTCAGTTTTAACTCTCCTAAACGTTGATGTTGCGGCAGGTAGCGGAGACTTTGTTTCTCGTGAGGCCTTGGCTACGAACATCAACGGGAAGCTTAGAGTGAACCTCATTGGAACTTCGATTGGTTCCGGCAGATCAATGACGTTCGTTCCGTTCAACGGCGCGAATATCGACCCCACTGAAGTTTACTTCCAGTCAGACCGACCGTTAACCTACGACAACCTTACCGTTATAGGGGCTACCGAAGTGGTTTTCGGGGCGTACTATATCCAAACCCGGGTTGCCGAGGCTTCTGATTTCACACTGACGAATAGTTCGATTTCTTCAACCAGTGACATGGCGATAGCGGCAGGCACGACCGTTCGGCTCGATGCAGCAAGCAGTTTGAACACCGTAAACTTTGAGAATTTTGGCACGCTGGCCGGAACGGGAACCGTGAACGCATTTAACTTCACAGTTAAGAACGGAGGGGTGCTTTCGCCGGGCTTTTCAATTGGTACGCTTAACAATAGTGGCGGTATCGCCTTTGAAACTGGGTCAAGGATCTTAAGTGAAGTCGATCCGACGGCCGGTCAGAAAGCCGATTTGGTGTCATCCAGCGGGCCCGTTACAGGGATTAACCGCGCCACTATACAAGTCGAAGCCGCTCGTCCCGGCCTGACTGCGCAGGACTATGCTGCTGGCAACGACTACACGGTTTTTCAAGCCTCGCGTTTCGATGGAAACTCCCCAACTCTTGTTGCCGGAGGATCTCTGCCCGCCCTATCCAGTCTGAGTATCTCAAACACGCCAACCGCGGACGGTAGAATCGACATAGCGTTTTCGACCCTCCCCGTTTCGAGTTTACCACAACATCCATCAGTTGTTGGATCTCCCAATGCAAGCAACCTTGCTGGTGCGGTGGCTAACACCACAAACACGTCACCTGGAACTAATCTGACCAATGGCTCAACCTTGGGTAATACCGTTAACACGCTTACCAATTCAGGTTTGTCTGGATTTAATCGTGTGCACGCAGAGCCCTATTCCTCCAATTTGACCGTTGGGCTTGAGCAACTTGACCTGATAACAAACACTGTGCTGAGCCATGCTGACTGCCGCAAGTATCAAGCGGTTGGCTTCAGCAATGCGGATCAACCCGTTGCAGAAGGCGACATCGACTCGGCCCAGAGCCCGAGCGGCGCAATAGACTGCTCTGATCGGCGCTGGTGGATCGACACGGCCTATGTGAGCGGGGACGTTGATGGAAGCAATGGCCTTGGGACATTCGACTATTCGCTGGGCACGATTTTGGTCGGAGCGGATGTCGCAAGCACCGATAGAGGTGTGGTCGGCGTGTACGCAGGTTTTGGGACATCCTCCATGGATGAACACGATCAAGTCGATCAGGACTTTTCGACCGACAGCTATCATGTGGGCGTCTATGGGCGCACAACAACCGGAACTTGGGAGTTCTCCGGGCTGGTCGGTTACATGTTCGGTGAAACCGACGCCAAGCGAAATAACCCTTCTGTTGATGGCTTTACGGGAGGCGAGGCAAAGTCTGATTTGGACCAAGAGGGCATCCATGCCGGTATCCAGGCACGGAAGCTGTTTAACCTGAACAGCGGTGCAAGGGTTTCTACGGTTTTTGGATTGAACTACGGGCGTATCCAACAAGGCTCAGGCACAGAGACGGGCGGTGGTGATTTCAATTACTCGATTGAAAAAGCGAACGCAGAATCGCTGGTCGCTTCTATTGGAATTGACTACCAACGCGACTTCTTGACAGAGAATGGTTTGTTAACCCCAATCGCCTTCGCCCGGTATGAATATGACTTCTTTGCCAACAAAGACAGTGAGCACGAAATCACAGTCACAAGTCCATTGTTCGGAACATTTACACAAGTCGGACAAAATCGAGGAGCAAATGGCTTCGTTCTCGGGCTTGGCCTGGGCTATCAGATTTCTGAGCTGGCCAGACTAACGGCAGGATATGGTTATTCAGTTCGATCCAATGGCCAAGAACATGGCCTAGGTGCAAACTTAAGTGTTCGGTTTTGATTTGGCAGTACGGTTGTTTCAAATTTAGGAATCACACACGCCGACCATCGTTGTTGGGCCTTTACAAACGGACCCAGCGGACGTCCGCTTTGTCC
>NZ_WQDQ01000025.1:0-13337 GCF_013033235.1 Ruegeria sp. HKCCA0235A | reverse complement strand
CTTCGGTCGCTTGTTTGCCATTCTCAGTCCTCCGTTTCCTAAACATAACGGTGGACCCGTTCAGTTGGGGAGGCTCATCCCTAAACTGACCGTTTTTCGAAACTTTTTCAGGGCTAACGTAAACCGTGCATTGGAACAACGAAATCGTTACTGAAAAGTTACTTTCAGAAGATACTGAAAGTAAATGCCCTACGTTGATTGCCCTGGGATGGGATCAACGCAGGGCTGTAGGAAAGTGCTAGGTAATCAAAACGATGCCCGCACTCACTACGGGAAATAGCTCGATATATTGAAGCTTGATTTTTTTATGTATCCAATTTGCGTATTTGATAGTGCCAACTGTTTTCCAAATCGGCGCGAGCAAAACGACCACCCCTCGAGGTGGTACGTTTTGGTGGCAAGTTTCCCGAGCACTTTCTTAGGTCTTTTAGTTGCTTATTTTGATTGGTCCGGTTGTGGAGCTATTCCAAAACGGTCGCACAAAAAAACCGCAAAGATAAAAGATAAAAGAACTTTCGTAAGTACGTTAAGCGAGCTTTTTTAGTTCTGTTTTCAGCGCTGCACTAAGGCTTTCCCTAAAACGCATCATGGACGTTATGAAAAACCCACGGCCGTAGAGGGATGGAAGACGACCGTGGGTAGCAGGTTGGGGTACGATGTCTACGAAAAGATCACGAGTTTGGATCAGAATACCCTGAAGATCTTTACTGTTTGGATGAAGAGCTATCGAGGTCTTCAGGCGATAGGCATTCACTAACCAGCATCTATGCCACAAAAAGTGGGTGGGATCAGACAAAGATCCATAGCGCGTTTTGCAGGAATTTTGACGGAAAACACTTGTAAACGTTGAAATGGATTCACATCGCGATATTTGGATTTGTTGCATCGCGAGAAGCTTCGCGATGCATAATCTTTTAGGGAGGAATACATGAAATACGCTGCCATATTTGCCGCCGTGGCAATATCCGCTTATGCAACTGTTGCCGCTGCCAAAGATCCGATACCGGCAAGTAGTGATAACTTCGAGATATACGGTGAGGTTGAAGGCTGGACTGTATATGCTGACAACGACTCTGGTACATGCCTTATTGAAAAGGTCTTCGAGAGCGGAAACGTAATGCAAATGGGTCTCACCAAAAACCAAAAGCACGGTTATTTGGGAGTATTCACGCAAGCTGACATCGACATCAAAAATCGCCAGAAAATCGAGATAGCAATTGACGACTTCGTTTATGAAGGCCGTGCAAAAGGCATTAAAAGCAAGAAGCTAGCGGACGACTACTCAGGTGGTTATATTGTTGTAAAGGACGCAAATATGGCGACTGCCGTAGCTGAAGGACAGACCTTGATTGCGTTTCCAAAGAAATCCGCAAATTTCGTTGTGGATCTGACCGGTACAAAGAAAGCAATGGAAGAAGGCCGAAAGTGCAACCTTGCACTTGCTAGCTGACATCGCCTCTTACTCGAATGCGAGTTAGTTGAGTTATCGTGATTTCGAACCGTGACGTGACCCCGCTGCTTGCGGGGTCCTTCTTTTGTTTGTGTTTGCCTCTTGGCCTTAGGCTTCAAGCTTTCGGCTAACCTACTTAAACTGGCGAGCGCGATTTCCGCAGAGCACGGATTTCCGGCTGATCCGGATGAGTGATCAGATCTGGAGTTAGAGCCAGACAAAGTATCTGTTGGTCGCAATCAAACATTCAAGCATAAACATAATTCTGGATTTAGTGTGTCTGTGTGTGCTCTCTTCGACCGTTAAAGAAGTAGGGGACAGATAGATGAGACGAGCACTGAGAACGTTGACGATTTGGTCATTCCTTTGGTTCACGGCACTATTGAGTGCTTTTCCAGCCTGCGCGCAAGAAACTGAGGCGGACCAAGAGGCGGTAGAAGTCGAGAATGACGATCTTATTAATGCAGTTTTAGATGAGATGATTGCGGCCGACGATCTCGAGATCCTACTGGTTCCCTTAACTGCGGAAGAGCTTTCCCAGATTGCTGGTACTTGGCAGAGTTATGTGCGCTCTCGGCTCGAAGAAGTCGCGCAAGTAAACTTGCAACTTCGTTCGGCGAGCGGAACTCGGGAAGACAACTTGCGGTCTCAGTTGTCCTCCTTGAACGACTCTGGATCAGACATTCTCAACAATTATCGCCTGGTGCTCGAGGCATGGACCCTGAAAGGCGCAAAAGCGGAAGATCTAGAACCGCATACTGACTATATTCTCGCATTGAAAACGGGATCCCTAAAAACAACCGATCTTCAAACACTTTTTCAAAACGCTTGGGCGTGGATGTTTTCATGGGATGGGGGCGTGGGTCTGCTGATGGCCGGTCTCGGTGTTTTGTTGGCAGTTTGGGCAATGATGTTCATTGCCCGAATGGTGCGCCGGGTCACAGAACGGGGTCTGAATAAAATTCCAACTATCTCCAGAATGCTTAAACGCTTCATTGCCACTGCCGTGTACTGGGCCGTTTTCGTCCTTGGCATACTCGTCGTTTTAGCTTTGTTCGGAGTTAACGTTACACCGCTTTTTGCTGTGCTCGGCGGTTTGTCGTTCATCCTAGGTTTTGCATTGCAGGAAACCTTAGGCAACCTCGCAAGTGGTCTGATGATCATGGTCCTCAAGCCATTCGACACTGGCGACTATATCCAAGTAGGCGGCTCATCTGGGTTTGTGGATGAGATGTCGGTGGTTTCAACCAAGATCAGAACATTCGACAATCAGATTATCATAGTACCGAACAGCAAAATTTGGGGGGACGTAATAACTAATGTGAGCGCATCTGAAGAACGTCGGGTCGATTTGGTCTTTGGTATCGCCTATTCGGACAACGCTGCCCAAGCAATTGAAGTCCTCAAGGACTTGGTTGCGCGTCACCAACTTTGTCTGAAAACACCAGAACCAGAAATCTTCGTGGGTGAGCTGGGAGACAACTCGGTCAACATCTTCTGCCGTCCATGGTCCAAGTCCGACGACTATTGGACCGTCTTTTGGGACCTTACTGGCCAAGCCAAAGAGCGGTTTGATGAAGAAGGAATATCTATACCGTTCCCGCAACGCGATGTGCACGTAATTCCCGTAGAAGGAGCAAAATCATGAGGGCTCTAACGTTATGGTTCCTGCCGCTTCTATTTGCCTGTACTGTTGCGCTTGCTCAGTCTGAAGAAATCCTCGCACCGGCTGAAGAGAGAGAGGATCCCGAATTCATAGCGCCAGTGATTGTGGATGGCGAAGAGTTATTCTTGGTTCGGGGCTCAAGTGCTTTGCCCGCTACCGAACGAGCGAGAAAGATCGAGGAACGGATTGCTCAGGTCGCCGATGCTTCGACGAGGACTTCGGTTCAGGTTCAGGTTTCGGACGCTGAATTTGGGAAAATGATACGCGTCGACGGGCAGATGGTTACGATAACCACCCAAGCTGATGCTGAGCACGAACAAATGGCCATTGAAGTCCTGGCTGGGCTTCAGGCTGAAGCGATTGAGACAGCAATTCTTCAATACCGAGATGCTCGGTCCAATGAGGGCAGAGTAGATAGTGCGATGGCTGCATTTGCTTGGACGGCAGTCTTTGCACTCGCTTCGTATGCGTTTTTTGCAAAGCGGCGAAAGCTATTGGACTATATCAAAAATAACTTGGAAAAGAGAGCTGAAGGCGTTGAGGAAGCCACGAAGTCGATCTTGAGAAGTAGGGCAATCGCGTCGATTATCGTCTATTCAATCCACATTTTGATGTGGGTCTTGTTTCTGTTCTTTTTCTACTACTACCTTTCACTGGTGCTGCTCTCATTTGCTGAAACGCAAGGCATAGCCCAGATCCTCTTGAAGTACGTGAGCGAGCCGCTCGTAACTGTCGTTTTGGCAATTGTTGGATACCTTCCCAACTTGATCATGCTCGCAATCATCGCAGCTGTGACACGGTTGGCAATTCGCGGGCTCGACCTGTTCTTTGAAAACCTTGAGAATGGCGCTTTCGAACTCAAAGACTTTGAAGAGCATTGGATCGCTCCCACCAATATGTTGTTCAGAGCGTTAGTCATCGTGGTCGCGCTTGTATTTGCCTACCCCTATATTCCCGGCTCCGACTCCCGAGCCTTTCAGGGTTTGACAATTCTGGCGGGTATCATGGTTTCGCTTGGCTCAAACACTGTTGTTTCAAATATGATGGCCGGCCTGTTTGTCATCTACAGACGCAGTACCAACGTCGGTGATCGCATTCAGGTTGGCGACAAGATCGGAGACGTAACAGAGATCAAGTTAATGGAAACACTGATTAAATCGATAAAGAACGAGATGATTAGCATTCCAAATGCGCAGCTGCTCAACTCCGAGGTCGTAAACTATTCGCGCAAAGTGGATGGCCGAGGGCTGTTGGTCCACACGACAGTAGGGATCGGATACGAGGAGCCACCAAAGAAGATTAAAGCGATGTTGATAGAAGCTGCTCACCGAACCCAAGGGTTAAGAAAGAGCCCCGAACCTTTTGTCCTTTGGACGCAGCTGGCTGATTACGCAATCAATTATGAAATCAACGCATATACTTCGCGCGGATCGAGCTTGCCTAAGATTTTGTCCGATTTGCGCGAAAACATTGTCGATGTGTTTAATGAAAACGGAACACAGATAATGACGCCGTCTTACATTGCAGACCCTCCGGAACCCAAAGTTTCGACAGAAGAATGGGACGGAAAGCTTGCTCATCATGTTGAATAAACCGCATTCAGCAATTCTCTATCAGTTTTGGCGTTTGAGCTTCGTGTAAAAAAAGCGCCATTAATT
The DNA here is from genome assembly GCF_013033235.1 of Ruegeria sp. HKCCA0235A. NCBI lineage: Bacteria > Pseudomonadati > Pseudomonadota > Alphaproteobacteria > Rhodobacterales > Roseobacteraceae > Ruegeria > Ruegeria sp. HKCCA0235A. The sequence continues at coordinate 8,563 of NZ_WQDQ01000025.1, read as the reverse complement.
TATCATGTCCGCTTTGTCCGCATAGCGGTCAATTGCGCCAATTCGGCGAACGTCCGCACCGAGCCCAAAGCGGACGACGAAAAGATGGCCAATCGGCAAAGGTTTTTTGCGTTTTCCAAACAGCAGCTACTCAATTGCCGTGCGAAATGTTGCGGTAAGCCGTTTGTTCAAACCGTGGTGAGGTTCTGCTGAAGAACCGTAGTATAACTCCGCCAAAGCCGCGATGTCATTGAAAATGACTACGGAGCCGCCTTCTTCATTCGCGTAAACCAATAGTTTTTGGCAAAAGGCATCCAAACCAATTGCCGGAAAGTCCGCCATAGCCACACCACCGGGCGCTGGTCCGCCGAATAGCAAGAGAACAGCATCCGGCAATTCCACCCCCAGTTGGGACGCTTCGGTCGCAAAATCGATTTCCCCAAACCAGACAGTATCGTCCTGTCCCATCACAGCTGTCTTTAGACGTTCCACTGCCTCTGACACGCTGAGCTCAGATCGCAATTCGATGATGCCATGGTTTGCGATTAATCCTTTGGTCGGCGCTGGTGCTGCATCCAAGTCGTTCAGGACATCGAGCAACTTGTTCTCGAATGAATTCAACGCTTGGCTGTTGATTAGACCATGCCGAACTTTGAGAAACTGAGAGTCTGTGTATGCGATCTGCGGACGGCCATCCTGATCGAATGAAAGAACTCGAAAAGGAAGGTCCAGTCCTGCGCGCACGTTCCCTTTCAGAATGGGCGTGTTTATCTCTGGAACAGAGAAAATGAGTACGCGAGATGCTGGCATTTCTACGCCTTCGGCTTTGGCCAGGCGCGCATGATCTATCGATGCGATTGGAGTAGCTCCCGCTTCGGCAACGGCAGTCTCAAGCCCTAAGAAGTTTTCGTCCACCGCAGTCTGGGCAGATGAAGATTGTGCAAAAGCAGATGTCGAAAGTGATAGAGTTGCAATCATCGAGAAAACAAAGCCAAACCTCACCATTTTTTCTACTTCCTATTTCACCGTACTTTTTTCAGGGAAACCGCCGCTAGAGCCGCAAAAGCTACCTCGGCCGCAAGGTAAAAGAGAAGTATCCCGTTCGGAACTCCATCGATCAGAATGCTTAGTATGCGTCCAACGGCTAGTCCTGACATAAACAAAAATAGAACCCACAGCGCAGGGCGTTGTAATTCTGGTTTCGAAGCGGCCGCCAACCAAAACAACGCGTTTGCTAGGTAAAGACCCATAATCGCTCGGAACACGTGGGTTTGGTTCGTTCCTTCCACCGGAAATCCCAGCAAAACTGGGATCGAACTACCCGGCATCAGGCCGTATGATAACGCAATTGGCACGAGGCCGACGGCAGCAAGCAGAAGGACTAATCTGGCACTCATGAATGACTCCTTCTCGCAGAGGTTTCGCTTTGTAGCGAAATTCCTAATCGGTTTTTTGGGCATCCGATGATCCGAGCCGGATGCCCACGCTGCGGTGAGAAAGGCGTATTGGTTGCCTCGCTTTCTCTACTGAGAGATGCCGCCTTCGGTTGATGTTTGTTCTTCAACATGGTCTTGATTGGCGACCGGCTTCCCGCGCGGAGGGAACTCCTCGAAGGTTGCGAGATGTGCCTGCACTAGTCGGGCGGCTGGACCGAATGCCCACATTTTCTCGCCCATCCAGCGGACGTACATCCCGCTTTCCTCCGCTGCTTTCTCGTAAGGATCGCGGCGAAGGTTGAAGAGCAAGGGAGCGACCAATTCTTCCTTCGGTCCTGACCAGCCGTGGTTTTGAACGACAAAATGCGCCTTCCAATCGTTGTAGCGTACGGCTTGGAGGTCCGTACCCTGATAGTAAATCAGCTCGCGGCGATTGCTCTCTTCATCCTCACCAGTGAGGTAAGATAGCTGGTTGTAGCCATCGAGGTGCACTTTGTACCCTTCATAGCCTTCTAGGAGTTTTTCTCTTAGGTCTGTGGGACCTCCGGCCGCAGCCACAAAGGTTGGCATCCAGTCCATGCCGCTGAATATGCCGTTCAAAACCTGCCCTTCAGGTATTTTGCCTGGCCAGCGAATAATCGCAGGAACCCTAAATCCACCTTCCCAGGTAGTACCCTTTTCCCCATGAAACGGTGTCGTACCACCATCGGGCCACGTCAGTGTTTCCGGGCCGTTATCGGCGGTGAACATCACTATGGTATTATCGGCCACTCCTAAATCCTCAAGGTGGCTGAGAACGTTACCAACGTTATTGTCCAACTCCTTCATGACAACATCCTGAAGTCCACGCCCATTGCCTAACATAGCTTCGTATTCGGGGCTAAGGTGGGTCCAGACGTGTGCACGGGCAGGAGCCATCCAGACAAAAAACGGAGTGTCCGACTCTACTGCACGAGAAATGAAGTCCTTCGTGTAAGATGTCACTTCGTCATCCAAAGTCTTTTGGCGCTCCGGAGGCGCAGGCCCGTCATCAATGATGCGCTGCTTCCCGACTTTTCCAAATCGCGGGTCGACCGTTTCGTCTTCTTCTTCTGTTGCAAAAGAATGAATGATGTTGCGAGGCGCAAATTGCGCATTGAACTCTGGGTCGTCTGGCCAATCCGGATCAGACGTATATTCCATAGCATTCAGGTGATAGAGCCAACCCCAATACTCGTCGAAACCTTTTGTAGTTGGTAGGAACTCGTTGAGATCGCCCAAGTGGTTTTTACCGAACTGGCCCGTCGTGTACCCCAACTTTTTCAAGAACATCGGAAGCGTCGGATCATCTGGATTCAACCCTATCGGATCCCCCGGCAGCCCTACCGTGTGCATACCAGTCCGAATAGGCAACTGTCCGGTCATGAAGGCTGATCGACCGGCAGTACAACTTGGCTCGGCATAATAATCTGTGAGACGAGCACCCTCAGACGAGAGGCGATCCAAGTTCGGCGTCTCGATGCTTTTGACACCTCCGTGGTAAACGCCGACGCTCGCCCAACCCACGTCGTCTGCCATGATGACAAGAATGTTGGGCGGGGCATGCTCGTCGGCCCAAGCTCCAGTGAAAGCAAAGCAGGCCGCACCCGCTACTGAGATAAGCTTGTTCATTGAGACCTCCCGACACGCAATTTCTCACCAACGATAGGAAAAACATCGGCTTGAAGGAACAGTCTAATTTGTTAACTTTTAGGGCACTGCACCTTGGTGCAAGAAATTTCTTCTGCCACCGAAATCCGCACTGCCGACTTTCGCTGAGCTTTGCTTGAGTGTCTACTTGGCGGGCTAGGCAGACGATGGTTTATACGATCGCAACCGTGTTTCTGCCCGCAATAAAAGCGCGCCGTGTTTGCCAAATTCGGAAGAACAGTGTTGAATCTGCAACGGATTAACCTGAGTTGTCGACGCGCGCTTGGATAGTAACACTGATTTCGAAGCACATTCTTCTTGATGCTGGAGTGGACGCCTGAAAGCTTTACTTCAGGCAACTCATGAAGCTTGCATTTCCCTCTCCGGCCAGAACTCGTCCACTATGACATAAGCGACAATCACGAAGAAAGCGGCCCCTGCAACTTGCAAAACGCGCGTGATACTTTTGACGTCAGCCTCATCCGAAAACGGCGCAACCGACCCACCGTAAACGATCAGAACCGTTGTCAACGCCGAACCGGCTGCTGCTGCGAGTGCGACCTGAGATTTCCCAAGCGCTCCCAGGGTGAAGCAGAAGAACAGACATAACAAAATGGGCGTCAGAATAACCGGTGCGATCACGTTCACCTCGTAACAAATGATCGACACCGCTGCCCCAAGCAGGTTTGCCGTAAGCATAGCTTTGGCGACGGCTTTTCCCATCGACGGCATGGCGGCCAGTTGCTGGCTCAAAAGAGCGACAAAGAACAGAACCAACAAAGCAGAAGCGCCGGACACAAAAAACACCATGGCAAATGGAAGCGTCACAAGCGACATTCTGACGATCCGCCGGTACCGGTCAAAATCTGGTGGCGCGTCGGCTTTTTTCTGGGCGACTGTTTGAGGTTCCGCTGGGATCATCACAAACATCAGCGTAGATACGAAACCTGCAAATAGCAGGTTAATCGGTATCCAAAATACTAGCACAAGCGCCAGATCCTGCGATTGCAATACAAGGTTCGGGATCATCAACGCCCCCATGAGTGCTATGACACCGGGTAGAACACCGGCCCCTGAAACTGACCACATGAAGGACAGGATGATCCCGATGGCAACCAGAATAAGGAATACCACGGGATAGGGTGCGAAAACGGACGACAACAGGAATGAGATGAACATCAATCCTATAGAGAAAACAAACAGCTTTGCGAATGCCGCCAACGGCAGCGCAGTGGGCGCTTGTAGGAACAGCGCGGTGAAAACTGCCCCCACAACCGCCAAAGGCCACCCAAGAAACAAGCCCAAGGCGAAAACGCCGGTCACACCCAGCGCAAGCCGGATAACGGATTTTCGATCCTCAATAGGCATAGGATAGTATTGAGACCAAACGGATATAGGTCCGGCCGACCACATTCAGCAGGGAATTGTCGCTCAAATACATGATCACGTCGGCCTGCCCGTTGAGTTGGAAGCGCAGTTCGTCTTTGGCGTTTCCGGCCTCATATCCCGGCAGCACGATCCGAACGGGAAACCGTTCTGGTTCGCGCAGAAACCCCTTGGTACTTGGCGGGCTGGCCAACTGGCCAGGTTCATCGCCACCGCTCAAGGATACAGCCGCGCTGAAGCTCTCAATGACACCCGGGATAATTTGACCGGGGTGCATATCCAACACGACATCAACAGGAGAACCCACCCCTGCCCGGCCTAGGTTGTTTTCCGTAAAATACGCCTCTATCCATATGTCGGTTGCATCCAGGAACGTCAAAAGGTCCTGACCGGACCGTGCATACGTACCAGGTGCGATCAACAGATTGGATATGACACCCGTCGCCGGAGCACGCAGTTCAGTCCATTCCAGGTTTAGCTCTGCATCCGCCAAGGCAGCTAACGCGCGCTGAATTTTTGGATTTTCGATCCCGTCGTCACCCAGCCTCTGCTTTGCTTTTTCAAGATCCGCTTTGGCGTTCTCATAATTTGCCTCGGACTCTGCCAGTTGACCTCGGGCATCGTCGGCTTTTGAGACGGCGATCAATCCCTTTCTTTCCAGCGCAAAAACACGCTCTGTTTGAATGCGTATTGTGTCCAGATCGCTCTGGGCCCGCGCCAGTTTGGCTTGCGCGGCTCTTACCTCTGCCGAGGATGCACCCACCTCCTGCGTTGCCGCTTCTAGATCAGCTTCCGCCTTGTTGCGTTGAATTTCGTAGGGCCTGGGGTCGATCCGAACCAGAATATCACCTGCCGAGACGATCTGTCCGTTTTCGACAAGAACTTCGGTCACTGTACCGGTGACCTGTGGAACGATCTGGGTCGCAATGGCCTTTACTCTGGCATTCCCGGTAAACGGCGTTTTTCGGTCAGCGACAAGATACCAGATAAGAAAAACAAGAATGACGGCCAAAGTGGTCCAAATCGTCTTTCTCATTTCGTGGCTCCTTCAGCCGCGCTTTCAGCTTCTGCAGGGGCGTCGATCCAGACCTTGAACAGCTCATAAAACACGGCAAACAGAACAGGTCCCATAAAAATGCCGATCAAGCCATAGGCCATCATGCCGCCAAGAACACCAATGAGTATGACCAGCATTGGTGTTTCGAGGCCTTTTGAGATGAATACAGGCCTTAGGAAGCTGTCCATTATCGCAACGGGAATAGCCAGGATTGTGAAGATCAACGCGGCACCGCCGGACATGGTGCTCCAAGCGTAAATAATCACTGGCAAAAGAACCAAACCGGGCCCGATCTGGATAATCGAGAGGATCAAACAGATAAACGCCAGCGTGGCGGCCGAGCCAATTCCGAACAGCGCCAACAATATCCAAACCACGACCGCCTGAATCGCAGCCACGCCAATCACACCTTTTGTCACATTGCGGATCGTAGCGCCGGCAAGTGTAACGAACTCACCGCCACGGGGCGCAAAGACACGGTTGGCAAAGCGCTGCAGGCCTTGCACCAGACTTGGACCAGGACTGAACAAAGCCCCCATGATCAAGACGGACAGGGCCAGCGCCAAGAGCCCAAGCCCTATGCTTACGACCTTTCCGAACAGTGATTTGGTGATCTCAAGAATCTGCGCGCCGTATTTGGCAAGCGCGCCGTCAAGGTTTCGTTCAAACAAGCCCCAGACTTCAGCAATTTTGTTTCCGACCAGCGGCAGCTCCTTTAAGCCATCGGGTGCCGGTGGGACTTTTAGCTCGCCGTTGTCAGCTTGTTCTGCAAATCCAGACCCAAGTTCGGCTGCTCCGGATACCGCTGTCGCGACCGGTCCCAAGGTCAGAACGAGGCCCAACAATACCAGTATCGTCGTCGCAAGCTTCTTTCTTCCGCCCAACCTGGACTGCAGCCAATCGAAAACCGGATAGAGTGCGACGCACAGGATCGTCGCCCAGATGACCACGCTTGCCAGCGGGGCCACCATTACCAAAGCGCTGTAAAGGAATAGCCCGAGAAACAGCAATCTAATCGCGAGATCGACAATCTTCGCGTCCTGAGTCTTTTCCATACCATCCCTCCAACATTTGTTTGTTCAAACTTTACACTCAAAAAAATTAATATGTATATTTAAAATACCAAAAAACCTGCAACCATTTGAAGTATATCGCAAATCCGGATTTCAGAGGGGCTGTTCGGTCGACGTATTGCCTGCGTATGAAATCGCAGTGGCTCGGCGGGGCAAAACTAGTTGTCCTCTTGCTTGTCGTCCTGGGACAGGATTGTATCTGCCACCGTAGTCGCTGCAGTCACGAAGATACCGAGCCCAACGATGATGTAGAAAATTGTAAATATTTTCCCTGCCGCTGTTTCAGGAGAAAAGTCACCGAACCCAACGGTCGAAATTGTCACAACAGAAAAATAGATAGAGTCAAGCCAGCTCCAACCTTCGACATAACGGTAAAACACCGACGCCCAGAGGATCATGCCAGTAGTGAATGCTAGAAGGCCCTTCACCCTGCCATCTTTAAAGGCGACGCCTATACCTCGCGTAATTCTCGTTAGTGAATTCATAAAGAAAGAATACCAAGGGATTTATTTATACATAGGATTTTTTGAATTTTCTCGTATCTTTCCAAAAAAGCCTGTTGCGCTCCCACCGCGCGTGTCCGGCAAGAATGTTAACCAATGTCTCGCTCAATCGCTTCGGGATTACTCAAGTCAATTCTGTTTTTAATCACCCGGCAAAGTCGGCAATGGGCTCGGCAGAGTCATTCGGTGCACTCGGCGTGAACGACTGCTTCGCGGACAAAGCGCCAATTCGGGGTGCTTGATCCAATGTCGGCATTTCGAAAGCGCGAACGCTGACGATACTTACAGAAAACTGCACAGAATCTGGTTGTCGGCCACAAAAGCACAATTTGGGTGCTTCCTTGACCCCTGTCAGTCCGCAGTGCGATTAGACCAGGTCTGATACGCCGCTTGTTCTTCAGAGCACGCCTGAAGCGTTATTGCGATCATCTGGTTTTCCTCGCTGCGACCGGTTCTGGTCTCGCCCGTCAGGGTTAAACACATTTCTGGAGCAGACGCAGGGGCTATAGTGCCTTCGCCGTCAAAAACCCAACTTTGGGCTGTGGAGCCATCACAGGCAGCTAGTTCAGCGGGCGCATCGGCCTCGGTCGACGTAGCCTGCATGCAGACGTCAAACTCAGGCATAAAGAGGACACCGTCCGCGAATTGCTCTGGATCAAACGCCTGATCGACCAGCACTTCGCCGAGCGGGCTGTAGCAGGTGTGCGCTTGAAGCCCATCTTCGGGATTGGCAGAAGCGCCTTTACCTTTTGCTATGTCGATACAATAACCATTCTGAATGTTGTCGAGCATATCAACGACATAAATTTCGACGTTTTCCGCATGGGCCATCCCGGTGCTTAAAACAACAATGGTCATGAGGGTTGATTTCAACATGTTGATTGTCCTTGGGTGTTAGTTGACGGTCAAACGGCACAAAACGGTGTTGCTCTGTTCCAAATCCGGGCCCCAGATCAATTCGGCGGACGCATCCCAAGAGATTTCATCATACCCGAATTTTGGGTCGACTTCAGCCTCAGAAAAAACGCTTGCGCTTGCCCAAGACGATACGTCGAAGTCAGCACCATCCCAGCCTGCGGGTTCTTCGCTGGCATCAAATCCACACGGGGCTGTGCCTGCCACGGGATCGTTTTCGTTTTCGCAAGTTTTATCTAGTGGTGCGGCATGGATCACATGGCATCGCCAGTCAGCATTGCTTACTACCACAGTCGCGCCAGAGGCATCCCTGATTTGCATGATCACGCCACCGTCGCCCATTTGCTGACGACGGGTGCCGATATACTCCAGTCCTGTGTCATCCTCCTTAAAGCCCTTGGCCACAAGACCCAGCACAAAGGGGCGCTCAGCCGTGAAATCAAAGCTCTCGGCGTTGAATGAGCGTTCCTGAGCCTCCCCAACTGAACGGGTCCACCGTTATGTTTAGGAAACGGAGGACTGAGAATGGCAAACAAGCGACCGAAG
>NZ_WQDQ01000024.1:0-14699 GCF_013033235.1 Ruegeria sp. HKCCA0235A | reverse complement strand
GGCTTGCCGTGCGACTTCGGGAAAAATGGGACAAGCTTCGCCATCTGCGCGTCGGTTCGTCAATAAAGATCGCTCATGTCTCCGCTCCGTTCTGGGAGCCGTGAGTCACGCAGCGCAGCGAAAATCAATGCATCCTGACCCTAGGAGTTAACTTAGAACTTGTATGGAAGTCTGTCGCCCAGCAAAAATCAGTAAACGGATAGAATATTTGGCTGAACCCGATCAGGTAACTCATAGTAAGTTTGAACTGACGAGTTATTTCCCGGTATCAATCCGTCGCTGTCTATAGGCCATTCGAAACTAGCCACCACTTTGGCGGGTATGTTGGCGGGTAGCTGGTAAAAACCGCCATTTTTTCCAATGAATTCAAAGTGTCGTGCGACACATAGTTTTGCCATTGAACAATGGCTAAGCCTTTGATTTTGAGTCATTCAAAATTTCATAACCGCAAAGGTTTTGCCATTTGCGACTCAAAGTTCTTCCTCTCAGCTATCGCTTCCGCAGCTGCAGTCCTATTCTGTCTGAAAGTAATCTAGTCTGGAACCCAGCGACTGGCAGTGCGGCGTGCAAAGCAGTCAATTTATGCAAGACCGAGAAAACATGGCGCTTGAAGAACCTTTCACAGACCTCAAAATAAGGACTCAGCGGACTGGCTTTTACAAAGGGTATAGCCTGCCGATTGCTCTAGTCAGCAAACTCTCGGTTTCTCTGCTTGTTCTCTGGGCGCTGGTTTGGCCACTATCAGCGAACGATACACTGCGATCTTGGAAGTCAGGAATGCTGTCCGAGTTCAATACCTTCTACAACCTTTCCGTTGGATTATTTGTACTCTTCCTCTTCCTTGTCGCGCTTATTCCATCAACTGGCCGAATAAGGTTGGGCTTAGAAGATGAGAAACCGGAATTTTCGAACTTCTCATGGTTTTCGATGATATTTGGGGCGGGTCTGGGCGTGGGCCTAATGGTCTATGCAACCGCTGAACCACTTGGCCTTTGGGAAACCAATCCATTGACTATTTCCGGGGAAATCACACCCAAAAGCGAGGACGCAATTCAAGGAGCCTACCGCTATACATTTTTGCACACCGGATTTCACGCCTGGGCAATATACGTCGTCACCGGCCTTAGCCTTGCCTATTACTCGTTTACAAGAGGCATGCCGCTAACAATCCGCACCGCACTGACCCCATTGCTCGGAGAATACTCAAACGGTGTTGCAGGGCATGTGATCGATGTGCTCGGCGTCGTTGCGACAATACTCGGCGTGGCGGTAACGATCGGATATGGCGTTTCTCAATTAGTGGACGGTGCGTTTCTAATTACTGGTGCGAATTGGCTTGTGGAGAAAGACGTAACCAAAATGATTCCGTCGACCGCCGGCCTAATTACGGCGTTGATCGTTGTTATGATTATGTCGACACTCTCAGCCGTCTCTGGCGTGGGGCGTGGTGTCAAGTACTTGTCAAACATTAATCTTCTCTTTTCAATGTTATTGCTGGCGGTATTTATTGTTTATGGCTCATTCGCATTTGCGGCGACGACCTATGCTACAGCGCTGGTTGACTATATCAAAAACTTTGTCCCTCTGAGTTTCCAGGCTTTTCGACCGATTTCCGAAGTCGAGTTTGCCTCCGTATTGCCAGCCGAGGCGGCGCCCTTTGTTGGCGAACTCTTCGCAGGTGCAACTGATCCATGGGGAACAAAAGCAACCTATCTTGAGGGTTTGAGCAACGATTCAGCCGGTCTTTCTGATGCAACCAAGACTGCAGTTTATGACGCGGGCACACGAGGCAGGTTGTTCGGATGGCAGGCCGGATGGACTACATTCTACTGGGCATGGTGGATCGCGTTTTCGCCTTTTGTCGGCCTTTTCTTAGCGCGTATCTCAAGGGGACGAACCGTACGCGAATTCATACTTGGGGCCGTCATTGCCCCTTCCCTCGTGTGCTTCGCGTGGATGGCCATACTTGGTGGGGCCGCCATCGATTTGGAGCTTAACGGGGATGCAAATGGATCTATCCTGACCGCATCAACGACGGCAACACTGTTTGTCACCTTGGGGGAAATGATATCGGGCAACTTGCTCACGGTAGTGAGTGTCATGTGCGTGCTGTTAACCATGACATTCCTTGTTACTTCCGCCGACTCTGGCATCCTTGTGATGAACACGATCATGTCCGGTGGGTCTGAAGACACCAGCCCGCTTCATCGTATCCTGTGGGGCGTTCTTCTGGCCCTTGTCATTGGAACTCTGCTTGTCGCTGGCGGCGGCGGATTAGAGGCTTTGACCAATTCCATGATAATCGGTGCGCTGCCGTTCAGTGTCGTCTTGCTGCTCATGTGCGTCTCTCTGGCCAAAGCAATGATAAACGACCTGCGCCGATTGAACCGCGAAACCCGAACTGGTTTGTGATTAACCGTAGTACACTCTCAATCATTTTGTCGCGGTCACATGTGAAACGACTGTGTCACAAAGTGCTTCGGAAACATTGACTGCAATACATACAGGCAAATCTTCAAAGCCTCCTCGGGATTGAAGATTTCTGAGTGCAAATGGTAGTCGGTCCAGAGTCCTTCCAGCAAAGCAATCAAAGCGTCTGTTGCTAGTTTGGCGTCGATGTCTTCGTACTCACCTTCACTCTCAATTTGCTTCAACAGGTCTTGGATCACCGCTCGGAAACCTTTGTCCCGCGAGTCGATGAAAGGAAAAATGTGTGGATTCGAGAGCGCTTCGGCCCGAAACGAAAACCAGATCGCAACGTCCCGCGCATTAAGGACCAACGGGTCGAAATCAGCTTTTATGATAGAGATCAGCTTGTCCGCAGGGCCAAACTCAGGGTTATCTGCGATTGCCTTCCATTGCCTTGCATAGCGCGCTGATAGCTCCTCTGCCACGGCGAGCAGCAGCTTCTCCTTTGAGCCAAAGTGCAGGTTCACCATTCCCCGCGATAACCCTGACAGCTCCTGAATTCTTGCCGAGGTCGTTCCGCGAATTCCGTACTTATGGATTGCGTCTGCTGCCGCATGGATCAACTGCTTTCGGTTCTGCAGCTTGCTCAAATCTCGTGCATTGGTTGGGATATCAGTCTTGGCAGAAATGTCTTTTTCCTTTGTTGAGGAACGCGCATGTTACTTGTCGCATCTAGAGGAGCAGAAGTTCAAGGATTGACACTGAATGAATGTTTGTTCATTTTGTGATAAGTGTTTCATACAGGTTCCAAATGACACTCTTGAACTCCGATTTTCAGTCTGTACGTGACTGGGACAACAAACACTTCCTGCACCCGTGGGAGGGGATGTCGTACCTAGGCCAAAATGAACGAACTTTTGCCGAAAGCGGTCTTGGTGTCCACGTCGTGACCGAGGACGGAAAGCGCCTGATAGACGGGCCTGCCGGGATGTGGTGTGTTCAACTGGGCTATGGAAACACCGAGATTGCCGATGCGATGGCGCAGCAGGCGAAAGCGATGGCGTATTTTTCGCCCTTCAATAATGCCAACTCGGCTCCAGCCCGGTTGGCACATGAGATTGCCAAGAGAACCCCGGGTGACCTAAACCACGTGTTCTTCACAACGGGTGGATCAACGGCCGTTGATAGCGCCATACGTTTTGTACAATTCCGCAACAACCTGCTGGGCAAACCTGAAAAGAAGATCGTGATCTCACGGCAGAAGGCCTATCACGGATCGACGTACCTGGCGGCCTCGGTTTCCGGAAAAGAGCGCGACAAAGGTTGGTTGGATCAGGCCTCGGACCTTACGCGTTTCCTACCGAATGTGAACCCGTATACGCGTCGCCCCGATCAGACGATCAATGATTTCCTGGACGAAAAAATTGCTGATCTGGAGAACACGATCCTGCAGACTGGAGCAGGCAAGGTCGCTGCTTTCATCGCTGAACCGATCTTGTGCTCTGGTGGCGTCATTGTGCCTCCACGGGGGTATCATCAGCGCTGCCTGGAAATCTGCCGGAAATACGATGTCCTGTATATTTCAGACGAGGTCGTAACCGGTTTTGGGCGGCTTGGACATTGGTTTGCTTCGGAAGACGTCTTTGGAATTCAACCTGATATCATCACCTGCGCCAAAGGCATGACGTCAGGGTATGTACCCATGGGGGCCTGTATTATCTCTGACCGGCTGATTGCAGATGTGAGCGGAGACAACGGGCAGGATGCCACCTTTTCAAATGGTTTCACGTATTCGGGCCACCCAGTGAGCGCGGCGGCAGGTTTGAAAACCATTGAAATTATGGAGCGTGACGGCGTTATGGAACATGTCCGCGCGATCACACCCTTTTTCGAAGAGCGTCTTCAGGCTCTGGCCGACTTGCCGCTGGTCGGCGATGCCCGCGGTATGGGACTGGTTGGTTGCGTTGAGTGCGTTGCGGACGCCGAGGCTAACAATCTATTGGATCTTGATAAGTCCGTTGGTGCGATGATTGATCACCATTGCCAGGAAAACGGGCTGATCTTGCGGCCCATCATCAACATGTGTGTGTTCTCCCCTCCGCTGATCATCACGGAGGGCGAGTTAAACGAGATGTTTGACATCCTTGAAAAAGGAATCCGGCTGACAACCGAAGACCTGACGCACCAAGGCGTATTCAAAACTTAGGCGCAACCGCGAAGCCCGCCCTACGCTCAGCGGCGCTTACCCAGCGCGCATTGCCTCGGGGGGCAATTTGATCGGGAACCAGGACCGAACCTCTTCGTCCACCATGCTGCCAAAGTAGTTCGGATAGTGATTGGACAGAATGTCATCCACAACGGATCGGCTCCGTTCGAACATGTCCTGACGACCGGCTTTCTCCCAGGTATCTGTTAGTTCCCGGTCCATCAGTGTCGGGTAGACATACTCGGTTTCCATGTATTGCAAAGTCTGCGCGTTGCCGAGGAAGTGACCGGGATCAATTGCGCATTCATGAATGACGTCGACCGACAGCGTGTCGTCGCTCACCTCGATCCCACGAAGTGTTCTTGAGATCATACCAGCAGCCTCGTTGTCGATGACCATGGACTCGAAACTACAGCCCATCAGGCTGCCAACCATCCCGCCAAATTCGCAGAGCCGGTTGGCCCCAGCATGGGCTGCCAACGCGAAGGTCAGCGCCTTCTCCAAACCATATTGCGCATCAGGTATCTTGGAATCCGTCATGCCGCACCCGACGCTGGTCGGCAGGTTGTAGAAGTTGCCCATCTGAATTGCCGCCGCGGAGATCAACGCTTGCTCTCCGCTTCCACCAGTGAAGGAACCGGTGCGCAGATCGGTAATAAACGGCCATGCCGCAAAGACGACCGGGGTGCCCGGATTGATCAAGTTTGCAATGGCGACGCATGACAAGGTCTCAGCTACGGCCTGGGCCAGTGTTCCGGCCAACGGCGCAGGTGAAGTCGCCCCAGCTTGTGGCGGAACAGCCAAATCGCAGACAAGTCCCATCTTCGCTGTATCAATCAGGATTTCCAGGTTTTCCCGCCCGAACCTAAGCGGTGAAACAATGGGGCAACCGCCAAAAATGACCGAGGGCTTTTCAAGGAACTTGCCCTCCCCGCCCGAAGCCAGATCGAATAAATGGATCGCGTCCTGAATATGCTCGCGCGTACGGAACGTCAGACAGGATGGCTTTTCGGAACCCGCCAAGATCGCGTAGAGCATGCTCATGTCATGCTCGTAGTCCTGCGGCACATCCGTTGCCAGAACCGTGTCGCCAGTCATGTGAATGTTGTCGAGCCGGTCTACCAGACGGGTGAAATCGTAGATGTCCTTGAGAGTTGATGGCCGGTAACTGCGCGTTTCTGCGTCGAACGTTGTCACAGCAGTGCCGGAGTTTGCGTAATACACCTTGTCCTTGGTGCAGTGCATATCGTCCTTACCGGCCCGAGATCCGCGCGCATGGACATAAAATTCGCTGGCCGCCTTTGCTAAAAGATCTTCCATCAACGCGCGAGGAAAGCACAGCCTACCATACTCGTTCACCGTTGCCCCTTTGGGCAGCACTAGATCAAGAACTTCCTGTGTTGGATCACCGACACCCGTACGCTCCAGAATGCCAAGGGCGGCTTCATGAATACGCGACATGTCCGCGTCTGAAAGAGGCCTGTATCGTCCACCCGAAATGCCCGGCCAGATTGCTTGGGAAGCGACATTGCTGGTCCGCACTGCTGCACGTGCTTCACGCCCACCACCGCGCCGTCGTGATCTGCGCTGCGTTAACTCTGTCATGTTTAGTCTCCGAATTCTGAGCGTGTCAGATCATGCTGAAGTAGTTGCGATAGAAACCGGGAATGCTCCATTCCATCTCGGACAACGGCCCTGGGACGAAATGGTGCGAGTTCACGCCTTCCTGATTGTGCCGTATGATCCGCTCGTCATCGAGCGATGTGACATGCCAGAGCCATGTCAGCGCATCCTTGTCATAGTCGCGGCCCTGTTCTGCGTCGCTGCGCACGTACCAGACGATCTGAATATCTGTTTCTTGCAGGGCACGCGGGACGAACCGATACCCAACCACGTGATCTGCATAGACGAGGAAGTAGTTCAGTGTGCCGATGCCCAGATCAGTTGCTCCGCCATCGAGAGATTTCAGTTCGCCCAAAGGCGGCGCCAGAGGCGCTCCATCCTTGCTGCCGGTCACATAACCGGGGAACAAGGGGTAGCGCCGCCAATAAACATCTGCGCCCGGCGCGTCCGCATTTTCTCCCGTCAGATCAAGCTCCTCAGTGGGAATTCCGGCTTCGTTCATCCGCTCATGAAGCGCACCGCTGAACTCCAGAACCTGAGCAGGGTCTTTCAGAGAATGGCTACGCGAATAATCCTGATGGGATGGCGCGCAGTGATAACATTCCAAGTAGTTTTCCAAAGCCAGTTTCCAGTTTGCCGGAACCGGGTATGACGCCTCATGCGCGACCTTCAGGTTTTCAAAATCGAACGGCTTTGAAAGCGGGGCCAGCCTTTCAAGGGCAGCATCCAGCGGCGGAGCATCTTCTGCGGCGCAGACAAAGATCAGACCCTGAAAAGTCTTCACCTGAACAGGGAACAACCCATACTGGCTTGGGTCAAAGTCCTGTCCCATCGATCGCCCGTTTCGTAGCTTGCCGTTCAGGTCAAATGTCCATGCATGATACGGACATATGAAGTTGCGGGCTTTGCCTTTCTGTTCGATGCAAACCCGCGATCCACGGTGGCGACACACGTTCAGATGCGCGCGCACCTCGCCTTCGCGATCCCGAACGATGATGATGGATTCCGGGCCGTAATCGAACAGGAAGTAGTCGCCCGGTTCGGCGACCTGGCTGACATGGCCGACCCAGATCCAGTTGCGGTTCCAGAACGTGCTGATGTCGTTGTCGTATACTGCCTGAGAGGTATAGAAATGGCGCGGCATGGCGAAACCTTCCCGCTGCGCATCCATCAAGTCGCGCATTACTTGCAAGTCATCTTTTGGCATAGCGCACCTCATGCAGATTCAAGGGAAATGACTTCCCGGCGGAAGAATTCACGGTCGATGTCGTCCGCGTTACGTTCGAAATTCCGGGCAGCCATGTGACCCGAATATACAGCATCCGCGATCAAGCCGGGGTTTGCGGCATCTCCGATTAATTCCAACGTTTTCAGCGGACTTGCTGTCAAACCGCAAAGCTCGTCGTAAAGAGTGGTTTCTCGCATTCGCTGCGTCACCAGTACCACGGAGCTGCATTCAATGGAGTTCTCTCGCCCCGTGTAGACGCACTGCAATGTCGCCTGGCCGGGCGCGACACCGGCCAAGGTCTGGGACAGGTTCAGACGAACGCCTTTTTCCAAAAGACTGCGTTGCACTTTAGTCTGCTCCAACGTCAATTCGGTAAACGGCGAAACTATTGAGGCCGGCGTTACAAAGACAACCTCTCGCCCAACCTGAGCCAAATGATCAGCCAAGACTCCACCGAGATAGGCTTGATCATCATCGTAGACCACAATCGGGCCGTCCTGCGGCATGACTCCGGCCACAATGTCATCCGGAGTGAAAATCTGAGAACCTAAACCGATTGGTGCACCGTGAAATGCAGATTTCCCGCGCCCGTCTCGCCGCCATTTTGCGCCGGTTGCAACAAAGACGTTCGGTATACCCAACTCGATGACCTCACTGGCTGACAAACGGCTGTCGGTGAACAGTTGAACGTTCCCGCGTTGTTGCAGGTCGTAGATTCTGTGATCTGTCACGCGCTTCCAAGCGGATAGCCCGGTCAGGGCAGCTTCCTGCATCACACGGCCGCCGAACTCATGCTTTGCTTCCGCCAGAGTTACCTCGTAGCCCCGCCGCGCCAATTGCATGGCGCATTCAAGTCCGGCTGGTCCGCTGCCGACAACAAGCGCAGCTTCCTCGTTTACCCGACGCTCAATGATCTCAGGATGCCATTTCCTCCGCCACTCTTCACCCATAGTCGGGTTTTGAGTACAGCGTATTGGGACGCCGAGAGAGTCGGATGAAACACAGATATTGCAACCGATACACTCACGTATTTCTTCGATGCGATCTTCCCTAATTTTGTTGGGCAGAAACGGATCGGCGATGGATGGTCGCGCCGCGCCGATAAAATCAAGGATGCCCTTCCTGACCAGTGACGCCATCAAGTCCGGCGACGTAAGACGCCCGACGCCCACAACAGGCTTAGAAGTCACCTGTTTCACGAACTCGATGTATGTGGTCTGAAAGCCGTCGCGGGGCTCGAACCGGGTCGTCGCAGAGTCGTTGCTCCAATCCGCCACATTAACATCCCAAAGGTCTGGAAGCTCGGCCAGCAATTCGACTACTGCACGGCCTTCTTCCTGCGCTTGCATCCCCTCTGACCCGAGCATTTCATCAACCGCAAACCGAAGGGCAATGGCGCAATCATCTCCGACCTCTTCCTTGGTTTCTTCCAGAAGCTCGCGGGTCAGTCGCACCCGGTTCTCCAAAGAACCTCCATATTCATCCGTCCGATCATTGAACTGCGGCAGCAGAAAATGATGAGGCAATGTCATGTGATGCCCCGCATAGACATACACAATGTCGAACCCGGCTTCGCGCGAGCGACGAGCCGCCGCGCGATGCCACTTGCGAAATTCTCGAATGTCAGCCTTGTCCATTGCCCTTGCCTGTTTCGGGTATGGAGTCTGCAAGACAAGTTCTGATGGGGCCAGCAGAGGCGCGCGGGTCAGGTGGTTTTGGGCATGGTGCCCGTTATGCGCCAATTGGATTGCCGCGAGCGAGCCCTTCTCATGAATTGAGTTGGTTATCAGACGCAGTGCGGGAATATCCTGATCGTCCCAAATTCGGTTTTCAGAATAAGGAGACAAATCTGAAGTCGGATGAATCTCGGCCTCCTGAGTGGACACCACCGCCCAACCGCCCTCGGCTTTCATCGCCCGCATGGCAGCTTCGGCCTGAGGTCGCAAATGACCCAAACCATTGCAGTGGGGCACCTGGTAGAACCGGTTTCGAGCCGTTACTGGCCCGATCTTGACCGGTTCGAAGAGAACAGAATATTCGTCAGCGCCTGACATTGCCGCGCTTCCTCCAAGGAAATTGGAAATTGGTTCGTGGGAATGGAAGGATTTCTACGTCCCCACCATTCCCGGCTGTGTTGTAAGAGGGCCCTTAGAAGCCAGCTTTGATGCGCTCGAATTCCTTCAACATCTTGGCCTCCAGCTCGGGGTTAACAGCGTCAAAGAACAGGCTGCCTTCAAAGAAGCTGTCCACATCCGAAAACCCGTAGGTTTCGATCAGCTCCGGGTCTGCCTGTGCAAAAGCGTCTTCATTGGCGTGGGCATAACCCCAGCTTTCAATGATGTATTTACCGCTTGCCGCAGAGCTGAGCGCGTTCAGCATGTCATAGACTTGCTCATCCGACTGCTTGGCAGATTTCAGATGCACATAACCGCAGACCCAAGTTGCGATACCTTTGTCTACATCACGCATCATGACCGCTGGCGTTTCGTTCCAGATCAGGTTCAGTTCCGATTGGTTCCATCCCCAACCCAGCGTGACCTCACCGCTGGCAATTGCCTGATCCAGTTGGCCGGCGTCAGACCAATAAAAGCGCACGTTCGGATGAATCGCGCGCAGGTAGTCCGCCGCTTTTTGGAATTCCTCGTCACTCATATCGGTATAGCTGGAGGCGCCGGTTGCCAATGCCGCCATTGCAAAGGCACTGGAAGCGGCGTCCGGAATGGCGACTTTGCCCTGATATGCAGAATCGGCAAGCAATTGCAGCGAAACGTCATCTGCCGAAATCATATCTGTTCGATAGATAAGACCAGTATTGCCCCATTCGAACGGAACCATGTAGGTCTGCCCATCAATGGTGATGCCATCGACCTCTTTGATCTTGGGCATCAGCTTGTCCCAGTTTTCCAGCTTGCTGGTGTCAATCGGCTTGATCATGTCTGCCGCTACCCACTTTCTCAGGGCATCCGTGCAGGGATGGGCCAAATCAGCTTCAAAACCGGACTGAAGCTTTGTGAACGCTTCTTCCACGCTGCCAAAATAGGTGTAGCTAGGCGCGCCGCCGTATTTTTCGA
Organism: Ruegeria sp. HKCCA0235A; assembly: GCF_013033235.1. Taxonomy (NCBI): domain Bacteria; kingdom Pseudomonadati; phylum Pseudomonadota; class Alphaproteobacteria; order Rhodobacterales; family Roseobacteraceae; genus Ruegeria; species Ruegeria sp. HKCCA0235A. The sequence goes on along the minus strand of NZ_WQDQ01000024.1, from coordinate 4,162 downwards.
CATAGTCGCCGTAGAAACCCTGATCCTCATATCCGGACCAGTCAAAAACGGTCAGATCAGCGGCGTTCGCCAGAGCTTGGCTGGCGGCAAAGGTGGCAACTACTGCTGCCATAAGTGGTGCTGTTTTACTCATTTGTCTCCTCCCACAGATTCATGATTCACGTTTGCCCAAATCGATCACCGAGGCGCTTTGAACACCAAGCCAGACGGTATCGCCCCGGCTGTGATCGACTGTGTGAAAGTAGTTGGGCACTGCGACGGCGATGCTTTCGGGCAATCCGTCGATGCGCACATAATAATGGACGCTCTCACCATAGAAGGCGACGTCCGATACCACGCCTTGAACATAAGCGTCGTAGCCTTCCGGTTTTTCTGCGCTGATATCCAATTGTTCGGGCCGAACGCCGACCAGCAGTTCTTTGTCATGCATATGAACGTTTGGATTCACCCCAATCGTCATCTGCCCAAACCCCTGAACAGTTACTTCCAGCGTTTCAGAATTTTCAGCCGTTACCTCAGCATCCAGAAAGTTCATTCCACCGATAAAAGAAGCCACTTCCCGATTGCACGGTTGAGAATACAGAACTTCGGGCTTGTCGACCTGCTTGAGCTGCCCAGCAAACATGACACCGATGCGATCGGACATGGTCATCGCCTCGTATTGGTCATGCGTGACCATGACGAAGGTAACTCCAAGCTTTTGCTGCAGACGGCGCATTTCCAGCTGCATGGCTTCGCGCAGGTTTTTGTCCAGCGCGGAAAGAGGCTCATCCAACAGCAGCACTTTCGGCCGCATAACCAACGCACGAGCAAGCGCCACGCGTTGACGCTGACCGCCCGACAATTCATTGGCCTTACGGTCCTGCAAGCCGCCAAGTTCAACCATCTCAAGCGCTTCAGCAACGCGCTCCTTGATTTCCTTGCGCGAGAGCTTTGTCTTGCGCAAACCGAACCCGACATTGTCGCCCACATTCAAGTGCGGAAAGATTGCATAACTTTGAAACACCATATTGGTGGGACGTTTGTTGGCAGGCACCTCGCCCATTACGCGCCCATCAATCCGGATCTCGCCCTCTTCGTGATCCTGAAACCCGGCGATGATGCGGAGGGCCGTGGTCTTGCCGCAGCCCGAAGGCCCAAGCAGCGAAAAAAACTCACCCTCTTTCAAGGTCAGGTTCAGATCGGACACAGCCACAAAGGAGCCAAAGCGTTTTTCAACGCCCTGAATTTCGATGATGTTCTGTTCGCTCATCTTGTTCATTTCCTTTGGCTTCAATCCGATGACTGGGTGGAACGGCGGCGGAAATACTCGGCAATCAACAACAGCAGGACCGAAGACAGCAAAAGCAACGACCCAAGCGCCAGCGTGTTGGGTAATTTTGCCGGGAAGCGGATCTGGCTCCAGATATAGACCGGCAATGTCGGGCTGTTCCCGGACAGGAAAAAGGCCAGGACAAATTCATCAAACGACACGGTGAATGTCACCAGCATGCTGGCGATGATGCCGGGCGCAACAATAGGCAGAGTGACACGCCGAAAGGTTCCCACAACGCTTTCGCCGAGATCGAAGGCAGCCTCTTCCAACGACTGGTCGAAATCGTCAAAGGCCGATTTCATGATCGATACGGAAAAGGGCAAAGCCACGAACACATGCCCAAGAATCACGGTTGTCAGTGAAGGTTTCAACCCGACGCTGATGAACAGTACCAACATCGAACTGGCGACAATGATACCGGGCACGACCAGCGGGAGCATGACCAGACCTTCGGAGAATTCCCTTCCTTTGAAACGGTACCGGACATAGGCGCGCGCGGCGAACAGGCCCAGAGACGTCGCCATCAAGGCAGTCACACTGCCGACGATCAGCGAATTGACCATCGCCTGCAGCAACGTGTCTTGCTGACCTAACTGCGCGTACCACTTCAACGTGAACCCCTTTAGCGGGAAAGCCACGATGGTTCCGTCATTAAATGAAAACAGCGGCAAGAGCAGAACTGGCAGGTACAAAAACACCAGATAGGCGATCGCGTAAACAAGCAACCATGGGATACGAATAGCCTTGGTCATCTGATCCTCCGCCCCAGTGCGGTGACGACCACCACAAACAGGATTGCGACGCAACCGACCGAAAGCATGGCAAGCAGAGACAGGGTTGCACCCAATGGCCAATTATTGGCCGCGCCAAACTGAACCTGGATCAAATTGGCCACCATTTTTCCCTGCGAACCGCCGACCAAGGCTGGCGTGACATAGTCGCCAACCGTGGGGATGAAAATGATCAAACAAGCGGCGATGATCCCTGGCACCGTCAGGGGCAAAGTTACGCGCACAAACCGTTCCAACTTGCTGCACCCTAAATCGGTTGCGGCCTCCAAGAGGCTGCGGTCGATCTTTTGCAGCGACACATAAATCGGCAGGATCGCAAACGGCGCCCAGGCATGTGCAAGTGTAAGGACAACAGCGAATTCATTGTAGAGCAGGAATGTAAGCGGCTCCTGTATCAGCCCCAGCGAAATCAATGCTGAGTTCATCACCCCATTGAAGCCAAGGATCAATTTCCAGCTGAACACCCGCAGCAGGTAGCTGCTCCAAAACGGGATGGTAATCAGCAATAGCCAGAGGGTTTTTTTCTGCGTCCGAAACGCGATGAAGTAGGCAATCGGATAGGCCAGACCGACCGTCGCCAATGTCACTGCCCCCGCAATCGCGACCGACCGGATCATCAGATGTCGAACCAGCGGGTCGGTAAACGCCTCTTGGTAATTCGCCCAGGTCAGTGTGCGGTCAATCTCGACATAGGTCTGGGTCCAAAAGCTGTAGGCGACAAGAATGCAAAGCGGAACAGCCACGAGCAGGCCGACATAGAACGTCGCCGGCGCGCTCAGTGCCAGGCCCTTGCCCGTTTCACTTCGTAGTACTCCGGCCATGCTTCCCTGCTGAGCTTCGTTTTCGGTGGCACGACAATGTCGATCACAAAATGGACAATCGTCCATTTAAATCTGGAATTTTTGGACTAGCTGTGTCAACTGATAATTTCGCAACTGGGGATGGCCAATTTCACACCGGCCATTAGAAGACACCGCAAGAGACTGAAAACAAACAGAGCCGCCTGATCCAATGACTGGAAGACGACGAGAAATACGCGAGCGAAACCGCCTTTCCCTGATCGAGGCAGTACTCGACTCGGTTGCAGAAAAAGGGATTTCCGAGACTTCCGTCAGCGAAATCATTCAACGCGCCGAACTGTCCCGCGGCATGATTCACCTTCATTTTGGCGGCAAAGACAATTTGGTTGACGAAGCCGCCCGCTACTCATCCGAACAATACTACAATGGCATTTACGACTTGTTGGAAACGACCGGGCAAACCGGACAGGAACATATTGAGATGATTGTTCGCGGCGACTTGAGTGAAGCCATTCTCAATAAGAAAAACGTTTCCATTTGGTACGCGTTTCGAGGCGAGGCCCGAAACAGAGCGGCAATCGCTGCGTTTTCAGATACCCGCGATGCTAAGCTTCGTAATCTGGTTTTCAACGCATTCGCTCGAATTGCGAAAGAAGCTGGAACCGAACACCCTAATCAAGTTGCTAGGGATGCTACGCACGGCACACTCGCAATGCTGGAAGGCATGTGGACAGATTACCTACTCCACCCGGATTCATTTGATCGTGACGAAGCAATGAGAATTGTTTTTCGATTTCTGCGCGCAATGTTCCCGAAGCATTTTGACCTAAGCGGCGCTTTGTTGCTTGAGTAGAGCTTGCGTCAGGTTTCCTATCTGGCTGCTGTAGAAGTGGACAATCCCCATCTTTCAGTCAACATGTTGGAAACACAGTACGGACGCAAAAGGTTCAATTGAACCAGCTGCTATCCGAAACCCAAAGTTGACGAATGTGCCATAACGAACCGGGAACATAGCTGAAGCGGTTTTATGTGAAGCGATCTCTGGTTGAGTGCCCGGCCTGCTTTCAGGAGTGCGAGGCCGTCCTATCAATATGTCAAAAGTAACCAATTGTTGTTGCGCGGGAACGCATGCATAGCTCGCTTGAGCAGCCTCATCTGACTGGTCCAAATTGATTGTTGGTGCATTGTCGGCCTGCGATCCATTGGTATGATGGTTTCGGGCGCTGGCGGGCGATAGCCCAGTGCACTGTGGGGCC
>NZ_WQDQ01000023.1:0-15211 GCF_013033235.1 Ruegeria sp. HKCCA0235A | reverse complement strand
CGACCCGTCAGCACCGCCTCAGCAGCGCCGGTGAAGGGGGTTCTAAGTATAACAAACAAATCCCGCAAGCAGAAAATGACGTCGCAGAGCATTTTTTTGAAAATTTCAATTTAATCAAATAAAACCAATATATTACAAGACTGGAAAGCTTACCCTTCCTGTGTCTGTCGGGGCTCTCTCCATCGGATGGCCACGACACAACCGAGAAGACGCAAGATGGCACTACTATATATAGGGAATCGAGCAACACTGAACACAAGGCCGCGCGACTCAAGTCCGTGAATCGACTCGGGACTCTGCCAGAATCTGCATTGAAAACTTCAAAGGCCAGATTTCGAACCGCATCATGCCGGGGCGACCCACATGAGTCCAACCCCACCTTGAGCGCGCCAACATTCTGAACACCTATCTTGAACATCCCACCGGGATGGGTTCTGGTCTCGGACATTCGTTTTCGGCTTCTTCAGCGAGACAGGTATGACGCGTCACCTTACGTTCCCACTGGTCAGAACCGTCGGATTTGACGGTGCGCTTGTCACATTTGCGGACACGATGTCTGAGACAGCGAACCGAGCGGCGCTGGCCTTTCGATCTGAACTGGATCGGCTTCAATGGGAAGAGGTCACGGAGTCTTCTGCCACGCTGGCCTCGGCATATGTCCGGTTCGATACGCAACGGACCACCCACCAACAGATGCTGCACAAGCTTCAGGACCTCGTCGACCAAAAGGACTGGTACAGCACACCACTTCCAACAGGCCGCAGGCTGTGGCGAATTCCGACGGTCTATGGCACTGACCTTGCGCCCCAGCTGGACGATGCCGCTGCTGCTGCCGGTCTCGCGCCGGAAGAAGCGATACGGCGGCTTGGCCAGTCCCGCGTGCGGGTTTTGACGATAGGGTTCGCCCCCGGGCAACCCTACCTTGGGCCATTGCCCCCCGAGTTCAACATTCCGCGGCTGCAAAACCTGACCCCCATGGTCCCCGAAGGCGCTCTGGTTCTTGCAATATCGCAGTTTGTCCTGTTTTCCGGGCCGACGCCAACCGGGTGGCGGCATGTCGGGCAAACGGCATTTCGGTGTTTCCGGCCCGAGACGACCGAGGCATTCGCCCTCAAGCCTGGGGATGAACTGATATTCGAACCCGTTTCCCGCGAAGACCTGGAGCATATCAGAGCCAAAAACGAAGATGGCACCGGCGGAGCAACCTGCGAGGAGATTGCGCCATGAGCCTGATCGTCCACCAGATCGGCCCGGCTTGCGCCATCCAGGATCAGGGGCGCACAGGTTATCTGGACCAAGGCCTTTCCCGGTCTGGGGCCGTCGATACACTGGCCCTTCATGAAGGCGCCGCATTGCTCGGCCAGAGCCCGGAGCTTGCGGCACTGGAAATGGCCGGAATGGGTGGCACGTTCGAGGCCACACAGAGCATGCGCATCGCATTGACCGGTGCGCGGATGCAGGCCAGCATTGATGGCAGCCCCGTGGCCTGGAATGCCTCGCATCACCTCGAACCCGGACAACGGCTGGTCATCGGTGCGCTTCTGCAAGGCAATTACGGCTATCTTCATTTGGGAGGCGGTATCGATTCAGAGGTTTTTCTGGGATCTCGATCCGCGCACCTGACGGCACGGATCGGGAGAGCTGTGAAGCCGGGCGACCGGCTGACCTGTGGCGCGGATGCAGGCGACGCTGGTTTGAAACTGCCCCCTTCCGAACGCTTCTCGGGCGGCGTTCTGCGTGTCGTCGCCAGCTTCCAGACGTCCTTGTTTGATGACGCAACGCTTGATCGGTTTGCGCGCACCTCATTCCATCGTGGCGCACGCGCCAACCGGATGGGGATGCAAGTGAACAGTGACGGCGACGGGTTTGCGGCCACTGGCCAACTGAACATCTTGTCCGAGGTTATTACCCCGGGCGACATCCAGATGACCGGAACCGGAGATCCGTTCATCCTGCTGCCTGAATGCCAGACCACAGGAGGGTATCCCCGCATCGCGACCGTTTTGCCCTGCGACATGCCCCGCGCAGCGCAGACACCCGCCGGCGGAGCGATCACGTTCGAATTTGTCAGCATGGAGCAAGCCACCGAATTGCACGCGGCATTCATGGCGGATCTTGCCCGCCTGCCCTCAAAAGTCGAAGCGTTGGTGCGTAACCCGCATGACATCCCGGACTTGCTGTCCTACCAATTGATCAGCGGAGTGATCTCTGCCACCGACTAAGGAGATGTGCCGATGCCAAGCGTCGATCTGAATGCCGATATGGGGGAAAGCTTTGGCCCATGGAAAATGGGCGACGACGAAAGCCTTCTGAAGATCATCACCTCGGCCAATATTGCCTGTGGCTTTCATGCGGGTGATCCGGATGTAATGGCGTCGACAATGAAGCTGGCGGCCGAGAATGATGTCGGCATCGGGGCGCATCCCGGGTTTCCCGACCTGCAAGGCTTTGGCCGCCGGAACATGAAGCTGTCTCAGGACACCCTTCGCAATCTGGTGCGGTATCAGTTGGGCGCAGCCAAGGGCATGGCCAAGGCGGTTGGCACCAGAGTTCGGCACCTGAAATTGCACGGCGCACTGGCCAATATGTGTTCGGTCGATATCGATATGGCGCGGGCCTGCTATCAGGGCGCGCTGGACGTCGATCCCGACATCATCGTGATGGTTCTTGCCGTAACGAAACAGGAAGACGCCGTGCGCGAGCTGGGCTGCAAATGGGTGGGCGAGATTTTTGCCGACCGCGCCTACAATGACGGCGGAACATTGGTTGACCGCAGCCTGCCAGGCGCGGTGATCCATGACGCGGATGTCGCAGGGCCACGCATCCTGAACATGGTCCGCGAAGGCGCCATCATCACCGAAAGCGGCAAGCGGCTGGAAACATCGATCGACACAATTTGCCTGCATGGTGACGGACCAACGGCGGTGCAGATCGCCCGTTCTGTTCGCGAAAGCCTGATCGGGGGCGGTGTCGAGGTGACGAAATTCACCCGCTGAACATCATGGGTTAACGTCGGCAACCCAAATTCACGACTGTTGCCCGTACAGGCGTCAGCGCCTAGCATGGCGGGCAAACGCATATTCTGAATACTACAATTTCAAACAATGCCTTGACCCTTGGCGGGCAAGAGCAAGGAGGTCTTGGAATGTCATTTGATCTGATGTCTTATCAGCCCCGGGGCGACAAGAAGAACTCGGATTTCTTCAATGAATACCTTCCGAAGATTTACGAACGCCGGACAAGCTCGGGCATTGCAGATCAGGTCGGCGCGATGCGGGCCATCATCATTCAGGTCGAACCCGACGCGGTGTTCGACACGATGGTCGAGCTTTACGTGATGACACCCTATCGGCACACCGCCAGCTATTTGGGACGGACCCACAGATTCTCGGTTCTGCATTCACATCCCGACTATCCCGCGCTGATCCTGATGGCGCCGCTCAGCCCCGGGTTTGAAGATTTCATCCCCCGCATCAATCGCATGTATCCACTGGCGCGCAACACACCGCAGACGCGCTATGTGGGCGAGGTATTCGCAGCCTGTGATCTAAACGCGCTGACCCATGCACTCGAGGATCAGAACATACGGTTCGAATATCCCGGGGATACCGAGAACCCGTTCTACACGTCGGACGGGTTCCGATTCACCACCCCGTCCGATTTCACCTGCAACCGCGTCGGGTATTCGACCCACGACTTCAACGACACAGATAGTCTGGGCCTTGGGGATCGCGTGTTGCTGAGCGACACGGAACAGGCCCGTCTGGAACAGGCCGCCGCTTTCGGAACCGAAAGCAAAATCGCCCCTCTGATGCTGGGAATCGACCATCTTGCGACGCGGGTATTGGCGGGCGAGCGCGAGGATGCGATCCTCGAGTTTCTGACCATGGTGCCCTATTATTTCTGGGGCGCTTACAACATATTCGACATGAACTCATCGACCAACGTGAACCGCAACGGCAATGTGGACGATGACAAGAAATCTCCGGCCAAGGTGTTTACCGCAAACAACACGCCATCCTTCGTGAACTCCTTCGCCAAACTGCCGATGCCGACCGAGGATTTCGTGCGCAATTTTGGCCGTCGTCTGCATCACATGGCCGTCGAGATTCAGGATGGCGATCACGGCGCCGGGGAAAAGAACGTCGATTTCGTTGTGACCACCCTGAAGGACAAGGGTGTGCCGTTCCTGGCCCATGTGGTGGGTGAGTGCAAAGACGATCCGAACCTGAAACAGATCTTCTCGAAACACTCCAAGCATACCCTGCTGATTACCGAGTATATCGAGCGGTGCCACAAATATGATGGGTTCTTCACCAAGGACAATGTCGCCGCCCTGACAGCCGCCGCCGGACAGGATGAACAATACCAGCACGGCCACGTTTTCGATTGAAAAAAGGGCTGCGGAGTACCGCAGCCCAGACCCATTCAGGAGAGAATATGCCGAACCTTATGATGGCCCGATCATGAAACATGTGACGTTGCGGGCCTGCAAACGGCGACAGGCCAGATCCGCCTGTTCGCGGGTCATGCCCTGAAAGGTTGCGTCAAACCCACGCGCGCTTTGGTTGACCTTGCGCAGCGTGCCTTCCAGTGTGGTCATTTCCGACAAAGCGGTTTTCAGCAGAACCTTCTCGGCCTCATACCGCGTGGTATAACGACCCACATTGACCCCCCACAGATGCCCACCTGACGAAGACAGCCGAGTGACAACCTCCTGTTCAGGCTCGGGCTGTTTGGTGGAATCCGTCGAAGCCAGAACCAGATTTTCGGGGCGCAATGCCGGACGGGTGTCGGATGTTTCTACAGGCGGTGCGGTTGGTGCGATATCAGCTTCTGCAATGGCAGCCGCGATCGCGCTGGTGATGCGGTCGCGATTCTCATCAGCTGTCACAGCAACCGCGCTTGCGACTTGCGTTGACGCGGAGGGGCGCCGAACCGGGCGCAAACTGGATTTTGGCGCCCCGCTCACGCTGGCGACCTGCGTCCCGGCACCCAATCCGGTATTTCCTGCATAAGCCGGTCGCGCAGGTTTGCGAATGGGCGCACGCGACGGCGCACGGCGGAAGCCCAAATCCAGAAGCTCGGCAACCTTGGCATTCCGAGAGGCGCCGGACTTTCCGCCAAAGACGGTGGCGATGATGCGTTCATTCTTGCGTTTAGCCGATGCCACAAGATTGAACCCAGCCGCTCGGGTGTACCCGGTTTTGATGCCATCGGCGCCTTTGTAGGCTGCCAGCAGGCGACGGTTGGTGTTGGGAACTGTTTTTATCCCTGCATAGGTCGATTGGCGTGAGAACAGGTTGTAGTATTGTGGATAGTCATACAGCAGATGCCGACCCAGCGTGGTCATGTCACGTGCGGTCGAAAGATGCCCCGCCTCGGTCAAACCATGGGCGTTCTTGAAGGTCGTGCGGCTCATCCCCATCGCCTTGGCGGTTCGCGTCATCCGGCGCGCAAAAGCTGCCTCGGATCCGCTGAGGGCAATACCGATGGCCGTGGCGGCATCATTGGCCGATTTCACAGCGGCCGCGCGGATAAGATAGCGAAAAGCAATTGTCTGACCAGCGCGCAGCCCCAGCTTCGACGGTGGCTCGGCTGCCGCCTTTTTGGTGATCCGAACCGGGGTATCCAGCGTGATCTCACCATTCCGCACCGCTTCGAACGCGATATAAAGCGTCATCATCTTGGTCAGCGATGCCGGGTGAAGCCTTGTGTCAGCATTGCGCGAATGCAGAACCTCTCCGGTTCGGGCATCAATCACCATCGCTGCGTAAGGTGCCGCCATGGACCTGAGCGGCGCAAACGCCAGCACACACAGCAACATTATGAGAAAAAAGCCCATTCGGGCCGGAACTGTCCGCCGAATCTGCACGATTTTTGCCTCTGTCTGCCTCGCGCCGCCGGGTTTTCCCGGTCAGCAAAATTATTTTATTATCGTAAACTCTATCACAGAGACTTGGTGAAATAAACCGAAAGCTGAGCATTTCGCGGTTTCGTTAGGTTGCCCGAACTAGGCTATATCTAGACAAATACTGCCCTGAGCCCACCAGATGCGCGATTGAGGCAGAACTTGGTCAACACCCGGCAGGGTTTTCGTGGAACTGCGGCCAAAAGGCAACATCACTTCAGGCTGTGCACCAGATCGGCCAGACCGCCTAAATCCCTCAACTCCCGGAATCGGGGACTGTCGACCGGGGCTTCGGCATGCTCCACCTCCCAGATAAGGCCGTGCGGGACATGAACCCCCCAGCTTCCTGCCTGGATCGGAGCCACAACGTCAGATCGCATGGAATTGCCAACCATCATCGCGCGCGCCGGGCCATCACCATGCCGCTCAAATATCGACCGGTAAGTTTCGGGGGTCTTTTCAGACACGATTTCCACTGCGTCGAACAGATCGCCCAGACCCGACTGAGCCAGTTTGCGTTCCTGGTCGATCAGGTCCCCTTTGGTAATCAAGACTACCCGGCACAAGCCTGTCATGCCTTCCACCGCGTCGCGGGCATGGGGCAACAGCTCGATCGGATAGGCCAGCATCTCTTGCCCGGCTTCGATCAATTGGCGAATGACCGAGGCCGGCACACGGTCATCCGTGACCTCGAGAGCGGTTTCGATCATCGACAGAACAAAGCCCTTGATGCCATAGCCATAGTGTCGAATGTTGCGCTTTTCGGCTGCCAGAAGCCGCTCCATCAGATGATCCTGGTCGGCATGATCGGCCAGCAACTGGGCAAAATGCGCCTGCGTCAGCTGAAAAAAGCGCTCATTGTGCCACAGGGTATCATCCGCATCGAAACCGATTGTCGTCAGCTTGTCAGTCATCTCGTTTACGTCCGCTTGCTCTTTTCACCGGCCATCCCCACGTTATATAAGCGCGAAGATAAACCCCAAAACTGAATCGGACAGTTGCCTACGATGCTGGAAAAGACCTGGATGATGTCTGACGAACCGGACGACGACAGCGACGCGTCCGTTCTGGTGCAGACGCGCCCAAAAACCAAGCGTCCGCCTTTGTACAAGGTGCTGTTGCTGAACGACGATTACACGCCAATGGAATTCGTGGTTCATGTTCTGGAACGTTTCTTCGGCATGACCCATGCAGAAGCATTCGAGATCATGCTGACCGTGCATAAGAAAGGTGTGGCCGTCGTCGGGGTCTTCAGCCATGAAATTGCCGAGACCAAAGTTGGCCAGGTTATGGATTTCGCCCGCAGGCACCAGCACCCGCTGCAATGCACCATGGAACGCGAAGAATAAGGCTTTTCGCCTGACCCTCACCCATATTTGCCGGAATTGCCCATGTCCCTTCGCCTGGAACTTGCATTGCAGAACGGCCTGTCGCTGTCATCTCCCCTCAGCGTGATCTGCCCTGTTCCAGCCCATGATCTGTCGGCGCTTCCCCATGCGGCGCAGGTGGTGCAGCCGTTCAAACCTTTTTACGACCATTTTGCCGCGCAGGGCTTTGACACGGTGCCCGAGACAGACGACCGCTGCGAGGATGCAATTGTGTTTTTGCCACGGGCCAAGGCGCTGGCTCGGGCGATGATCCATCTGGCCAGCTCACGAGCCCGCGGCGTTGTCGTGATAGATGGCGCAAAGACCGATGGCGTGGACAGCATTCTGAAAGATGTTCGCAAAAGGGTATCGGTCGAAGGGCCTCTGTCCAAGGCACACGGGAAAATCTTCTGGTTTCAGGCTGACCCGCAGAGCTTTGCAGATTGGGCTGCGCCAAAGACGCAGATCGTCGATGGGTACCACACGGCACCGGGTGTGTTTTCAGCGGATGGGATCGATCCCGCTTCGGCCATGTTGCTGAACGCCTTGCCTGCCAAGCTGGGGCCGCGCGTGGCCGATCTGGGTGCCGGGTGGGGGTATCTGAGCGCGGAACTTTTGAAACGCGGCAACCTAAAATCCGTGCATCTTGTCGAAGCAGATCACACGGCCCTTGCCTGCGCGCGCATCAACGCTTCTGACCCCAAGGCCCGGTTTTATTGGGCTGACGCCGTCACCTGGTCTGCGCCAGAGCCATTGGACACGGTTGTAATGAACCCCCCGTTTCACACCTCACGCAGTGCCGACCCCACGCTGGGGCAGGGCTTCATCACTGCAGCGGCACGCAATCTGACGCGCAACGGAACCCTATGGATGGTCGCCAATCGCCACCTTCCCTATGAAACCACTCTGAACGAACACTTCGCTCGGGTCGATGAAGCCGCTGGCGACAACCGGTTCAAGGTGTTTGAGGCCTCTCGCCCTCGGCGATAAGGCCAGCTAACCTGCCCCCAATTCAGGAGGATTCGGATGTCCTTTTCCATCGCAGGCAAGACAGCAATCGTTACAGGCGGGGCCAATGGCATCGGGCTGGCCATAGGTCGGCATTTCGCGGACGCGGGCGCAAATGTCATGTTCGCCGATATAGATGAAAAACGTCTGATCGATGAGCTTGGGGAACAGGCAGAAGACGGCAATATTCGTTATTTCGCAGGCGACCTGCGCGAAAAGCTGACCATTGCCAATTTGCTGTCGGCAACACTGGATGCGTTTGATCAGGTGGATATTCTGATCAACGGCGCGCGCCAGGTGATCCAGTCTGATCCGCTTGATCCCGATGACGACTCGATGCGTACCTTGCTGAATCAGAACCTGATGCCTGCGCTGCGGCTCAGCCAGTTGGTCGCAAAGCGTATGATCAAACAGGCCGGGGATGACGATGAAAATCCTGCCGGGTCGATCATCAACCTGTCATCCATCGCGGCCCGCCGCACGCATCCCGACCTGATGGCCTATTCCGTGTCGACCGCCGCGCTGGACCAGATGACACGTTCACTGGCCGTGGCGTTGGCGCCGAACCGCATCCGGGTCAATTCGATTGCGCTCGGCTCGGTCATGAGTGCATCACTGCAATCGACGCTGAGAGAGAACCGAGAATTCCGCGACGATATCGAAAAGCACACACCGCTTGCCCGTATCGCGTCGGCCACTGAATTGACGGAAACCGCGCAGTATCTGGCATCGGATGCAGCCGGATTCATCACCGGCCAGATCCTGACAATCGATGGCGGCCGCACATTGCTTGACCCCGTTGCCGCACCTGCGCATTGAGACCCATGTTCGAAACAGAAAAAAACTCCGCCTCTGCCTGGTTTCGCCAATTGCGCGACGACATCGTTGCCGCATTCGAAGCATTGGAGGACAGCCACGACACAGGCCCGTTTTCCGACGCAAAGCCCGGCCGCTTTGAAGTCAAGGAAACCAAACGCCAGTCCGAGGACGGCTCTGACGCAGGGGGCGGTCTGATGTCCGTGATGCGCGGCGGGCGAGTGTTTGAAAAGGTCGGGGTCAATGTCTCGACAGTTTACGGGACCCTGGGCGAGCGTGCACAACAGGCGATGGCAGCACGCAAAGGCATTCCCGGGATGACCGAAGACCCGCGTTTCTGGGCCTCGGGGATCAGCCTCGTGGCGCATATGCAGAACCCGCATGTCCCGGCGGTGCATATGAACACACGGATGTTCTGGACCCCGCACGCCTGGTGGTTTGGCGGCGGATCGGATCTGAACCCCTGCATCGAATATGATGACGATACGGCGCATTTCCATGATACCCAAAAGGCTCATCTGGACCCGCATGGACCCGGACATTATCCACGCCTGAAAGAGTGGGCGGACGAATATTTCTATATTCCCCACCGCAAACGCGCACGCGGCGTAGGCGGTATTTTCGTGGATGATTATTGCACCGGAGACTGGCAGGCCGATTTCGCCCTGACGCAGGATATCGGTCGGGCTTTCCTGCCCGCTTTCGTGCCATTGGTCGAAAAACGGCGCGTACAGGGTTTCTTGGACGCCGACAAAGACACCCAGCTGGTGCATCGCGGTCTGTATGCGGAATACAATCTGGTCTATGACCGCGGCACCAAGTTCGGGCTGGAAACCGGACATGATCCGGACGCGGTTCTGATGAGCCTGCCACCACTGGCGAAATGGATCTGACCCTCAGAACGTGTCCATGATGAAGTTGTCATAGCAGTAGTTCTGCGCCGACGACGCCGACATGTTGGCCCCGACTTTCCTGACGGTGATGGAATATCCTGGCTTGGTATCCGCCCCCGGAGGCGGGGTCAGAGAGAATTGCACGGTCCGGACGCCGGGTTCATAGGCGCGCCAGATATAGATCCGTTGGTTGTTTGGCACGCCCAGACTACGGATCGCGTAATCCCCAATTCCACACCAATAATTCACGGGCGCTGAGGATCCGATGGCCTTGACCTCGTAGACACCGTCCGGCATCGGCGTGATTTCCGTGCGAAATTGCGGCCGAACGGACAGGCCGAACCCGACAGCCTCGGCCATCGCAGGTATCGACAAAAGCACGGCAGCAGCCAAAGTCTTGAATGAACGCATAATCCAGGTATCCCGAAACAAGGGTCCGATACCAATAGCATAGTCGGGACGACCTGCGAGTAAAGCAGGACAGGCCAACGAGCCGGCAACACTGACCACATCAAAGAATTTATTCTACCCATATTGCAGGAAAGCAGTACACTCGCTGTAGACTTTTGGTTCCCGTTACACTGTTGGGCATCTCTTTGAGCAAGACGTTTCCAAAAGACTGGTTCGATTTCACGCCGGAAAAATACGCGGATCTGGGCGCTATGTTCTATCTGGCGGGTTTGACGAAAACACATCAGAAACGCAGTCTGGCACAGGTTTTGTACGCGTTCGAAACTCCGTTTCGCCTGGGCCAGTACCATATCTTCCGACAGCACGGATTCCCCCGTGGTTTTGTCACCTTCGCCGGGCTCAGCCCCGAAGCCGAATTCCGTTATGCGGTGAAAGAAAAACCCCTTTCCGACACGGACTTCACCAGCGGATCATCCTTCTGGATCATTGATCTTGTGGCTCCGTTTGGACAGACCAGCCAAATTGTTGATATCCTCAAGCAGGAAATCCCGCACCCGCGTGTGCGCACAAACCGGATGGACAGTGACATGACACGCATTCGCATCGTCGAATGGACGCGGGATGAAGCGGGCGAGGTTCACATGCGCCTGTATCGCAAGAAGGAATTTGAACGCGTGCTGCAGCAAGGCGAGGGTTAATTGGTTTCAGTTCCGATCACAGGCGAACTGACCGGGGATGTGACTGGTTTTCCACCCAACGTTGAGACGGGGCAACCCACTCTGGACAATGGAAACTTCAATCCGGTCACGCAAACCTGGACGATTGCGGCACAGCCCGCCAACGGCACCGCCTCGATCGACCCGAACACAGGAGAGTGGACCTATACCGTCGACCCGACATTTTTCGATGGCCTCGACAAAGGCGAAGTCGTCTTCGATTCTTTCTTCATCAGCGTCTCGGGTACAACCCAAGCCGGCCCATTCACCCTTCCATTCACCGGCACACCGGACCCGGTGGAAGTGGTCATCCGGATCGAGGGCGTCTGTTTTGCGGCCGGAACCCTGATCGAAACTGAAAGCGGCCCGCTTGCGATCGAAACGCTGGACGCGGGTCATATGGTGGCCACTGCCGATCACGGTCTGCAACCTATCCGCTGGATCGAAAGCAGCAGGATTCCACCCGAACGATTATGCGATGAACCTGCTTTGCGCCCCGTTCGTATCTCGGCGGGCAGTCTGGGGCCAAACGAACCCTCACGGGACCTTCTGGTATCGCAGCAGCACAGGATCCTGGTCAAAGGCCCGAAAGTCGAGCTGCTTTTCGGCGCATCCGAAGCCCTGGTTGCCGCCAAACACCTGTGCGGATGGCCCGGCATCGGCATCGATACATCGGTTCAAACCGTCGAATATCTTCACGTCCTGCTGGACCGGCATGAGATCCTGAACGCCGAGGGCGCGCAGGCCGAAAGCCTGTTTCTGGGGGAAGAGGCCCTTTATTCGCTGTCCTCTGAGGCATTGCGGGAACTGGCTTCGATATTCCCCGACAGACCGACCTCGGGTCACACCGGGTTCGGGCGCGCGGCTCGTCTGATACTGCGCGAACACGAAGCCCGCGCCCTCGCCTGCGACTAGCTGCCGGCCACAATGCGCCCGCCGACATCCTGCGGGGCCAATGCAACCGTCTTGATCACGGCATAACATGTGCTGCCTGGTTTCAGGTTCAGGGCCGCAACAGATCGACGCGTAACCCGCGCAAGCACATTGCCCGCCGGGGTCTTTACCGACACGATGGCACCCGGCCCCTCGCCCGACCGGATCGAGTCCACGGTCCCGGCCAGCACGTTCAGCGCCGAAAGCCCCTCGGGTTTGTTGTTCGACAGGATCACTTCCTGGGCGGGTATCCGAATCCGCAAGTTTGCCCCGACCTCATGCGCGATACGAGGCAGAAAGAGCCGCGCGCCATTGGCGTTCAACTCCGTCAGCCCGTCGGAATGATGCTTTGCAACCTGAACTTGCAACACGGCCCCGACGGCGCGAATTCCCGCAGGAGCCACTGACGGGTCGGCAAGCATTTCGGATGCGGGCCCGTGGCGAACGGCCTTGCCATCCTGCAACGCAACAACGGATGTAGCCAGCCGGGCCACTTCAGCGGCAGAGTGCGTCACATAGAGGATCGGAACCGAGACCTCGTCCCTGAGACGCTCGAAATAGGGCAGGATTTCCGCTTTTCGCCCATCATCCAGTGCTGCCAGCGGTTCATCTGCAAGGATCAATCGCGGGCTTGCCAACAAGGCCCGCCCGATGGCGACGCGCTGTTTCTCACCGCCTGACAACCCGGCAGGTCTGCGGTCCAACAGATGGCCGATGCCCAGCATGTCGATGACTTTGTCGGGGTCTTCGCGACGTGTGTTTTTCGGCGCAAACCAACGCCCATAGGCAAGGTTCTGGCGCACGGTCAGATGGGGGAACAACCGCCCTTCCTGAAAAACATACCCCAATCGGCGCCGATGCGGCGGCAGCCACAGGCCCTGTTCCGTGTCGAACAGAACCCAGTCATCTACCGCCACCCGGCCCGCCTGGGGCCGCAACAACCCTGCCACGGCATTGACGATGGTGGTCTTGCCCGATCCCGAGCGCCCGAACAGCACCGTCACGCCCGGCGGCGCATCAAAACTGACGTCCAGATCGATCCCCGACAGATGGTGGTGCAATCGAACAGACAGGCTCATGATCCGGCCACCCGCGCCGCGGCACGCCGCCCCACATACTCCGACAGCAATAACGCGCTCATTGCGACGACGATCGAGATCAGAACCAGCCGCGTCGCGGCCGCCTCGCCGCCCGGGACCTGCAAAAAGGCGTAGACAGCCGAAGGCAACGTCTGCGTCTTACCTGGGATGTTGGAAACGAAGGTAATCGTCGCACCAAATTCACCCATGGCCTTGGCGAAGGCCAGAATAGCCCCGGCTATGACACCCGGTAAAATCATCGGCAAGGTCACCGTACAAAACACCATCGGACGCGACGCGCCCAGAGTTGCCCCTGCCTGTTCCAGCTTCGGGTCCACCGCTTCGATCGACAAACGTATCGCCCGGACCATCAAAGGGAAGGCCATGATCCCGGCGGCAAGGGCCGCGCCTGTCCAGCGAAAGGCCACTACGATCCCGAACTCGGCCAAAAGCCGGCCCAGCGGCCCTTGAATGCCGAAGGTCAGCAACAGCAGGTATCCGGTGACAACCGGCGGCAGGATCAAAGGCAAATGCACCAGACCGTTCAAAACCTGTCGTCCGGGAAACCGCCAACGCGCCAGAGCATAAGCGACAAAAATACCAAACGGCAAAGTCGCCAGCGTCGCCCAGAAGGACACGCGCAATGAAAGCTTCAATGCTTCTACTTCGGCAGGCCCCAACCAATCCAAGGCAATCACCTGACCGGCAGGGTAAATCCCTGCTCCAGAAATACAGCCGTGGCTGCATCCGTTTTCAGGTGTTCAAGAAAGGCGTGTGCTCCTTCTTTTGCATCGAGGGTCAGTGCCGTGGGGTAAATTATCGGTGGATGCAGATCGGCAGGGAACGTCCCAACGACCCGGACCCTTTCTTCCACCCTGGCATCTGATTGGTACACGATCCCAAGCGGCGCGGCCCCGGCCGCCACCAGAGCCAGCGCAGCGCGCACATTGTCGGCCTGCGCCACCTGAGACCGCACAGCCTCCCACTGGTTCAGACTTTGCAATGCAACTTTGCCATAGATACCGGCAGGCACCGCGTCGACCAGTGCCATGGCCAGATAGCCGTCTTTCAAGTCCGCCTTAAGGTCATATCCGGGCTGGATTTCACCCACTTGCGCATGATCTTCAGCCCCGATCAGAACCAGGCCGTTGCCCAGCAGATCAACCCGAGTGTCTGCCCGGATCAATCCGTCCTGCTCCAACACATCCATCCAATCCGTATTGGCCGAGACAAACACATCCGCAGGCGCACCTTGCTGAATCTGCCGGGCCAAGACCGACGACGCCGCATAGGAAACGGAAACGCTCTGACCGGTTTGGTTTTCGTACCCGGCAACGATTTCGTCCAATGCGGTCTTGAGGCTGGCCGCTGCAAAGACCAGAATGCCTTCTGCACCGGCCCGGATCGGGGCCAACGCCGTCATGCCAAGGACCAATGCCACCATCCAAAATCGGCGGGCGAAGGATAGGGTCATGTACACTCCCGACCGGTTTGCTTCAGTCTCTCCGGGGATATCGGACGCCACCGGTGGCGCGCAAGCGCCTTTGGCCATTTACACATGATGGGTCGCAGGTTGAGCAAGGCGTTTTCCATCGATCCGTCTTAAAATGTGCTGCCCACCTTCCAGCCCGAGAGGCGCCCCGAGCGCCCGCCTGTTCGGCCTACGGCTGACAAGATGCCCCGTTGGACGGCCGCCGAAGACGGAACGCAAGAAAATCTTCCAGACCCTCTTGCACCTGCCCGCAGGCTTGGCTAAATGCAGCATCACGGGTGATTAGCTCAGTTGGTAGAGCGCTTCGTTTACACCGAAGATGTCGGGAGTTCGAGTCTCTCATCACCCACCATCCTTTCCCCGCAGTGTATCAAGGTCTTACGCGACTAGCACCTCTTGCTATGCTGCGCATGAAACTGTGTCCGCTGCGCCTCCGCTGCACTTGAACGGAAAAGATATCTCCAACACAGGAGATTTGGGCAATGGCAACAATCGTAAAACGACCTGGGGTCAGGACCCATAACCAGTAGATGAGGTTTGCTACGAGTGCGATGGCTGATAGGAAGACCTTGGAACAACGGTCAT
>NZ_WQDQ01000022.1:0-16425 GCF_013033235.1 Ruegeria sp. HKCCA0235A | reverse complement strand
GAGTACACCCAATTGTGATACACGGTGAGTTTTGTGAAATGCTCAAAAAAGTCAAACGATTGACTGCTTTGGGCTCGGTACGGCCATTCGCCGCTTTTCGCATCGGTGGCCGCTCGCAGCCCAAACTTGCCGCTGGAGGATAGGTTGCGAACGTCTGCTTTGCCCTCTCTCTCACTGAACTCGGGCTACGGTTGTGGTTTTGAGCACCGGGTTTCGAAAGGGAGTTACGCTACATTCGGCTTTCAACGCGAACCTGTGTTGCTAAAACTGTGACAAGCTTCTCGAAAACGGAGTTTTCAACTTTGTCAGAGAAGCCTTCCAATCATAATTAGCCTGCAACTCTGCATTGACTTGACGGGCGGGTTAATCAGCGGAAGCTGGCCTACAGAATACCAAGTATGAGGATGAGGTTTCGTGTTTTTTCTGTCTTATAAGTTGAATCTCAACCTCAGCCCGAACACCAGAGGATCATCATCGGTGAAGCCGGGATTGTTCAGATACTGGACATCTGCCGTAAGCGCGAGGTTGTCGGAAATATCTAAGCGATAAAACGCTTCGACGGTGGTTTGCGTGTCAAGGTTTTGATCGGATGGGTCGGCGACCGTCACGCCAAACCCGATCAAGTCGTCATAAAACCCGGGGCGCCACATGACCCCGGCGTTGACCGCACGTCTGGCAATCGGGGCATCGCCGTCGGACCAGCCAAGGCGACCGAACAGCATAATGCTTTCGTCAAGGGTCACATTGCCTGACAGCATCGCTCCGTGACTGCTGGGCACACCAGCGTCATCTCTGTCATCCACATGGAATACACCGAGATGAACATTGGTGAGGTATCGCTGGTCTCTGGCAGGCGTCCAGCCGATCTCACCGTAGGTGAAAAACTCCGAACCGCCGGGAAACCAGTCTACATCCGTCAATGATCCATTGGCATCGCTGACCAAGCCAAGCGCATAGATCTGATCTGTAAAGTAACCTCCGCCAGCAACGCCAAAGCCAGGATCGGGAATGGGAAGGACTGGACTGAACAGAATTGAAAAATTCGAAAAAGTCGTGCGCGGGTTCACGTAGCCAAGGATATCGGAATAGTCGCCGGGGTCAATGCGACCGGCCACGAAGCCTCCGTTGATCCCGGACAGGGCCTGCGACCAATACGCGACCGACAGTGTAGAGTCCGTGTCGCTGAATGTCGTTGCCGTGACACCGAGATACCCAATTTCGCCCGCGAGACTGCCCGGCGCGATATCCGTGCCCAAACGATGACGGTTTTCGAGGATACAGACGAAACTGCCTGCATTGTCGGTCCCACGATTCAGCAATTCCCAGTTGCCAATGATCCGCGCCTGCCCCGAAGCGGCCTCGTCGGTGCCACTCAGGCTGTCTGAAGACTTCTGGTAGAGCGCTTGGTAGTCGAAGGACAAATTCAACCCAGTGCGTTTGGCAAAAGCCTCGCGCGACTGTTCGAGGGGATCGAAAAACCGATCCAGCCCCGGCAATCTGGAATCCTCAAGACGCCGGAGCCTGTCCTGCTCTAATTGCGCCTGAGCCGACGCTGGCCCCCCAAGCGATGCGGTGGCAGCCGCCTCCAACTGCCGTACCGTGCTGTTTTCTTGGGCTGACGCGCCCGAAGCGATGGCACCGGCAAATAAGAAAGCAACTATTTTGATGTGCTTCTTGGTCATACTCGTCCTTCGTTTAGGGCGGCAGCGGGTCATTCACGAATCAACCGGCCCGTGCGCGGCATATTTTCAAAGCGACCTACTCTCCCCAATTCGCTTCATAAAGGCGCATCAGATTGCCACCCATCAATCCGCGGATTTCGCTCTCGCTCCAACCGTGCTGTTCCTCCAGAACTCGGGAAACCGCCCATGCGTCGGCGGGCGGGGCCATCTGAGTTGGCAGACCATATCCCTGTTCCGGCGGGTACTTTTCGGGATTCCCAATAATTGGACCAAGTGCGACGGCATAGTTCTCGACATAATCGACGCCGAAGCAGGTTGCCTGTTTTCCGACAAGTTGACCGATGTAGTTGATATGCTTGGCAATGGCCTCCGGCGTAGCCTGAACTTGCCCATTCAGAAAGCCACCAAGGAAATTCACGCATACAACGCCACCGGTAGCAGCGACGGCTCGGATTGCTTCATCCGATACATTTCGAAGGTTCTCGTACAACGCGTACGAGTTGCTATGCGAAATCATCATCGGCTTGGTGGTAAGCTCTGCTGCTTCTATGCAAGTTTCCCATGAAGAGTGTGAGCAATCGACGATCATGCCAACACGGTTCATCTCGGCGACCACAGCTGCGCCCAGCTCGGTAACGCCCATGTCACTCGCCAAGGGGTCATTGTCGACCATACCAGCAGAATAGGGGCCGGTTTGATTGTACGAAAAATTCATCTGGCGGATTCCGAGATCCCAATAGCGCTGAACGTTCGCGATATCCTCGTCGAGCATATCCATGCTTTGCGAGTTCAGCATCACAGCAACAACGCCTGCCTCCTTGGCATCAATCAAATCCTGAACTGTCGTCGCCAGCGTGAAACGGTCAGAGTTTTCGTCAATCCACGCCTTCATGACATCAATCCGTTCGAGAACGGCGAGAGCACCTTCGGAGCCGTTGGATATCGTTGTGCTGAACGCAGCGTATCCATACTCCTCGTAATGATTGGCAAGGCTCTCCCAATCCTTGAGCAGGAAGTCGATACTCTCGAACCCGGGCGAGCCGACCGCAAGCGCATCGATCATTAGGGCGTCGACATACCGCTCCCGATATGCCAAATCGCCCTGCCTCGCCTCATCCCCGCGGGGATCAGCCATTTCCACAAGTTTCTCGATACGCGCGGCGATTTCCTCTTCGCTTGGCGGTGCTTGTGCAAAAACCGGACCGCTCAAAACCACCGCTGCAAGAGCAAGTTTGGTAACCTTTTTCATGCTTTCATCTCCTTTTTCACGACCCGTTACTTCAGATCATCCTGCGCTTTGATCTCAGGTACGCGGGACAACGCTTCGGCCATGTCCGCGCTGCTCATCAGTTCGATCATCTGGTAGTCATCGAGCAGCCCATCCCCAAGACGGCTGACGTAAAACGCCTGAATGAACGTGGGATCGTCAGGTAGCGAAACGGTGATGTAGTTTTTCCCGTTTCCGAGGCCCCAGTAGTAACTGAGAAGCTCCCCGCCAAGCGCCTCAATTCCACCTTTGACGCTAGCTGCGCGATCACCTGGATTTGCGATCTGCATTTCCCACGCGGCACTGTTGGACGTGCCGATGAAGAGAAATGTGCGCATGTTTTGGCTGTCTTCTGCATTGACCAATGTGGCGTATCCCGCCAGAAGAGCGCCCAGCATAAGATGTTTCATTGTGCGTCCTTTCAATGCTGAGCCTGCGGCGAGACGAAACAGGCTACTGTTTGGATGCTCGCGCCAAAAAAGGCGCGATCCGGCGCAGGCATAGGCAGAGTACAAAAAACCTCTGCTTATCACTCCAGCGTGTTCTTGTAGATCACGCCGTCTTTCATGATCATTCGAATGCTTGGGACATCCTGCCCGCGTGGCGGCGCATCAAACCATGTGTCCACCGCGCCGATGGCCGAGATGTCTTCAAGTGGGTTCCCGTCTACGATCAGAATGTCGGCGTAGGCGCCTTCTTCGATCACACCAAGCTTGCCTTCAGGGTAAGGGTTTCCTCGCCCGGTCAGCGCCGCCAGTTCGCCACCATTTGAGGTCATCATCTGCAATGCCCAGAGGTTGCCAAACTCACGCGCGACAAACGCCTTCGTAAAATCCATTGACTGGCGATAAGGGACACCCGTGAGAAGCACGTAATCGGAATCGAACACCATCTTCGGCTTGTATTTTTTTACAAGATCCATCAGCTGCTTGCTGTTTTCCCGCAACCACAGAAACTTCGCCGTCGGCGGGAAAGTCGGGTCCTGATGCATCGGGTGTTCCAGAGCTTCGGGCGCAAGCGCAGTCAGGTTGGGCGAAAAGAACGCCTCTTTTTCGACCAGCTTCTGCATCGTCGGTTCGGTAATGGTCAGGCCGTGGTCTACCACTTTGACACCAAGATCGAGCGCACGGGACAGGTCGCTGTCCATAAATACGTGCATAGCGACGTATGAGTCCACATCGCCTGCAACCTCTACTGCAGCAGAAATCTCTTCGTTTGTGAAAGCAGACTGATATATCGGGTCCTTGATCGATGTCACGCCACCGCTGACCATGATCTTGAGATAGTTTGCCCCTAAAGCAAAATTCCTCCTCGCACCCTGAAGCACCTCGGCGGGCCCGTCCACCAATCTGGTGATCTCCAGTC
The DNA here is from genome assembly GCF_013033235.1 of Ruegeria sp. HKCCA0235A. Lineage (NCBI taxonomy): Bacteria > Pseudomonadati > Pseudomonadota > Alphaproteobacteria > Rhodobacterales > Roseobacteraceae > Ruegeria > Ruegeria sp. HKCCA0235A. The sequence goes on along the minus strand of NZ_WQDQ01000022.1, from coordinate 12,111 downwards.
GCTCAAGATTGCTCTCGTTCTTGCGCTGACCAGCGATACCCCAGTCGCCGTGTCCGCCCGTTTGGCTAAGGCATGCGCCGGAGGAATAAATTCTTGGGCCGGGAAGTGATCCTTCATCAATAACCGCTCTCAGCCCACCATGAGCGCCGCACATATCGCGAACCGTTGTAAAGCCCATCGCCAACATTTCCTGCGCGAATGCGGCAGCACGTGCGCCAATCTCTTCCCATGTGGTGTCCTGAAGCCCCGGGATAGTCCCGTTCTTGTACATGTTCACATGCACATGGCTGTCGATAAGTCCAGGCATGAGCGTACGACCGTCTCCGTCAATGACGGTCACATCCACTTCTTTGGTCTCGATGCCGCGTTCCGTTTGAACGGTGAAGGAGTAGCCGTCGATGCCGCCGACTGGATCAGGCAACCGCTTGGATCCCCCGGTGCGCACATCGACTTCCCACTTCCCGCCCTCAGGAATGTCAGCGTCAATCTTGTGAATCTTGTTGCCTACCACGAGCACGTCGACGTCCTTGAGTCCGTCATTCACTCCATCAAAAACCATCACATTCTTGAAGAGTGTAACAGGGGGGATGTCACCTGTGGCCTCTTGTGCAAAAGCCGCGCTTGTTGTGAGAGCCAGTGCGCTCGCCATCATTGTAGATTTGCCGAGGTATTTCATAGGCTTCCTTTCCCTTCCGCTATCGGGGTGCGCGGGGTGCCGAGGTTAATTCACCCCGCGCGACACTCAATCGAGTGTATTCTTGTAAATCACGCCGTTTTTCATGATGATTTTCAGATTGGCGTCCGGCTCGGCCAGCAGCAGGATGTCCTCCAGCGGGTTGCCATCGACCAGCAGAAGATCGGCATAGGCACCTTCCTCGACCACGCCGAGGGGGCCGTCTTGATACGGGTTGTTCAAGCCGGTCAGTTGGTTCATGCGGGCGCCGTTCGACGTTGCGATGCGCAGAATGTCATATGCGCTGAAACCCGCTTCGTGCAGATATCCGATTTCGTCGTTCATCTTCTTGTCCTGCTCAAGCGTCTGATCCCAGTTGTTCACAAGGTCTGTGCCCAGTGTGTAGAGATCAATCATGCCCGGCGTCGTCTGGATCACTTCGATCATATTGGCCGCAGCATCCCGCACACTTTTCCATTTCACGAAGGACGCTGGCGTGTAAAAGGCTTCCGCTTGTTCGGTGGTCACCGAGTAGACCGGGGCCACCGCCGTCGCGAACATGATCTGCTTTTCGACCATGATCTCGGCAGCCTCCTTGGTTAGGAACGGGATGTGTTCAATCGTCTTGGCACCATTGTCGATGCAGTTGCGGATCGCCTGTTCGGTGAACACATGGCAGGTGACATAGGTGCCCCACTGCGCGGCCGTTTTGACCGCCATCTGAATCTCGTCAGCCTGATACTGAAGTGAGTGCAGCGGATCGAACTCTGACGTAACCCCGCCGCTGACCATGATCTTGATCTGGGTTGCCCCGCGACGCAGGTTTTCACGCACAGCCATTCGGATTTGCTCAGGTCCGTCGGCGATAAAGCTCATGTCCGTTTCGACCCAATGCGACGGCCCCTGACCCGACAATGTGGGATGCCGGTCGTTTAGTTTGCGGAAATCAGCATGGCCGGATGTCTGGGTGATAAACGCTTCCGAGGAATAGATACGTGGGCCCGGAAACATTCCGGTGTCAATTATGCGGGCGATGGATTTGGCCGGTCCTCCAAGGTCGCGCACGGTTGTGAACCCGTTCATGAGAATGCGCTGGGACCGGATCGTGGCGACGCCGCCAAGATGAAAGGGCGTGATATTCTGGCGTAACCCGTCGCTGAGCGGATTGAATACTGTAAGATGCACGTGCTGGTCATGCATACCCGGCATCAACGTGCGCCCACCGCCGTCGATGATCTGGACATTCGCTACAGCCAGAGGCTCGGTCGAAACTTCGGCAATCAGGTTGTCAACCACCAGAACATTGGCATTTTCGATCCGCTCTTCGTTCACGCCGTCAAAGACATGCACGTTGGTGAAGAGGATCGGAAAGCTTTCCTCTTGAGCAAATGAATATGTTGCGACCGCTGAAAGAAAAGTGGCGACCGTTAAACTTTTGAACATTTTGGAGTTCCTTCGTGGCAATGCACTGCTCTGCACGATTGTATCTTTGCGTGTGGCGCTCAGACTGTCATTAGCATTGTGGTTGAAATGCATAAAAAAATGCTCGAAAATGCGAATGAAAAAATTAAACTGTGAGTGTTCGGGTCGACAAATGAAACTCCCAACTGTTGAATGCTCGATGGCGCAACCTTTTGTGTCCCTTGCCCTCAGCCATGGCCTTGAAGTTGACAAATTTCTTGAGCCATCCGGCCTCAGTCTGAAGGACGTGCAGCGCGGCGAAGCGTTCATGGCAGGGCAGCATTGGTACGATCTGATCGACAATTTCGCGAAGGCATTGAGTAACCCGCATTTGGGGTTTGACGTCGGTGCGAATGCGGCTCTCAAGACATTGCCCAACCTGTCGATCCTTGAAACTCAAAGCGCGTCGCTCGGTGACCTTTTGATATCGCTAGTTGTGGACGTGGGCAGGATTTCGTCCATGGCGACCTACAATCTCGAGACCGACGGTCATGTCGCCAGGTTAGATGCAAAACGCACATTCAAGCCATCTTCTCCACCTGGCCAAGTCGACGGCTATTATCTGGGATTTATGGTTCGACTAGTTCGATCCGTCTGCGGTCCCGACTGGGATTCCAAAAAGCTACATTTCTGGGTTTGCAAACCTGATTGCATACCTGATTGGCAGAAAAAGGAGATTTCGGTACGCCAGACCAATCGCTTGGGCGCTCGCATCGAGTTTCCAGCGAACTGGTTGCTGCTTCGGTCCGGGGGTGGGCAAAGCCAGAATCTCCCGGAGAACGTCACAGGCGCCGACGACTTTCTTCAGCAAACCCGCGATTTGCTTGAACTGCATCTCGACAAGCAACCTGCCACCCTAAACTGGTTTGCCGAGTTGTATTCGCAAAGCCCCGACCGTTTGAAACGCACCTTCCGAGCCAATGGTACAAGCTTCAAAGCAGAACTGGAAAGATGTCGGGCGAAGCGAGCGAAGACATTGCTTGTAAACAGCCAACTTTCGATAAAAGAAATTGGTGAAAGTGTTGGGCTTCTGGACCAACCCAGTTTTCACAGGAGTTTCAAGCGATGGACCGGGATGACTCCGAATGAATTCAAGAAACGCAATCAGATATGCAACTCTGACTGATCGTTAAGCTAAAGATTACCGCTCCAAGATTCATAAGCGACGACGCAAGTCCCAACTTACTGCAGGCGTTGGCTCGCTTCGGATATCCGGCGTTTTTCCGTGGGACTTCAACGCCGCGAAAAGCGTAAAGACTCGGCCATACCGACTCAACAGGCTTCTCACGGGCGTTTCGGATATGGGCTGATACGGCCCCCGCAGCTTTCAAACGATCCAACAAATACGCTAAGCCCGCGAACGAAGCGCACTTCTGGAAAGCGGTCATTGATCAAATGGTGGCTTTGTCCGCAAAGTGGCCGTTCATGCCAAGTGAAGCGAACGACTGCTCTGAGCCCAAAGCAGACCTTCAATTCCAAGCAAGGTGACTTCCGAAATGCTGACAAAGCTGTCGTTGGTTGTTTAGTTTTCGATCTCCGGATTCTACAGGGTGGTGCCCTTTGCAAAGATGCTCTGACACAACCTCTCAATCCGTAGTGTTTGGATTTGAAGCGACGGAAGGACAACTCTCAATCGCTTCGCAAATGCAGTCCACTGATCTAAGGTTATAGAAAAATCAACAGCCTCATGTGGTGTGACCATGAATCCCGAACAAATATTTGCCGTCCTGTCTGCTTTGCTTGGAGAGCCTTCTGATCCGACGGCTTTTGAAGCTCAATTCGTGGGTGGAGCCGACACGCGCTATCCGGTCGAAATCACTCCGTGCTCGCGCCCCGTGGTCCCTGATGAGATTGACGGAGAAACTGTAATCTGCGGTATCGTGGCAGTACCTGAGGACCACAGAGATGCTCAAAGCAGGACCCTGGACCTGAGCTTCATCGTTTTCAAGGCTCATTCGCTGGCACCCGTGGCAGACCCGGTTGTCTACCTTCACGGGGGACCGGGCGGCGGTTCAGTTGAATCTGTGCGCTCGCTCAGTCTGTTTTTTGACCATTTGCGGGGGCGAAGGGACGTCGTGGCGTTCGATCAACGCGGCGTCGATGCAAGTGCCCCGGATATGGATTGCTTCGGGACTCTGGCAAAAAATCTGGAGCCAATCGTCGATCAGTTGGGCGGGGCTGACCTACCTCAGCTGGAGACGGCACTTGTTCGCGACTGCATTTCGGAATTGACCGAACGAGGCTTCGATCTTCCGCAGTTCAACACGACCCAAAATGCTTTAGATGTGCGAGCTGTTATGTCGGCTCTTGGCTACGCTGAGTACAACATTTATGGCGTTTCATATGGCACCAAGCTCGCGCTAGAAGTCATGCGCTCTGCGCCAGCGGGTGTGCGTGCGGTCGTTTTAGACAGCGTCGCCCCACCCCAAATCGCGCTTTACGACACTCTGTTCGTCCCACACACCGAGGCCATTTTTAATACGTTTGCACCGTGTGAAGCGGATCCTGTCTGTGCGGAGGCGTATCCCGATATAACGCAGCGGTATTTTAACCTCCTTGAAGACTTAGAGGCACGTCCATTGGAGGCTGCGGGGATCGAGATATCCGGGCAAATGCTTTTCAGCATTTTTTCCGGCAGAAACGATTGGTCCGACCCAACGATCCGGGGCTTCACCACTTACGCGCCCGCACTGGTCAGAGAGCTTGAGGACGGAACGGTCGACCTCATCACACAAATCATCAACGGTGACCTTCCACCCCAGCCCTCCGCAGAAACGTTGTTGGCGGGTACGTTGGACCTGAGCGCCGATGAAAAGGCTCTGGCGCAAGCTGCAATCAACGCCATGTCGCAAATGGAAATTGCTTCCGACACTGCGTCCTCGGCTTTGGAGCAACTTGAAGCGGATCGCGACCGAGATCTAGAACCGGCCTCCTTGGGAGAGTTCTTTGACGATGCTCTTGAAGATGCTCTGGCCGGGTTGCCTGATCGAGCGGATCGTTTGGCGTTTGCGCAAGACTATCTAAACCTACGGTTTGAAACGCCGCGTGCTGGAGCGTTGCTGGACCTAGTCCGCGCCCATTTCAATGAAGCGACAGCAGGACGGTTGGCCTCATTGATCGCTTTGCTCGGCCCCGAAGATGTCGAGCGCGTTTTCAACTTGATCGCAACAGATAACGCAGCTTTGCAAACCATTATGGAGGGTGAATTCGAGCTATTGCTCTACGCTTGCCAGGAAGATTTTGTGGACGGTTTCAACTCAGCGGCGGGATTTGGCGCTTTGGTAGCAGAGTTGGGCTACGGTCCATTGATGACAGCGGCTCTAGCTGAAATTCCGAGCCTATTTGCAGATTGCAGTGAGTTCACACCAATACCTCGAGACAACTATCTTGAACCCGTGCTTTCCGACATCGCGGTACTGGTCCTGTCTGGTGAGATTGACACACAGACCGCATCTTCCTGGGGTGGGCTAGCGGCAGACACTTTGCACAACAGTCAGTCGTTCCTGTTCCCGGAAACAGGGCACGGGGCCCTTGTTTTCAGCCAATGCGCCCGCGATATTGGTGAAGCGTTTCTGGAAAACCCCGGGGCAGGCATCGATAGCACATGCGTCTCGGATCTAAGGCTACCGTATTTGATGCCGGACGGCAGCTTGCATAGTGTCGAGAATTGAAGACTGCGTAAGCAAATGGAGACTCCAATGAAGGCCCTGATCACAGCAACGATTTTGGCGGTTGGCTTTGCATCGTCTGCCCATGCATTTGATCGTCAAACGACTGACGCGCTTCAACTGTGCCACGACTATTTGTGGGATGTACCCAAATATGCTGACCTGCCAAACGCCGCGATTTCCGTATTTCCGGGCATTTTGAACGATCAAAGTATCGTCGTTTTCTGGAATGTGTATTGGGACGACCCAACAGTGCGCGCAGCTGGTAACTGCACGATCATTGACGGCGCGGTGAAGGGTTTTGAAGATTATCTGGCGCAGGAATAGGACAAGACCCTTGCCGTCTTTTGCAAAAACGTGGCGCGGGTCGGAGACTTTATGAAGCGGTCAGCGTTTCTCTGGCTAGCGGCTGCTCTTCTTATAGCGGCGGGCACGACCTGGCTTGTATCTCGCCCTTTTTTACGGATTGAAACACTCAGAGACTTGGCGGAGGCAGTACCGCCTGAACCGGCGCTCCTGAACGCATCAGAGTTGGAGCAACGCCTTCTGGCAGTCGGCCTTCACCCGACCGGTCTGCTAAGCGATCTCGGCGTCGATGACCACCTGGCTCGGCTGGAAGCCGACAAGGTCGACGCAGCTACACTGAGCGCGTATGCCGATGCCATAGGCGAATTGTCGGCAGTCAGCGCGGATCGCGGTCAAGCCTTGCCGCCGACGCTTTGGGATGTGAGCACGCCAGCGCTTCGTGAGGCGGGCTGGACTGTATACACACTCACCGAAGCAATGGCATCAGATGCCGGAGCAATTCACGTCGCACTTCTATCTGATGCTTACGCGGCTTTTCTCGAGCGCAAGCCCAATGCATTGGAAGGCGCATTGGCGCTGCTGCCGCTTTCCCGTAACTATGTCGAAACGCTGCCAGAGAGTGCGCGAGCAGAGCGTGAACGCCATGCCAAGACAGAGGGACAGGCCACTCTGTTGATCTGGCAAGCTCTGTTATCAGGCACAAGCAGGTACAATCCCTTAACGCACCGCCCCCTGTGGAGCCACGGCTACATCGGCCACTTTAGTGTGCCGCACATCCATCAATATGCAACGGGCGAAGGCCTAACCGCGAGCCAGGTTTGGGGAGTTGACGGGTTCAATCCCGCGTTCGTCGGCCCCCCTACCAATAGCAACCAAGTGGAACATTTGGGCATTAGCGCATTGCTACAGGGCGTGGCGCATGTGCCGGGCGCAGTCTTAGCCGCCACTGAAGCATTCGAAGTCTTCGTCGATCACGATGACCCAGCCGCTGCCCGAGCGGATAGGGCATTGAACGACGTCGTGAGAACAGTACTTCTCCCCCGCATGGAGGAAGATCCGAACGCGCTGGTCTCTGCATTGACTAAAGCACTCCAATAGCGTTGCCACTTTGTAAGGTGGACTTTGATGCCGTTCGCCGCATTATCGAGATAGTCTGTTTCTTTACCCTGGGCGGCAGTCCGGAAGCGGACATTCGAAGTAGGTGCAGCAATCTGCTGGTTTGGGCTCGTTGCAGCCGTTCGCTGCACTTGGGATGAACGCCCCCTATCGTGGACAAATTAGACGCGTGAACTCAGCCGCGAGAAAAACTCCGTACACAACTGGCAAACTGGCTCAATGCTGTGGTCAGAACCTGACTCTGAACGCCAGCCCAACCAATGGCGCTGTTTCATAACTCTGACGACTAATTTCCAATCCATTCGCATCATCTAGCGTCAGGCGGCCGTCAAATTCTGCGCCAGCAAAGACACTTAATGAAACCCCAGGGTTCGGGTTGTACCCAACAGATAGAACTACAGGGATACTTTTATCCTCACCCACACCATTCGGGGCAAGGCCATCCCCATCCAACCTGAATCGAATCCTTTCCGAGCGCGCGGTCAACGAAATGTCCAAGGTGTCATTCAACGCGTAACTCAGTGTCAGTCCGGGACCTTGCGTCGCTCCTACACCAGAGCCAGTATTCAAGTTCCAGCGATCGTTTATGTCCCAGTCGATCAGCAGGGCTGGAAAAAAATCTGTACCGCTTTCGTCAAATTGAGAAAACGCACCAAAGGCCGGACCTATCGTCAAGCGCTCGCTCAGTTGCCAAGCAATTCCTGCAAAAATACCATGGGTTCTTCCTTCGGATGAGGAGGCCCCGCTTTGATAGTCCCATCTGATCTGTGGCGACACAAAAACTGTTGCTGTATCACTCACTCGAAGCCGCACAGGAACAGCGACGCGGAGGTCACGGATGTTTTCCCATGGCTGGTTGTTCGATTGGCTGAAGCGATAATCCAGTTTGCCAAAGCTGGTGGAAAGCCCAACTGAATTTCCTCCGTCCAGGTTGTAGAGTGCGGTCGCACGAAGAAATGTTCGACTTGCAGAGAACTCGCCACCGCCGCTCAAATCCGCATCCCCTTGAAATGCGGCAAGCCCATCAACTTGATACGCCCAACCTAGCCGCGGCTGTGCAGCCAACGGAAACGCTGTGAAACCTAGGGAAATAGCTCCAAAGCAACACGTTAGAATAAGGTTTTTCATATGACGTTTCCTAAGTGACGCTGGTTCCCTTTCGGGTTGCCACTCCTGAACCAGCGGTTCAAGTGCTTTCAAGTCTGATATGCGGACTCTGCATCCATCTGCATTCTTGCTCCAAAGTACCGCAATCAGCCCAAAGCGGTCCTTCAAAAACGAGTCTTGGACAGGTCCACGCGCGCGGATGGGGGGCGGCGGACCCCACTCACTTGAATATTTGATTTTATGCATGTTTTATCATACACTTTTACTTTGGTTTTTTGTCTGGGGGGCAGTCATGAAAACTCATTTTGAACCCACGATTATGTTGCATGCTGCAACCGCCTTGGCGCTTTCATTAGGAACGCAAGCAGTTGGCTTTGAAGGCGAAGTACCTCCAGATAAGGTGGTTCCTGCACAGACCTACTCTCCGTTTGTCGACCGATCTTATCCTGATCAGGTTCTATTTGGTGATCTTCACTTCCACACTGAAATCTCATTCGACGCAGGGCTTGTTGGGACTTCTCTGAACGTCCACGACGCCTTCCGCGTGGCCCGCGGTGAGAGGATAACTTCAAACACCGGACAACCTGTTCAACTCATTAGGCCCCTCGATTTCCTCGCGATTACTGAACACGCGGAAATGTTGGGACTTGCGACCGCCGTTCGAGCAGCTGACCCTCGGCTTTTGGCTGACGAGTGGGGTCGTTTGACCTACGAAAGGTTCAATTCCGGGCAAGAAGGTCGGATGGAGGCGTTCGCTGATATCATCGAAATCGCATCAATCGAAGGGCGAGACCCGACCGCTGGATTGGATTTGGACGGTGACCTTTGGCAAAAAATCGTGGAAACGGTCGACGAACACTACGAACCCGGCGTTTTCACATCATTGGCTGGGTACGAGTGGACATCAACTCCGAGAGGTAACAATCTCCACCGGGTGGTGATCTTCGGAGACGGCGCCGATAAGACCGGTCGAACCCGCCCATTTACCTATTTTGAAAGCGAAGACCCTGAGCCGTTGTGGGACTATCTGGCTGCGTACGAAGAAGAGACGGGTGGAAGCGCAGTATCTGTTCCCCATAACGGAAATATATCCAATGGAATAATGTTCGCGCCTACGAAATTCGACGGCACACCTATGGACGCGGAATACGCCGCCAAACGCGTTCGTTGGGAGCCGATGCATGAGGTAACCCAGATCAAGGGGGACGAGGAAACGCACCCATTCCTGTCACCTGATGATGAGTTTGCGGATTTCGAAACCTGGGACGTTGCGAATATCTCGGGCACCGTCGCAAAGACCCCTGAAATGTTGCGCTACGAGTATGGGCGCTCTGCCTTGAAGGTCGGGCTCGAAGTTCAGCGGGAGACAGGCGTTAACCCATTCAAGTTCGGCTTCTACGGCACGACGGACACGCACACCGCGCTCCCAACCACGCGGGAAGACAACTACTTTGGTAAGTACCAACACACAGAGCCTTCAGCGAACCGTCACAACTTTGATGTAATCCCGGCCGAAGACCCGGCATTGCGTATCCTTACGGCGCAAGAATCGGCTGCAGGCCTCACCGCTGTTTGGGCGCGCGAAAACACCCGCGAGGAAGTCCACGGAGCAATCAAGCGTAAAGAGGCCTACGCTACGACCGGGCCGCGAATGCGAGTCCGGGTCTTTGGCGGCTGGAATTTTGATGCCGATGATCTGTACGCCTCGGATTTTGTTTCCAACGGGTATAAGAACGGCGTGCCGATGGGCGGAGACCTTAGGAACGCGCCGAATGGGGTTTCTCCCAGATTCCTGATCCGGGCGCTGCGCGACCCAGACGGCGCGAACCTCGACCGAGTCCAAATTATCAAAGGCTGGATCGACGAGAGTGGCGTAACTCATGAGCGGGTCTTCGACGTGGCCGTCTCCGATGGCCGAGAGATTGGAGAGGATGGCCGTGCACACGAACCAGTAGGCTCGACGGTAGACATTGAAAACGCGACATACAGCAACTCAATCGGTTCTGTGGAACTCGCCGGTTATTGGCAAGACCCAGATTTTGACCCGAACAACAACGCGTTTTACTACGTGAGAGTGATCGAAATTCCAAAGCCGCGATGGACGACGATAGACGCAGCTTTCTACGATATACCGCTGCCCGAGGCGGTTCCCGCAGAAGTCCAGGACCGTGCTTACACATCGCCGATCTGGTTCAGCGCTGAATAGTGAAGCTAGTATTGCGACAAAGCTGGTTTTGAGCAATTTCGATTCCCACGGAACACGTCGGCAACCAGTTCCAATGGCTCGGAAACGTCCAAAGCGTGAGGACCCCTTCTGGCTCTGTTGCAGTACAAATCAAACCCGTTCTGATGCCACCGCGTCTGCTCGCTGGTAACGCCGGCAGTGGCCGCACGCTGTTCTTTGCAAGATCAACTTTTTGCGCGTTGCCGTCGTTTGTGCGGAGCGCAGCATCCGTTTACTTCGGGCTCGTTGCAGTCATCTGACCAATTCTGTTGGATGACTTCTTTCTACCAAATTGCCGTCGTCGCGTGACCGCAACCACGCCGGTGATTCAGTCGGGGAATCGATTCTCAAAGACCAGATCACGCATTGTCAGGACCCTTCGGTCACAACTACCCTATACCACTTCCTGATTTTCAATGACCTAACAACCATGAGCGTCACGTCTTCCTAGTGTCCGACTAGATGCTTTTGGTCTTCTGGCATTCAGATTTATCGCCGGAAGCGGGACGGAGTGTCGGCACTATTGCTGCTGATTTACACCGGGTGTCGCATCAGCGAGATTCTGACGCTGCGCTGGGGCTATGTTAGTCGCACCATCTGGAATTGCAGGGCAGCAAGACCGGACGCCGCCGCATTCCTCTACCGAGAGAAGCCCATGACATCCTGATGGAATTGCCTCGTCAACCGGGAAATCCATGTATAAAATTAAGCGCTTCTGACAGTGGACCGCGAAATGACCTGTAAAAATCGCGGCGGCGCATACGTAAGTCGGCGGGCTTGGACGATGTCCGTATTTACACCCCCATTTGACCCTTCTGATGCGTCTCAAAGCTGCGTGTGGCGCGTTGCGGGGAACAGCTTGCCATAGATCGTTGGCAGATCAGGACGTGGTCCCAGTTCGATGCCTTGTTCGGCGATGCCATTGCCGAGGCTTTAAAGAAGGTACGATACTGCGAGCCTGATCTTGACGATGGAAACCACGCGCGGTGGTCTAACCATACAATGTAGGGCTTGGTTGCTGGATCATCCGAGGATGACCTACTGGAAATGCGCAGCCACATCGACACCACAAGCGTTAAGCGCGCGCATCGCTATCGGCATATTAGGTTGATAACGACGCAATTGGCAGGTCTTGGAGTTACATTGGCCGCACTTGAAGGCATTCAGGAAAATGAGCTTAGTGATTCTATCGACAGTGTTAGAGCAAGCTCGCAGAGAGCATTAAGGCGGATCCTCAGCGAGCCGCAAAGAAACTGCATGAAGCCAAGAACAAATTCCGGTTCAAAGCGTAAACTGCCGACGAGCACCCACCTACTTTTGAACTGCGTCCGCGTGGGAAGGTTGCTCACTTAGCAGCCATTGGTGCGTTACTTCAATGCTGAGTTTGCAAAGTGCCACCTTCAAGGTGAGCAGCCTCATCTGACTGGTCCAAATTGATTGTTATTGCATTGTCGGCCTGCGATCCATTGGTATGATGGCTTCGGGCGCTGGCGGGCGATAGCCCAGTGCACTGTGGGGCCGCTTTGTGTTGTAGTGTCTCCTCCATTGTTCGATCA
>NZ_WQDQ01000021.1:0-17217 GCF_013033235.1 Ruegeria sp. HKCCA0235A | reverse complement strand
GTCATGCCCGGCGACAACGTGTCGTTCGGCGTTGAGCTGATCGCGCCGATCGCGATGGAAAACGGCCTGCGTTTCGCCATCCGCGAAGGCGGCCGCACCGTCGGCGCCGGCGTTGTGTCGAAAATCATTGAATAATTCGCGCAAGCGAATGATCAGACGGAAAGGGCGCCCCGCGGGGCGCCCTTTTTCATTTTCGTAAACGCACACCGAGATGCTAGCCTTTTCCGTATTGAAGCATTGCAATTCGAAAGAGGTCATAAGATGCACGTATCGGCACGTTTACTCTGTCTTGTCGCAGCAATCGCGTTTTCATCAACCTCGGCATCGTCCCAACAAATCGCGGATCGCATTTATCTTGGCGGTCCAATCGTCACAATGAATGACGAAGGCCCCTCTGCCGAAGCGGTTGCAGTCAAAGACGGGCGTATTCTGGCCGTCGGATCGCTGTCTGATCTATCTGCGTATCAAGGTGATGGAACGGAAACCTTCGATCTGAACGGACGCGCGATGCTGCCGGGCTTTGTGGACAGCCACGGGCATGTTGTCATGGGAGGTTTGCAGGCACTGTCAGCCAACCTCCTCGCGCCGCCGGATGGAGATGTCGTTGATATCGCAAGCCTGCAATCAACGCTGTCCACCTGGGTCGCTGAGAATGCGGAAGCCGTTGAGCAGGTGAAAATGATCGTTGGCTTTGGTTACGACAACGCGCAGCTGAAAGAGCTGCGTCACCCGACACGGCAAGAACTGGATATGGTGTCCCAAGACTTGCCGGCCATCATCATTCATCAATCCGGGCATTTGGGGGTCGCAAATTCAAAAGCTCTGGAGTTGGCAGGTATCACCGCCACCTCAGAAGCACCTCCGGGCGGTGTGATTCAGCGCGATGAAGCTGGTGAGCCCAACGGCGTTCTGGAAGAATACGCGTTCTTTTCGGTTCTTGTTCCCATGCTTGGAAATCTGGGTGAGAAAGGCTTGGCGGCATTCGCGAAGGCCGGAACAGAGCTTTGGGCTAAGTTTGGATATACAACCGGACAAGAAGGCCGATCGTCCGGTGAGATTGTCGAGGTTCTCAGGAAAGTTGCAGCCGAAGAAGGGCTGCCCATCGACGTGGTCGCGTTTCCAGACGTTTTGGAAGCTCGGGAGTTCATCAGAGAAAACACATCCGCAGACTATGAGAACCGGGTCCGGGTTGGGGGTTGCAAGCTGACAATCGACGGTTCACCGCAGGGTTTCACAGCCTTGCGGGATCGACCCTATTACAATCCGGTTGGAAATTATGCCGCCGGGTATGCCGGATATGCCGCCATAACGATGGAGCAGCTTCAGGACGCGGTGAACTGGTGTTATGAGAACGGCTTCCAGATCCTTGTGCATTCCAACGGCGAAGGAGCATCCGATATGCTGATTGCGGCCCTTGAAGAAGCGCAGATCAAGTATGGCGACCCGGGCAACCGCCCCGTTCTGATACACGGCCAGTTTCTGAGGGAGGATCAGGTTGCCAGTTTCAAACGGCTTGGCGTGTTCCCGTCGCTTTTCCCGATGCACACGTTCTATTGGGGCGATTGGCACCGGGATCATACTGTGGGACCGGTCAATGCCGACAACATCTCACCCACGGGATGGCTGCGAGAAAGGGACATGATGTTCGGCACACATCACGATGCTCCGGTCGCGTTTCCCGACAGTATGCGGGTTCTTGCCGCGACGGTCACTCGCCGCACTCGTTCGGGCGACATACTGGGGCCGCATCAAAGGGTGGACGTCATGACTGCACTTAAGGCCATGACAATTTGGCCTGCGTGGCAGCATTTTGAGGAAAACGAGAAGGGGTCGATTGAAGTTGGAAAAGTTGCAGACTTTGTGATCTTGTCTGACGATCCCACGACGGTCGATCCAGAGACCCTAGCCGAGCTCAAAGTGCTTGTAACCGTCAAAGGTGATGAGGTTGTTTACAAAGCTGAAGAAGGTGTCAGAGAGGGAAAGATGCGTTTTTCTCCGTTTTCCAGTGATCCAGTTATTGCGCATCTTTTTCTGCACGCGGTTTACCAAGGAATGAAGGTCGAAAGTCCATGGTTAACCAATGGCGTTTCTGGAGGTGAATAGAAGGTTTTCATTCTGGCATTTGCCTCTTGCAAAAACGCTCAGGTCGCTATAGTACGCGCGGGTTCTCAATAAGAACATCAAGGCGGGGTGATTCCCGCCATTTGGGTTCGATGAGGGTTGGCGATGCGCGTCTGTCCTCCTCTCAACCCCAACGCCTGAATAAAAGGCTGTTAATATGCAAAGCCAAAACATCCGTATTCGGCTGAAGGCATTTGACTATCGCGTCCTGGATGCCAGCACGCAAGAGATCGTCAACACTGCCAAGCGGACCGGCGCGAACGTGCGCGGCCCCATCCCGCTGCCGAACAAGATCGAGAAGTTCACGGTTCTCCGTGGCCCTCACGTTGACAAGAAATCCCGCGACCAGTTCGAGATCCGCACGCACAAGCGCCTTCTCGACATCGTTGATCCGACCCCCCAGACCGTTGACGCGCTGATGAAGCTCGACCTCGCTGCTGGTGTGGACGTCGAGATCAAGTTGCAGTCGTAATCGGAGGGTATGAGAATGCGCTCTGGTATTATCGCAAAAAAAGTTGGCATGACCCGCCTGTTCATGGAAGACGGCAAGCAGATCCCTGTGACCGTTCTTCACCTGGACAACCTGCAGGTCGTTGCACAGCGGACCGCTGAAAAAGACGGCTACACCGCCGTTCAGCTGGGCGCCGGTGCTGCCAAGGCAAAACGCACCTCGAAAGCCATGCGCGGTCACTATGCCGCTGCCAAGGTCGAGCCCAAGCGTAAGCTGGCCGAGTTCCGCGTCTCCGAAGATGGCCTGATCGAAGTGGGTGCCGAGATTTCGGCAGAACATTTCCTGGAAGGTCAGAAAGTTGACGTTTCGGGTACCTCGATCGGTAAAGGCTTTGCCGGTGCGATGAAGCGTCACAACTTCGGTGGTCTGCGCGCCTCGCACGGTGTTTCGATCAGCCACCGTTCGCACGGTTCGACCGGTCAGTGTCAGGACCCGGGCAAGGTGTTCAAAGGCAAGAAGATGGCCGGTCACATGGGTGCTGCCCGTGTTACCACCCAGAACCTGGAAGTCGTCAAAACCGACGCCGACCGTGGTCTGGTCTTCATCAAAGGTGCCGTTCCCGGACCGAAATCGGGCTGGGTCACCGTCAAGGACGCCGTGAAGAAGAAAGCACCGGAAGGCCTGCCTTTCCCGGCTGCTGTGAAATCGGCTGCAACCGAAGCACCTGCGGAAGAAGCTCCCGCGGAAGGTGGTGAAGCATGAAACTTGATGTAATCAAACTGGACGGCGGCAAAGCCGGCGACATCGAGCTGAACGCCGATCTGTTCGGTCTCGAGCCGCGTGCGGACATCCTGCACCGTGTGGTCCGTTGGCAGCGCAACAACGCGCAGGCCGGCACCCACAAGGTCAAGACCCGCTCGGAAACCAGCTACTCGACCAAGAAGATCTATCGCCAGAAGGGCACCGGTGGCGCACGCCATGGTGACCGCAACGCGCCGATCTTCCGCAAGGGTGGCATCTACAAGGGCCCGACCCCTCGTTCGCACGGCCACGACCTGCCGAAGAAGTTCCGCAAGCTTGGCCTGCGCCACGCTCTGTCGGCAAAAGCCAAAGCAGGTGAACTGGTTGTGATCGAGAACGCCGAAGCCGAAGGCAAGACCGCCGCTCTGGCCAAACAGGTTGCAAACCTGGGCTGGAAACGCGCTCTGGTCATCGACGGTTCGACCGTGAACGAAGGTTTCCTGAAGGCGTCGCGCAACATCGAAGGTCTGGATATCCTGCCGTCGATGGGTGCAAACGTTTATGACATCCTCAAGCGTGACACCCTGGTGCTCACCAAAGCGGCTGTCGAAGCACTGGAGGCTCGTCTGAAATGAGCGCGAAGGCAGAACACTACGACGTGATCCGCAAGCCGATCATCACTGAAAAGTCGACCATGGCGTCCGAAAACGGCGCGGTTGTCTTTGAAGTGGCGATCGACAGCAACAAGCCGCAGATCAAAGAGGCCGTTGAGGCACTGTTTGGTGTGAAGGTCAAAGCGGTGAACACCACCGTGACCAAAGGCAAGGTCAAGCGGTTCCGCGGCCAGTTGGGCAAGCGGAAAGACGTCAAGAAGGCCTATGTGACCCTGGAAGAGGGTAACACCATCGACGTGACCACCGGTCTCTGATCGGACCCGTCGTTTAGAAAATCAGAACCCCCGCGCGAGCGGGGGTTTTTTTGTTTGGCACAGACTGTGTACTCTGCGCCCTTAGCGGCTTCCTATTCAGCTTGCTTGCGCGCGGTTTCGATGAAGGCCTGCCAGCCATCCGACTTGCCAAAGGCGCGCATCTTTTCGTGCAGCAAGGGGCCGTAGATTTCCCACATACGTTTTCGCAGCTCTTTCCCCTTGTCGGTGATCTTCAGGACTTTACCCCGCCGGTCACCGTCAAAGGACACAAATGTGATCAGTCCTTCTGCAACCAGGCGCCTGCTCAAATGGGACAGGTTTGATTGCTCGAATATGGTGTCCTGCGCCAGCTCGTAGGGGCGCAGTTGACCACCGTGCCGCTCGAGGGACCAAAGGATGTCGTACCATTTCAAAGGCGGTAGGCCAGCGTCTTTCAGGGCGGCACTGATTTCAAATTGGATGAGCCGTGTCGTCCGGTTCATTGCAACCCAGATGTCGGTTTCCAGTGCTGTTGGCAGATCACTCTTCACAACTTCGTGCTCTCCTTGATTCCGATTGCGGTTTCTTGCGCGTTCAATTAGATGAAAATTCAACTAATATCCAGCCCCTACCGGATGAAAGGAACTCAGCCATGAGCTTTAACTCTATGATCGCTGCCGTCGCCCTGACCGTTGCAGTGGCACCTGCCTTTGCGCAGACCTACAAGACTGACCAGGGGCATACAGAAGTCCGGTTCAGCTGGAGCCATGCAGGGGTGTCCACCCAGCATGGCGAATTCACCAAAGTCGAAGGTGTGCTGGATCTGAACGCGGATGATGTCGAGGCATCGACACTGAACGTGACGATCGACACAAACAGCCTGTCCTCGGGGTTTGGGCCTTTGGACGATCACCTTAAGTCGGCGGATTTTCTCGAGGTCGAAACCTATCCGGAAATCACTTTCGCCAGTACGGGAATTGAACGGACGGGCGACACCACGGCGGATGTGACCGGCGACCTGACCATTCATGGAGTAACCAAACCCGTGACCCTGAACGCCACGCTGACTCACCAAGGCCCGCATCCGCTGGGCGGTGCCATTGAATACTATCAAGGCGACTAGGTGGCGTTCTCGGCCGAAGCTGAGATTGACCACACGGAGTTTGGCGTCGGACCATTCTCAACCGGGCCGATCACCATCCTCATCGACACCGAGATGAAGGCTGACGGGTAAGAATGGTAAGTCAGCCCGCTGGCGCTACATTGAATGCTATGGCTGACTCAAAGAACACACCGCAGCATGGAAATAAGCAGCACACATTGCTACGACGCTTGCTAGGTGGTTTCGCGACCTCGGCAGTTCAAACCGACGAGGTCGCTTTCGTCTCTGATCCAACGGCTGAACGTGAGCAGGTGCTGGCGAAGATGCGCGCGTTTAACGGTGAGCCGTATTTCCAGATAGCCGATGAAAAGCTGGGGCTCTTGTCGGTATTCGATGATCTGAAATACGATCGGGCGGATGTGGACATGATCTCTCCGGCGATGCGTAAGCATGTTGTCACCAAGCTTGGTCCGCTGGGGTTTCGACAGATTTCCGGCACGGTACTGGAGCACGTGAAAGCCGACATGCGTGTACATATTCCAAAGTTCCACGCCCTCGGCGCGTCGCCCTTTGACATTACGCGCTACACAGACAAGCGCGCTCAGGATTATTGCCTGCTGACCCCGACGCAGGTGGCTTGCCAGTTCATCGATCACTATGTGCTGGACGACGCCGTGCAGCGGATCGAAGCGCTTGTTAAAAAGCACCCAATCAATCTGCTAAAGCTGGCGGATTATCTGGAAGGCAAACCCAAGCACCGTGCGTTTCGAGAAGTTCTCGGCCATATCAAGCTCAAACAGCGGATTGCAGTGGAGTCTGAACCACTCTGCCGCAGGCGGTCTTTGGGGTAGGGCGTCAGAAGGCCAGGGGTCAGGGAAACGTATGTTGCGGGAGCCCACGGTTGGAAAGCGCCGTAGAGCCGGATTTTAGCTCCGTACAGCGGCATTGTGATCTTCAGTGGGCCTATCCTGCTGTTACGCGTCTACTGGTCGTGCTGTGAGCCAACGCGTGATACAAAAAAAGGCGCCATTCGGCGCCTTTGTGTCTTGCTGCGGATTATCCGCGATTAAGAGCAGTAAACATGTTTGTGCGCAATATCTGCGATGTCGCAGCGGCGGATGCCGATGTCATCCAGTTCGCGGTTGGTCAGGCTTTGCAGTTCGCGGTATGTGCGCTGATATTCAGCGGCCCGTTTGCGTGCGGTTTTGATCCGTTCGATCATGTCCATGATCCGGGTGCCGAAGTTGAAGCCGGTATTTGTCAGTGTTGCGGTTGTCATTTCTGTGGTCCTTTCTCAAATCAGGGCGAATTCCCTGACGTTACCTTTTGTGTTCCTTGTTTGGACAAGGCTGAGATAGGGCTAATAGTTATCGCTAACAATACAGGTTTCGGTCTAGCCGCTATGCGTTTTCGGTATGACAAAGGTTGATCCCAACGCAATACGGATCGCGCAAGACATTCGGAATATTATGTACTTGCGTTAGAAGCACTCAGAAACTGCAGTAAGGGCGCTTCTCCTCTTGAACGCAGGCCGTGTGGCAGTGCTAACACCTTGCGATAAACCTGTACGAAATGCCCTAAAAACCGACTATTTCCTAATCTTCCCCTCGTATCGCTCTTTTTGTTCATTAACCAGAATCAGTTTGCCGTTGTTCACGACGTAAAGATCAAACCGGGGGTTTTGGTATCCAATGCAACGCATCCCGTTGTCATAGAATTTGTATGAGTTTGCTTTCCATGTTTGGCCATCCCTTTTGTAGGAATAGGTTCCGTCGGAAAAATATGTTTCTGTGTCTTTGCCAGTGTAAACGACTTTGCGTCCCGCAAGGTTGTTTTGGAGCCAGGCTGCATTCACTTTCTGGTCGCCGTCTGAGAAATAGCTTTTCGAAAGTTTTGGAGCCTTGTTAGGGCAGGCTGCGTGCGCTGAGACACCAATGGCCGTCGCGCAAAGCGCGGATAGGAACAGTTTCATCTTTTCTCACTCTTTAATCAAAATGGATCAAAACGAAACGTCAGACGCAGTTAAACGCAAGAAAAAACGCCCCTGAAAAATATCAGGGGCGTTTCGAACTCTGCGAAGATTTAGCGATTAGCCGCGTTCTTCGATGATCTCAACCAGATGCGGGATCTTGTTGACCATGCCGCGGACCGAAGGAGTGTCTTCCAGTTCACGGGTTTTGTGCATCTTGTTCAGGCCCAGACCGATCAAGGTAGCGCGCTGTTCAGCGGGGCGACGGATCGGGGAACCGATTTGCTTGACGACGATGGTTTTTGCCATGGGTCGCTCTCCTTATGCTTCTGCTTCAGCAGCAGCTGGTGCTTCTTCCCGCTTGGGCAGGATGTCGGCAACCTTTTTGCCACGACGCTGTGCAACCGAACGCGGGCTTTGCTCTTTCTGCAGGCCGTTGATGGTGGCACGGATCATGTTGTACGGGTTCTGCGAGCCCAGCGACTTGGACACAACGTCCTTTACGCCCAGCATTTCGAACACGGCACGCATCGGACCACCGGCGATGATACCGGTACCTTCAGGTGCGGTGCGCATAACCACTTTACCGGCGCCGTGACGGCCCTCGATGTCGTGGTGCAGGGTCCGACCTTCGCGCAGTTGCACGCGGATCATCTGACGCTTGGCTTGTTCGGTCGCCTTGCGGATGGCCTCGGGTACTTCTTTCGCTTTACCCTTGCCAAAGCCCACGCGGCCTTTCTGATCGCCGACAACCACCAGAGCGGCGAAGCCAAAGCGCTTACCACCTTTTACGGTTTTCGACACGCGGTTGATCGCAACCAGACGATCTGCAAATTCCGGTGCTTCCTCACGGTCGCGGCCACGGCCCCGACGGTTTTCACGTTCTGCCATTTGGCATCCCTTTTCTCATGTGGCGCATACGGCGCCGTTTCTTCAATCCAAGTGAGCCCCGACTGTTGCCGAGGCCCCCGGATCATCGGGGCGGATCGAAACCCGCCCGCAGGTCTTAGATCTTCAGACCACCTTCACGCGCAGCGTCGGCCAGAGCCTTCACCTTGCCGTGGAACAGGAAGCCACCACGATCGAAATAGGCCTCTTCGACGCCTGCCTTCTTGGCACGCTCTGCAATGGCCGCGCCGACTTTGGTCGCCGCATCGATGTTGTTTTTGCCAACAACGCCTAGATCCTTTTCCAGGGTCGAGGCCGAGGCCAGGGTCACGCCACGTACGTCGTCGATCAACTGAACAGAGATGTTCTTGTTCGAACGGTGTACGGACAGACGCGGACGACCCGCGTTGACCTTGCGAAGTTTGTTCCGAACGCGCAGGCGGCGCTTCAGAAACAGGGTTCTTTTGCTGTTTGCCATTGTGTTCGTCCTTACTTCTTCTTGCCTTCCTTGCGGAAGATGAACTCGCCCTTGTAGCGGATGCCTTTGCCTTTGTAAGGCTCGGGGCGGCGCCACTCGCGGATTTTCGCCGCGGTTTCGCCCACCAGCTGCTGGTCGATACCTTCCACAACGATCTCGGTCTGCTTCGGGGCGGTGATGGTGACACCTTCCGGAGCAGTGAAATCAACATCGTGGCTGTAGCCCAGGTTCAGCTTCAGGGTGTTGCCCTGCATCTGAGCCCGGTAACCAACACCCTGGATCTCCAGCTCTTTTTTGAAGCCGGTTGTCACACCGGTTACCAGGTTGGCAACCATGGTGCGGCTCATGCCCCATTGCTGACGAGCACGTTTGGACATGCCGCGGGGGTCGATCTTGACCACGTTGTCTTCAACCGACAGCGTTACGTCGTCGGTGGCGGTAAAGCTGCGGGTGCCTTTCGGACCTTTCACTTCGATGGTCTGACCCGACACAGTGGCGGTAACGCCGCTGGGCAGCTCGACCGGTTTTTTACCAATACGAGACATTGCAGACCTCCTTAGAAGACGGTGCAGAGCACTTCGCCGCCAACATTGTTGGAGCGAGCGTTTGCGTCCGACATCACACCTTTCGGAGTGCTGACAATCGACACACCCAGACCCTGACGGACCTGCGGGATGTCATTGACGCCCATGTATACGCGACGGCCGGGCTTCGAGACCCGCTTCAGTTCGCGAATGACAGGGGTGCCTTCGTAGTATTTCAGGCTGATTTCGATGGCCGGATGACCGTTTTCACCGGTCGTCTTTTCATAGCCACGGATGTAGCCTTCGTCCGCCAGCACGTCCAGAACCCAACCGCGCAGCTTGGAAGCCGGGGTGGAAACGGTGGACTTGCCGCGCATTTGCGCGTTGCGGATACGGGTGAGCATATCGCCGATAGGATCATTCATATCTATGTCTCCCTTACCAGCTCGATTTCACCATGCCGGGGATCTGACCAGCAGAACCCAGCTCGCGCAGCGCGATACGGCTGACCTTCAGCTTACGGTAGTAAGCGTGGGGACGACCTGTCAGCTGACAGCGGTTGTGCAGACGAGTGGCCGAGCTGTTGCGCGGCAGCTTCGCCAGTTTCAGACGCGCCTTGAAGCGCTCTTCCATCGGCTTGCTCTCGTCATTCGCGATTTCTTTCAGCTCGGCACGCTTTGCGGCATATTTGGCCACCAGGCGTTCGCGCTTCTTTTCGCGTTCGATCATTGCTTTTTTAGCCATGTCTCAATCCTCCCGGCGCTTATGCGTTGAACGGCATGTTGAACGCTTTCAACAGTGCCTTTGCTTCAGCGTCGGTTTTCGCTGTGGTGGCAATTACGATATCCATGCCCCAGACCTCGTCGACCTTGTCGAAATCGATTTCCGGGAAAACGATGTGCTCTTTCATGCCCATGGCAAAGTTGCCCTGACCATCGAAAGAAGGCTTTACACCGCGGAAGTCACGAACGCGCGGCAGCGCGATGGTGATCAGACGATCCAGGAATTCGTACATCCGGTCACCACGCAGGGTCACTTTTGCGCCCAGCGGCATGTCCTCACGGACGCGGAAGCCCGCGATCGACTTCTTCGCCTTGGTTGCAACGGCCTTTTGACCGGCAATCGCAGTCAGATCCTCTACCGCAGCTTTCGCTTTCTTCGAGTCTTTGACGGCCTCGGCACCACAGCCGATGTTCAGAACGATCTTCTCCAGCTTGGGCAGCTGCATGTCGTTCTTGTAACCGAACTCTTCTTTCAGAGCGGCACGGATGGTTTCAACGTACTGAGTTTTCAGACGCGGGGTGTAGGTTGCGTTATCAAGCATCGATTACGTCCCCTGTGGTCTTGGCGAAGCGGACCTTCTTTTCACCTTCCATGCGGAAGCCAACGCGGGTCGCTTTGCCGTTCTTGTCCAGCAGTGCCAGGTTCGACAGGTCGATCGGGTTTGCCTGAGGCAGACGACCACCTTGCGAGTTCTGCGACTGGCGGGTGTGACGGATGGCGATGTTGATGCCATCAACAACAGCTTTTCCGGCTTTGGGGTCAACCGAGGAAATGGTGCCCTCTTTGCCCTTGTCCTTGCCGGCCAGCACGACGACCTTGTCGCCTTTGCGGAGTTTAGCAGCCATGATTACAGCACCTCCGGAGCCAGCGAGATGATTTTCATGAAGTTCTTGCCGCGCAGTTCACGAACAACGGGGCCAAAGATACGGGTACCGATCGGCTCGTTGTTGTTGTTCAGGATGACGGCGGCGTTGCGATCGAAACGGATCGCGGTGCCGTCTTCGCGACGGACTTCCTTGGCGGTGCGTACGACGACGGCCTTGCGGACGTCACCTTTCTTCACGCGACCGCGCGGGATGGCTTCCTTCACCGAGACGACAATGATGTCGCCGACGGAGGCGTATTTACGCTTGGAACCACCCAGGACCTTGATGCACTGAACTCGGCGAGCGCCGGAGTTGTCAGCGACATCCAGATTGGTCTGCATCTGGATCATGTGGTTTCTCCCGACCTGTGGGGGCTGGTCTTGTTAATTCCCCCAGGGTTTCGACAAATGGAAAATTCTGGGGGCTTACGCCTCCAGAACCTCCCAACGTTTCGTCTTCGATTTCGGCGCGCATTCGATGATGCGTACAGTGTCGCCGACCTTGAAGGCGTTCTTTTCGTCATGAGCCCGGTATTTCTTGGACTTACGAACGGTCTTGTGCAGCAGCGGGTGCTTGAAACGGCGTTCAACCGAAACAGTCACGGTCTGCTCGTTGGCGTCGCTGGTTACTACTCCGGACAGGATACGCTTGGGCATGGGATTACTCCTCCGATGCCGCAGCAGCGGCCTTTTCGTTCAGAATGGTTTTGACGCGGGCAGCATTGCGGCGGGCCGCTTTGATGCCGGCTGTGTTTTCCAGCTGACCGGTTGCCTGTTGAAAGCGCAGGTTAAAGCTTTCTTTCTTCAGGTTGGCCAGTTCCTCGCGGAGCTGGTCCGGGGTCTTTTCACGCAGTTCTTGGGCGTTCATCGCCTTTTTCCTTTGCTCAAAACACCAGAAGGCCCCGTACACGGGTCACCTTGGACCTGGTGGATGAATGATAGACATGCGAATCCCCCGACTCAGCCGGGGGACACGCAGGATGACGCCGTATAAGGGTTTAGGGAGTGGGGGGCAAGGGAAAGTTTGACGTCTTCTTTAAGGCGAGGGAATTGGATGCTCTCGGTCGCCGAACGGGTTACCAATCACGAAACTTCCGCGAAGTATTCCTCATCCAAACTCAGGCCAAGGTCTGTATTGCCAACGGGCCGCGTTCGGCGCCCAATAGAACAGGCCCACAAAGGTTTGAAGTTCACAGAGGAGGTAAGAAAATGACCAGCCCTTATTCAGGAGGATGTGAACACGTCAAGATAGTCGCGACGGCAGAACCGATAGACAACCATGAATGCCACTGTGATGTCTGTAAGTCCGTGACCGGACAGCACACAACCCATGTTGCGTTCTTTAACTACAGAGACCTGTCAGCAGACCCCGAAGATAAGATGAACCGTCAACCATTCAACGCCAACAATCCCGATGGCCCTTTAGAGCTTTGCACCTGTTCTGAGTGCGGGGCCGCGCTGATGCTGGATGATAAGCAAAAACGCATACGCGTGGCTGTACCCAACGTGATGGGGTATGATGACAGCAAGTTTCCTGCAGCGACTTACCACGCGTTTTACGATGACAGCAAAGGGTACCCCAAGCCTGATGACGGACGACCGGTATATGAAGCGTTCCGTCCAGAATTTTCTTGGCCTTCACCTGCCGCCTGACAGGGCTTTCGTTCATTCTGGGCGGAGTGCTAACGGTGTTCGCCTGCATTCAAGATGCCGTTATTCGGTGGGAGCGTTCAGTCCCACCGATAGTTAAAACTGACAGATATCCGCTCTTCCTCGGCCATGTTCATCGGGACCTCGTGGCGAAGCCAGCTTTCCCAAAGCAGGACATCCCCCACCTGCGGTTTCATGTAGATGAATGGCTGCAAATCCCGCCGCCCGCCTTTCAGGCGCGTCGGCGCGGCCATCATGCGGCCTGAACGGGGGTCCTCCAGTTTCAGCGCGCTCGCCCCTTCGGGCATCGCTACATACGTCGTGCCCGAGATCACGCTGTGCGGGTGCAGGTGGCTGGAGTGCATGCCACCCTCGGGCAGAATGTTGATCCACAGGTCTTCCAGCTTCAGCTCGCCCTCTCCCAGATCAAACTCCAGATCCTTGGCAAAGGCTGCGACATGCTGGTCCAGTGCAGTGACCAGATCGGCGAAGATCGGGAAACGCCAGGGCAGATCGGTCAGCGAGGCATAGCTGGTGTAGCCGGGATAGCCGTTTTCCTCACACCACTCCTGCCCGGCCTCGTCATCCTCGGCGATGACAAGGCAGGAGTTTTCCAACTCTTCCGCATCGATCGCGTGACCGAACTCGGACAGGACTGCGCGATAAAGACGGGTTACGAAGAGTGATTCAATATGTGCCATAGCGCCCTCTTAACCCAGCTTCATCGCGATTGCGATGGCTCATTTGCGAGGCTCTGCCTCGCGCTCCAGGATATTTTTTGCCAGATGAAATCCGGATCCCCTGCTTCATCTGGCGCTAAATATCCCGGGGGAGTCGCGGCTTGCCGCGGCGGGGGCAGCGCCCCCAAATGATAACCCCCGCCGGTTTCCCGACGGGGGTCAATTTTGTTACGAGCGGGGAAACCCCCGGATCGCTTACCAGTCTTCGCGAACCACGACGCGGGTCTTGATCGGCAGCTTCATCGCGGCAAGGCGCAGGGCCTCGCGGGCGATGTCGTCATTGACGCCGTCGATCTCGAACATCACGCGGCCGGGCTTGACCTTGCAAACCCAGCGGTCCACCGAACCCTTACCTTTACCCATACGAACTTCGATCGGCTTTGCAGTGACCGGAGTGTCGGGGAAGATACGGATCCAGACACGACCCTGACGTTTCATGTGACGGGTCATGGCACGACGTGCAGCTTCGATCTGACGTGCGGTGACGCGCTCGGGTTGCAGGGCTTTCAGACCGTAGGTGCCAAAGTTCAGATCAGAGCCGCCCTTGGCTTCGCCCTTGATCCGGCCTTTGTGCATCTTGCGGAATTTAGTACGCTTTGGTTGAAGCATATCTTTCCCTCCTTAGCGACGACCGCCACCAGCACCACGAGGTGCAGGGCCGTCCTGGAGTTCCTGTGCTTTACGGTCACGTGCCTGCGGATCGTGCTCCATGATCTCACCTTTGAAGATCCAGACCTTGATCCCGATGATCCCGTAAGGAGTCATCGCTTCGGCATGTGCGTAATCGATGTCGGCACGCAGGGTATGCAGAGGCACGCGGCCTTCGCGATACCATTCGGTCCGTGCGATTTCGGCGCCGCCCAGACGGCCAGCGACGTTCACCCGGATACCCAGGGCGCCCATGCGCATGGCGTTCTGAACCGAGCGCTTCATTGCGCGACGGAACGAAACACGACGTTCCAGCTGCTGAGCGATCGACTCGGCAACCAGCTGCGCGTCAAGCTCGGGCTTGCGCACTTCGACGATGTTCAGGTGCAGTTCGCTGTCGGTCATACCAGCAAGCTTTTTGCGCAGAACTTCGATGTCTGCACCTTTCTTGCCGATGATGACACCCGGACGTGCGGTGTGGATCGTTACGCGGCACTTCTTGTGCGGACGTTCGATGATCACACGTGCAACACCGGCCTGCTTGCACTCTTTCTGAATGAACTCACGGATCTTGATGTCTTCCAGCAGAAGATCACCGTAATCCTTGGTGTCAGCGTACCAGCGGCTGTCCCAGGTGCGGTTGACCTGAAGGCGCATGCCGATCGGATTGACTTTATGTCCCATTAGGCTTGCTCCTCAACTTGACGCACCTTGATGGTGATCTCCGAGAACGGCTTCATGATCTTGCCGAAACGGCCACGGGCACGCGGGCGACCGCGCTTCATGACCAGGTTCTTGCCAACCCAAGCTTCGGCGACGATCAGTTCGTCAACGTCCAGGTTGTGGTTGTTTTCGGCATTCGCGATTGCGGACTGCAGGCACTTCTTGACGTCCTGCGCGACACGCTTGTTCGAGAAAGTCAGGTCGGTCAGAGCCTTCTCGACTTTCTTGCCGCGGATCATTTGCGCAACTAGGTTCAGTTTCTGCGGGCTGGTGCGAAGCATGCGAGTTTTCGCCATTGCTTCGTTTTCAGCCACGCGGCGGGGGTTCTTTTCCTTGCCCATGACTTACTTCCGCTTCGCTTTTTTGTCTGCGGCGTGACCATAGTAGGTACGAGTTGGCGAGTATTCACCGAACTTCTGACCAATCATGTCTTCCGTGACGTTTACCGGGATATGCTTCTGGCCATTGTACACACCAAAGGTCAGACCCACGAATTGGGGCAGAATGGTGGAACGACGCGACCAGATCTTGATGACTTCGTTGCGGCCCGACTCGCGCGCTGCTTCGGCTTTTTTCAGCACATAAGCATCGACGAAAGGACCCTTCCAAACAGAGCGAGACATAGATTAACGTCCCTTCTTCTTGGCGTGCCGCGAGCGGATGATCAGCTTCTGGGACGCTTTGTTCTTGTTGCGGGTACGCTTACCCTTGGTGTCCTTACCCCACGGTGTAACCGGTGTACGGCCACCCGAGGTACGACCTTCACCACCACCGTGCGGGTGATCGATCGGGTTCATTGCAACACCACGAACCGACGGACGAACGCCTTTGTGGCGCATACGACCGGCTTTGCCGAGGTTCTGGTTGCTGTTGTCGGGGTTGGACACGGCACCGACGGTGGCCATGCATTCCTGACGGACCATGCGCAGTTCGCCCGAGCTCAGACGGATCTGAGCGTAGCCGCCATCGCGACCAACGAACTGAGCGTAAGTACCGGCCGCACGTGCGATCTGACCGCCTTTACCAGGCTTCATCTCGATGTTGTGGACGATGGTACCGATGGGCATGCCCGAGAACGGCATTGCGTTGCCCGGCTTGATGTCAGCTTTTGCCGACGCGATGACCTTGTCACCAACAGCCAGACGCTGCGGAGCCAGGATATAGGCCTGCTCGCCGTCTTCGTATTTTACCAGTGCGATGAATGCGGTCCGGTTCGGGTCGTATTCGATCCGCTCGACGGTTGCCGCGACATCAAATTTGTTCCGTTTGAAGTCAACGATCCGGTAGAGACGCTTTGCGCCACCGCCGCGGCGGCGTGAAGTGATCCGTCCGGTGTTGTTCCGGCCGCCCGATTTGGTCAAACCCTCAGTGAGAGACTTGACCGGACGTCCTTTCCAAAGCTCCGAACGGTCGATCAGCACCAGCCCGCGCTGGCCCGGCGTCGTCGGCTTGTACGACTTGAGTGCCATGCTTTCTGTCTTCCGTTTAGCAAGTGCGAGGGGGTTCCCCGCTATGTGAGAGGCCCCCGTAGGTGCCAAGGGTATAGGGCCCCGAAGGTCCCCGGTTCAAAATATCTAAGGCCCCGGAACGAATCCGAGGCCGCAAGATTGGGTGCATTTAGCAGTGTTGGGACCGGGTGACAAGAGAGAGTGTCAAACTTCTTCTGTGGCCGTGAAAACCGCACCCTGGCCAAACGCGTCGTGGTTTGCGGCCGGGATGCTAAACCCAGAAATGCACGAATTGTTGCTGAAACTCACAGAGCGTGAACAGGACCTGACAGAAAAGGTTGAAATCGTTTCCTTTGAACTTTGGTGCAGTGCACTCCGATCGGAAGGTTCGGAGACCGGGCTTATAGGTGTCGGGTCGGAAGGTTTCGCGGAAACCGATCTGGCAAAGTGCTGCCCCGGCAATCAGTCCGATGTATTTTATGTTGAGCCGCTGCTGCTTGGCGGTCGCATTCATGAGCGGGCTGGGGAAGCACACTACCGAGTGACCGTAATCGTCAATCTATCGCGATATTCGCGCAGGCCGGGTTGATCCGGAGTGGAGTGATGTGGTCACCGAAGGGGCGTTCGGAGAGCCGTAGGATGGGGTTTCACCCCATCATTTGAGAGGTTGGAGTTTGGAAGTGATTTGGTGCGCGGGAACAGATCGTGCGAGTTTTCGGGTATGATCGTTGAGTGAGTGATGGGGTGAAACCCCATCCTACGCTTGCTAAAGATTAAGTGATTTTACGATGTAGTCTTCAAACGAGGCCCACAACGCCATCAAATCTTCGTCTGAGGGCATGAATGTTTTGCTGTGAATGGCGCGGTTTAGCGCTTCGAGTTCTCTCGGAGACCTTGTGTCACCGAGGTGTCTCTCGAGATCGCGAAAAGCCTTGTCATCGATCATACCAATGTCGGCAAGATGCTTGCCAATACCTCGTACTCTCGCCGCAAGTTTGTTATTGGCATTCACTGTTGTTTTTGAAATTGCCCAATCTGTAGAAAGTTCAATGAGTGATCTGAAAACAATAGCAATGGCGATTGGGTTCTTTGAGAATTTGAGTGAGCCTCCCCAACTGAACGGGTCCACCGTTATGTTTAGGAAACGGAGGACTGAGAATGGCAAACAAGCGACCGAAG
>NZ_WQDQ01000020.1:0-17838 GCF_013033235.1 Ruegeria sp. HKCCA0235A | reverse complement strand
GGTCAGGACCCATAACCAGTAGATGAGGTTTGCTACGAGTGCGATGGCTGATAGGAAGACCTTGGAACAACGGTCATAGCGTGTCGCCACGCGCCTCCAATCCCTAAGCCTGCCAAACATAATCTCAATGCGGTTTCGCCGCTTGTATCTGCGCTTGTCGTACTCGACAGGCGTCTTTCGCTGCTTTCGCCCGGGGGTGCAGGCGCGTATCCCTTTGTCTTTCAACGCTTCTCGAAACCAGTCGGCGTCATAACCACGATCCCCGAGAAGCCAATTCACGTTTGGTATGCTGCTGAGCAGAGCCCGAGCACCGATTTAATCACTGATTTGCCCGGCCGTAACGAACAGGTTGAGCGGGCGACCCTCGCTATCACAGATAGCATGCAGCTTGGTATTCATGCCGCCCTTGGTTCTACCGATCAGGCGGCCACGCCCCCTTTTTTGCTGCCATACTGGTCGCAATGCGGTGTGTTTTGAGATAGGTCGCGTCAATCATGACTGTCGTCTCTTCGCCATGCTGGGCGGTCAGACCAGACATGATCCGTGCGAAGATGCCTTTCTCGCTCCAACGCGTCCATCGGCTGTAAAGCGTTTTGTGCGGCCCGTAAGCTTCCGGGGCATCTCACCAGCGCAAACAATTGCGATTGATGAAGATAATCCCAGTCAGCACCCGTGTGTCATCAACCCGAGGCTTGCCGTGCGACTTCGGGAAAAATGGGACAAGCTTCGCCATCTGCGCGTCGGTTCGTCAATAAAGATCGCTCATCTCTCCGCTCCGTTCTTGGAGCCGTGAGTCACGCAGCGCAGCGAAAATCAATGCATCCTGAGCCTAGCTATGGGGTATAGTGGTGCAGAACGGAATAGCGGGAAACATAGAAACGTGTTTTTAGATATGGTCAGAAAACATGAGTGTTCCGTGGTGCTCCAAGATTTTGGTTTTGGATTTCCCTCAGCGGCACCAGATAAATCCAAGTCAAACGGATTTCGGTCCTCGCAACGTCCGCTGCCCTGCCGACAGGCGCGTTAAGCGCGTTTCTCTCCGATCGAGGCGACACCCAGAACGTCCAGAACTTTCGCTTCGATATGCTCGGCATTCATGCCGGCCACCGCATACATGTCCGCGGGGCTGGCTTGATCGATGAAGATATCAGGCAAAACCATCGAGCGGTATTTCAGGCCCCGATCAAATACACCTTCATCCGCCAAAAGTTGAGCGACATGGCTGCCAAAACCGCCAACGGCCCCTTCTTCTATGGTGATCAACGCCTCGTGGCGGGACACCAGATCCAGGATCAGGTCACGGTCAAGAGGTTTGGCAAAACGAGCGTCGGCAATCGTGGGCGTTATGCCTTTGGCTGAAAGGGATTCCGCCGCTTTCTGAACCTCTGCCAGACGTGTACCGAATGAAAGCAGAGCAACTCGCGCACCTTCCCGGATAACGCGGCCCTTGCCGATTTCCAGAACCTCGCCGCGTTCGGGCAAGTCGACCCCGACACCTTCGCCGCGCGGATAGCGGAACGCTATGGGGCCTTCGTCATGCGCGGCGGCGGTCGCCACCATATGCATCAGCTCGGCCTCGTCTGCGGCAGCCATGACGACCATACCGGGCAGGTTGGCCAGATAGGCAATGTCGAACGATCCCGCATGGGTGGCGCCGTCAGCCCCGACCAAACCTGCCCGGTCGATTGCAAAACGTACGGGCAGGCGCTGAATCGCCACGTCATGTACCACCTGGTCGTAACCACGCTGGAGAAAGGTCGAATACATTGCGCAAAACGGCTTCATTCCTCCTGCGGCAAGCGCAGCCGAAAACGTCACGCCGTGCTGTTCGGCAATCGCCACATCAAAGCAACGTGACGGATAGCGCTCGGCGAACAGGTTGAGGCCAGTTCCGTCGGGCATCGCAGCGGTCACGGCAACGATCTTGTCGTCACGCGCGGCCTCATCCACCAGCGCCTTGCCAAATACAGACGTGTAAGAGGGCGCGTTTGAAGGTGCCTTCTTTTGCTCCCCAGTAACCACATCGAACTTGGCCGTGGCATGGCCTTTGTCGCGGGCCTGTTCGGCGGGGGCATACCCCTTGCCTTTTTTCGTCAATACATGGATCAGAATCGGCCCGGTTGCCCTTGATTTGACCGTACGCAGAACAGGCAGCAGCTGGTCCATGTCATGGCCATCTATCGGGCCGAGATAGGAAAACCCAAGCTCTTCGAACAGCGTGCCGCCCACCGCCATGCCTTTCAGCATCTCTTTGGCGCGCTTGGCGCCCTCCCGGAATGGCTCGGGCAGCAATGAGACAGCGCCTTTTGCAGCAGCTTTCAGATCGTGAAACGGTTCTTCGGAATAGATACGCGACAAATAGCTGGACAACGCACCAACTGGCGGCGCGATGCTCATCTCGTTGTCGTTCAGAATGACGATCAAACGCTTTTTCAGGTGGCCTGCATTGTTCATCGCCTCAAAGGCCATGCCCGCAGACATCGAACCATCGCCGATCACCGCAATTGCATCGCCCAGCCCTTCGGGCGTTACACCACCCAGATCCCGCGCAACAGCAAAACCCAAAGCAGCGCTGATCGACGTGCTGGAATGCGCCGCACCAAATGGGTCATAGGGGCTTTCGCTGCGCTTGGTGAAGCCGCTGAGCCCACCTTTCATGCGCAATGTGCGGATGCGATCACGTCGTTCGGTCAGGATTTTGTGCGGATAACACTGATGACCCACATCCCAGATGATCTTGTCTCGGGGCGTATCAAACACGGCGTGCAAGGCGGTGGTCAGTTCAACAACCCCCAAGCCAGCCCCCAGATGCCCGCCGGTAACGGCAACCGCCGAAATTGTTTCGGCCCGCAACTCCTGTGCGACCTGGTGCAGTTGCGCGTCCGAGAACTGCTTGAGATCCGCAGGGCGGTTCACAAGATCCAGCAGGGGCGTATTGGGGCGGTCAGACATGTGGCGCGTTCCTGGCTTAGCTGTCCCGGGCAATAACGAAGCGGGCGGCTTCCTTCAAGGTTTCCGCCCTCGGACCAAACCCGTCCAAAGCGGCGCAGGCCTGATCCACCAGCTCACTTGCGCGGGCTTTGGCAGCAGGCAGACCCAAAAGCGAAACAAAAGTGGCTTTCCCTGCCTCAGTATCTTTTTGCAATCGCTTGCCCGCCTTTTGGGCATCGCCTTCAATATCAAGGATGTCATCTGCGATCTGAAAAGCAAGACCCATTGCCCGGGCATATCGGCGCAACGGGTCAGGATCGGATCGGGCCATAACGGCGCCAACGCAGGCTGACCACTCGATCAGGGCGCCTGTCTTTCCGGCCTGAAGACGCGTGATTTCGTCCAGCGACAGCGGTTCGGCGGCCGTTTCCGCGGCAATGTCCAGCGCCTGTCCCAGCACCATACCTTGTGCGCCGCTGGCTTTGGCCAGGGTCAGGGCAAGGTCTGCGCGAATGTCTGCGGACCCAACCTGCGAACAGGTGCAAAGTTCAAAAGCAAGCGTCTGAAGGGCATCCCCGGCGAGAACAGCCGTGCCCTCATCCCACTCTACGTGAACGGTGGGCCGCCCGCGGCGCAGGTCATCGTCATCCATGCAGGGCAGGTCGTCATGCACCAGGGAATAAGCGTGCAGCGCCTCTATGGCCGTAGCCGGCCAGATCGCCCGGTCTTCTTCAACATCATGCAGTCGGGCACTTTCCAATGCCAGAAATCCGCGCAACCGCTTTCCGCCTCGGGTGGCATATGCCATGGCCCGGGTGACATCCACGTCTGCAAACGCGCCCAAAACCAGATCAAAATGGCTTTGAATGCTGGCAGCATCCTGCGCAAGTCTTTCGGGGAACATTCACATACCTTCGACAGGCGTCGTACCGGTCGGCTGACCACTGGCGTCCAGAGTGATCGCTGCGACTTTTTCTTCCGCGCGCTTCAACTCCTCCTCGCACCGCTTTTTCAGCGCCGCGCCGCGTTCGTACAGCGAAATTGATTGATCCAGCGCGACATCGCCACGTTCCAGCTGGCCAACTACGGCTTCAAGCTCTTTCATCGCCTGTTCGAACGTCATCTGGTCTACGGGGGTCTGGGTCATCGGGCTGCCTTTATCAATTCTTCCACATGGGCGCGTGTGGCCTGGGCCAGTGCGTTCAGATCATACCCGCCTTCCAGAGTCGAGACGATACGACCGTCGCAAACCTCGTCGGCAATCCTGCACAGCTCGGCGGTGATCCAGGCGAAGTCATCAGTGGCCCAGTTCAGATTGGCCAGCGGGTCGTCCTGATGGGCGTCGAACCCTGCGGAAATGATAATCAGTTCCGGCCTGAAGGCCCGCAAGCGCGGAAAGGCCTTCGTTTCATAGGCGGTACGCATCTCGGCGCCACCACTGCCGGGCGCCAGAGGGATGTTGAGAACCGTATCATGAGCACCCGTTTCCTCGGGCCGGCCCGATCCGGGCCACAAAGGCATCTGCTGACTGGTTATCACCAAAGCCCGCGCTTCATCCCACAACAGGTCCTGGGTTCCATTGCCGTGATGCACGTCAAAGTCGACCACGGCCACACGTTTCAAACCGTGATGGTCCAGCGCGTGTTTCGCCGCCAATGCTGCATTTCCAAACAGGCAGAAGCCCATGGCCGTTTCGGTTTCCGCATGGTGCCCCGGCGGGCGAATGGCACAGAATGCGTTCGAGGCTTCATCACCTAAAACCAGATCAACGGCCCGCACCACCGCACCCGCCGCGCGGTAAGCTGCGTCCACCGATCCCGGAGACAGGAACGTATCCCCGTCGATCTGTGCGAACCCGTCCGCAGGGCGCGCGGCCCGAATGTCGCGAACATAGCTCTCGGGGTGAATGCGCAGAAGATCGTCATCCGCAGCCATCGGAGCTGTCACCCGCTTCAGCTCCAGCGCTTCCAATGCATGCAGAATATGCTCCAGCCGCGCCACCCGTTCCGGGTGCCCGTCAGGTGTCACATGGCCCAGACAATCGGCGTGGGTCAAAAGGGCGGTTGTCATTGGGATCCCATCTTCATCTGGCTACAAATATCCTCGCCGAAGGCCAAAAAACGCCGCGCAGAGGCATCTCAATCCGGCGCAAGCATATACCCCGCGCCCCGCACAGTCTGCAAATAGCGTGGCTGCTTGGGGTCCTGTTCGATTTTGCGTCGAAGGCGCGTGATCTGCACATCAACCGCGCGCTCCTGCGCCTGACCTTTGTCGCGCCCCAGATCCTCGACCAGCTTGGCGCGGCTGATCGGCTCTCCGGGCTGGGCCGAGAATATCTTCATCAACTGGCTTTCGGTTGCGGTCAGACGGACCGGGTCTTCGCCCTGCCACATCTCACCGCGTTCAATGTCATAGCGGATGGGCCCGAGGTTCAGGATCTTCGCCGTGGTTTCTTCTGCCGGTGTTTCCGGCATCCGGCGCAGGATCGCATTGATCCGCAACAGCAGCTCTTTCGGCTCGAACGGTTTTGCCAGGTAATCATCCGCCCCAGCCTCGAGGCCCGCGATCCGGTGTTCCGTCTCGCCCTTTGCGGTCAGCAGCAGGATCGGTGTCGTATGCGTTTCCCGCAAAGCGCGGGTCAGACTGACACCATCCTCGCCCGGCATCATCACATCCATGACGATCATGTCGAAATCCAACCCCGACAATACGCGCCGCGCGTGGGCCGCATCCCGTGCCGCAGTAACCAGAAACCCGTTTCGCATCAAAAACTTCTTGAGCAGATCACGAATGCGCTCGTCGTCGTCAACAATCAGCAGATGGGCATCCATATCGCTCATGTGGTCGTATCCCGAAGTTTCGTATAGGCATGACGCATATCAGCATCCATCATTGCTTCAAGCACTTTGCGAAATCCAGCCACGGCTTCGGGACCGGCATCCTTGTAGGCGGCGCGCATTCTGGCCCGCTGAGCATCCGACAACGTGGTTTCCAGCGACTGCCCATTTTCCGTCAGAAATAGGTGGCGTTCGCGTTTGTCCACTGTACCCACGCGGCTTTCCACCAAACCATCCTCGATCAAGGTTCGCAAAACCCTGTTCAGAGACTGTTTTGTTACGCCAAGGATGGCCAACAAATTGTTGACCGTCGTGCCCGGCGCGCGGTTGATGAAGTGGATTGCCCGGTGGTGGGCGCGTCCATAGGCCATCTCTGCGAGGATGCGATCGGGATCAGCCGTAAAGCCGCGATAGGCGAAGAACATGGCCTCGATCCCCTGCCTCAATTGCTCATCGGTCAAAAACAAAAGGCTCTCGCCCCCATAACGCGGGGCCGGACGGATGTCGGACATATCATGCCTCATTCGTTACTACCGGGCCGAGTTTATGTCAGCGTTATTGACATTCCAAGAGTAGAGCGGTATCGAAATGCAGTTTTTGCGCAATATTATGTCCACACCGGACCTAAATCGCGCAACAATCGAAAACTCAACCCGGTTCAGGAGGTTTCGCATGGCGGGGTATGATGATCGTGATGGCACCATTTGGATGGATGGCAAGCTGGTGCCCTGGCGTGAGGCCAATGTGCACATTCTGACCCACGCAATGCACTATGCGTCATCGGTATTCGAAGGCGAGCGCGCATACAACGGCAAGATCTTCAAAAGCCGCGAACATTCCCAGCGTCTGATTGCCTCGGCCGAAGCGCTGGACATGCCGATGCCTTATTCGGTTGATGAAATCGAAGCCGCCAAGGAAGAAGCGCTGAAAGCCAGCGGTTTGCAGGACGCGTATGTGCGGGCGCTGGTCTGGCGTGGCTCGGGCGAGGATATGGGCGTGGCCTCGGCGCGCAATCCGGTGCGCATGGCCATCGCAGTCTGGCCTTGGGGTGCCTATTACGGCGATGCCAAGATGCAGGGTGCCAAGCTGGACATCGCCGAATGGAAACGCCCCAGCCCGGAAACCATCCCGGTCCATGCCAAGGCGGCGGGTCTTTACATGATTTGCACCATTTCCAAGCACAAGGCCGAGGCCAAAGGATGCTCGGACGCATTGTTCATGGACTGGCGCGGATATGTCGCCGAGGCCACCGGCGCAAACGTGTTTTTCGTCAAGGATGGCGAGGTGCATACCCCGCTGGCAGACTGCTTCCTGAACGGCATCACCCGCCAGACGGTGATCCAGATGCTGAAAGACAAGGGCATCACCGTGCATGAGCGCCGCATCAAGCCCGAAGAAATGGCTGACTTCGAACAGTGCTGGCTGACCGGTACCGCGGCCGAGGTCACGCCTGTCGGACAGATCGGCGAATATACATTCGAGGTCGGCGACCTGACCCGCCAAATCGCCGAAGACTACGAGAAACTGGTTCGCTCGTAAGCTATTGCCCCCGCTTTGTCGGGGGCTTTTTGTTGCCAAACGTGCAAATTTTTGTGCAAACCGTTCGGCCATCTGGACGGATTGCACAGAATGCGTATCTTCGGCACATGTTGGACCTTCTCAGCGATATTCTCACCCGCCTTTCCCTGCGCGGCACGTTTTACTTCCGCACGTCAT
Organism: Ruegeria sp. HKCCA0235A; assembly: GCF_013033235.1. Lineage (NCBI taxonomy): Bacteria > Pseudomonadati > Pseudomonadota > Alphaproteobacteria > Rhodobacterales > Roseobacteraceae > Ruegeria > Ruegeria sp. HKCCA0235A. The sequence continues at coordinate 10,354 of NZ_WQDQ01000020.1, read as the reverse complement.
TCACACCGCCCTTCGGAATTCAGGTGCCGGGGTTCGAAAACGTGGCGCGGTTTCATTTTGTGCAGCGTGGCGAGCTCAAGGTTCATGTCTCGACCACGGGGGAAACCCTGCGGTTGAGGCAGGGGGACCTGATCCTGATCCCCCACGGGGCGCCGCACGCATTGCTCTGTGCCGAGGTCAAGCCGTTGGACGCATTGCCCCTGGAGCAGGTGCTGGAGCGCGCGGGCTACACAGGCGAAGGCGTGCTGGTCTATGGCGGTGATGACGAGGAACGGGACACACAGCTGATCTGCGGTCATTTCTCTTTTTCCGGCCCGGCCGGCCGAAAAGGCACCGGGCATATGCTGATAGACCGCCTGCCGCCCTATATCCTGATCGAGAATTATGGCGAAGAGGCCGGATCGTGGATGGAAGCCACCCTGCGCATGATCGGCTCTGAGGTTTCAGGCGCAAGAATCGGTGGCGACCTTATCGCGCTGAAACTGTCCGAGGCCCTGTTCGCTCAGGCGATCCGGGCCTATCTGGAGCGTCAGAGCCCGCAGGATTCCGCATTGGCAGGATTTGCTGATCAGCGCATCTCGCGGGCCTTGACCGCGTTCCACCAGGCCCCGGCCAAGGACTGGAGCGTCGCGTCTTTGGCACGTGTGGCGGGTATGTCACGCACTGCCTTTGCTCAGCTTTTTGCTGAAAAGATGGACACTACGCCGATGCAGTACCTCACGGATTGGCGGATGCAGATCGCATGCCACGGCCTGACCGAGGCACGATGGAACGTGGCAGATGCAGCGGCCGAGGTTGGGTATGCCTCCGAGGCGGCTTTCTCACGCGTGTTCAAGAAACAGGTTGGGCTGTCACCGGCTGCGTACCGGGCGATGCATTGATCCCCCAGGTTTTCTGAACGATCTGCATAGTATCAGAAACGATCAGGAATTCAGCGTTCGGCTTGGGCGTCCTACCTTCCCTTTATCATTTATTGAGAAAAGGAAGATCAGATGTCCCTGCGTTTCGTGACCCGCTCTGTCCATGCTTACCTCGACTACCCTGTCGCCATTGCCCTCATGACGTTGCCGTTCCTGTTGGGATTGGGCCAATCCAATCCACTGGCCCTGTGGCTGTCGGTTGTCACCGGTGTTGCTGCGTTTGTTCTGACGGTACTGACGGACCACCACCTTGGGATTTGGCGGGTCCTTCCCTACAAGTTCCATCTGGCCATAGACTTGATTGTCGGCATCACCTTCCTGTTTGCACCCAGCGTTCTGGGGTTCTCAGGACTGGATGCGGTGTTTTACTGGTTGAACGGTGCGGCCGTGGTGCTTGTCATCTCGCTCAGCGCGCCCGAGCAGGAAGTCGCTGCATGAAACCGCTGACTACGGCTGTCCCAGTTTCACTGTAATGCTTCAAGTCCGGGCCGCCGGGATCACCAACCGGCGGCTCGTTTTTAAAAAAAGGTCTGGCTTCAAGGGCATGCTCTCACCGTCTCAACAGGCCATCCGGCTGCGGCTCGCAGCTGCCTCCGAGCGGTCCGTTGTTTCAGCTGACCCAGGTTCGTCCCATTCCAGTCACTGATTGAACCCGCACTGACCTTGGCACGTTTCACCGAGAAAATAAGGTTTTCAGCCTTTGATGAGCCGCTCGGACGAGCGTGAAGTCGCAGGTTTGTCGTGGACTTTCAGCAGCCAATACGGTTGGATTTCGCCATTTCCCTTGATATTGATAACCTCTCGTCTCTCGCAATCCACATATTCGGCTATCTCATCTCTTACCTCGGGTGAGATTTGAACGCGCCCGGGCTCTCCGGTGCTTTCCATTCTTGAGGCGATGTTGACTGTATCACCCCAAACGTCAAAAAACGGTTTGTCGCCGCCGATTACACCTGCGATTACCGGGCCTTTGTGAATTCCGACCCGCAGGGACACCTTTGGATGCAGATTGTCTGTCACCCGCTCGACCGTCGCAATCATATCAATCGCCAACGCCGCCATGCGAACAGAATCCGGTTGCCTCTCTTTGACCGAGGGGTCCAGACCACCTGCAACCATGTAACTGTCACCGATGGTTTTGATTTTCTCCAGCTTGTAGCTCAAAACCAGTTCATCGAATGCTGAGAATACGGAGCCCAGCAATTTGACCGTCGCCCTTGCCCCATTGGCGGCCGCGAATTCAGAAAATCCAGACAAATCAGAAAACAGAATTGTGGCGTCATCAATTCTTTCAGCAATTAGCCTGTCCGGATGTGCTTTGATGCGCTTGGCAATACGTGAAGGCAGCAGAACATTTATCAACCGCTCGGAAACAGCAAATTCCTTTTCCAAAGCGTCTTCGTAACGATCTATTGCGGCATTTGCAGAATAGGAGGTGAAAAAAAGCGCCGAGACGATTCCCAAAATCAGCACAATGAAAATAACATCTTGAGGTTGCCTTACAAATCCGTCCCGATATGACTGCGCAATAATATCCCAAATCGTTTCGCCGGGCGGTATGTGCAAAGGAACGACAAGCGATATATAAATAAACAAAGCTGCGCTGAGGATCGTTATCAGAGTGATCCAACGCCAATATGCGGCCCCTAGAAAATAAAAAAGCAAGGGCGGACCGACAAGCAAGACCAGATGATCTTCACCGTCTTTGCCGACGCTGATGTCATGGGCCAGAAACAGGAACAACCACACTGTAAAATAAGCGACTTTGACCTCAAGGCCGAAGCGATCCAGCGTCATCGTCAAAAGCGCCGCGAAGCCAAGACCAAAGTTTACCCATGCGAGATATCTCCAGTCTGGTCCAAGTTGGAACTGGTAGAAAGCTGTGAAACCGAACCCAAGCGACGCAATAAAGGCAGCAACGTTAACAACCTGCATCTTTCGTCTTATTTTTCCATCGTCGATCGGATTTTCAGAGTCCACAATGTGTTTCAGCAAAGCATCGCCCCCGCGCCAACTCTACGCGAAATATCCCCCAAATCCCCATCTTAGTCGATAAGCCCCAGGTTGTTTGTTCAGAAGCTACTTTCGCGTCGCGACGTCAACACAGCCTGAACCGCTTTTGGCCTCGCGCCCGCAAACGGGTGCCCTACCACCCTGAAAACCGGCCATTGGATCAAGTTGGCAACAGCAATTCAGGTGGTGCAGTTTTCAGGGCCTCCAGTTTGCTCTGAATGATTTTCGGTGATTTCTGTTCCAGATAGTAAGCAATGGTTTCCACACGAATTCGAACAGATCCGGCAGGTTTCGTCTCATCGAGATCCTGAAACACGAAGAAAAGCGTTCCAAGCGCTTCGGTAATTTCCTGGACTGGTGAATAAGTCGGCTGATCCATTCCGCATTCATAACTGGAGAACCGGATTGAACAGGTTATCCACGGCATAATAGATCCATAGCGTGCAGCCCACAGAAGTTCGTTGGTGTTTGCGCTGTGGGATGTTTTCCAAATATCCGAAATGTCAAAAGGGCTTTGAATTCGGCCAGCTTTGATCAGATCGCCGTATAACCAATCCAGTATCTCTGCGTCCAATGGCAGGTACTGACCCCAGAGGATCGGATAACCAAAGGCCTGCAACTCACTTTCGATGGCGTGGCCAATTCCGGTGTCCATGTGGTACGGGCGGCCCAAGGCCAGGATGCAAGGTCGATGTTGTGTGGCGCATTCGGACAGTACCGCCAGACTTTGCCGCCGCAGACTCTGATCAAACTCTTGAAGGGCGTCATAAGCTTTGGCAACCGCAGCGCGCAATTCAGCCAAGCGCAAGTCGGTGATTACACCCTTCAGGGCGTCGTACAACTGCCGGGTCGCAATTTGTGGGTCTGCCAAGGACACGGCCGGCGAAAGATAATGTACGCCCAGTTCCTTGAACACGTCCTTTTCCCGCCGAAATCCGGCTCGTGTACTTTCGGGGCCGGCAATGACGCGTGGGCAGGCCATGTTTTCCCGGACATGGCCCCGCAAAAAGGATGGGACAGTCAGGATTATGGGAACGAACAGGATATCAATGGGGCGCTTTTGCCCGTCCAGCAATTCACCATAGTGGCCAGACATGCACTTGACGGGGTAACAGCAATCAACAGCACCACGCCCTTTTCCGAATTTCAGCTGCTGTGCTTCCGACGTGTCCGACGAATAGACGATATTGCGGCGACCTATTCCCAGTTCAACGAACAATGTCGTCCAAAACCTGTGCGTCGACCACTGGTTTAGGACCCGAGGGATGCCGATCCGAAAATCCCGCTTGGGTGGTTTGGACTTAGCGAAAGGCGCCTTCGCGAACGCTTTCTGCAATATTTGGATTGGCATTCGCTTCCTCGTCGATTTGCTTTTTTCGCGCTTTCATCTCGGCTGCGTCTTCAATCAACCCTTTCGAGCAAGAATTGCCGGTAATCACCCGCTCCCACCCTTCCGCCAGAGGAACCTTGCTGTTTGCCCGGCCACGACCGCCGGGGATCTGAACATCCACAAAGGCCCGGCTACAGTTCATCGCACACCACTTGCAGGTGGTTTTGCTGTTGGTTGTACTGACATATTCCAACTCTTCGACGCGGTCGTGCCCGACGAACCGGGACGTTTGCCCGGTGTTCACATGTTCAAGCGCAAGAAGGGCGGCGCCCAACGCGCCAGCTTCGCCAGCATGAGGGTGCACGGTAATTTCCGCGTCAGGAATTTTACCCCTGATGAAATCGATCTGGGCTTTGACGACCGCCAGGTTTCGATGTGTTCCACCTTGCAGGACAAACTTCCTGCCGATGGCCTTGAGGTTCTGAAACTGCCCGGCATAGACCCAAACATTCAGGGGCAGGACCGCAGCAAGGCTTGCCATGATTTCTTCTGCCGCCCATCCTTTGCGTTGCTGGTTCACGATGTCGGACTGAAGGAACACGCCGCACCCCATCATCAGTTTCGGCATCCGCTTGGCGCTGAAGGCTTTTTCGGCATAGTCCTCAAGCCGGACATCATAGCGTTCGGCAACGCCTTGAAGAAACGCCCCATTGCCGGAAGAACATTGGGAATTGAGCCGAAAATCGACGACCGCTTTCTGCCGCAACAGCATGATTTTGACATCGGTCCCACCGACGTCGCATATCGCGTCTGCATCGGGATGTATGTGCATGGCAGCAGCCGCATGTGCGACAGTCTCAACCACTGGCACGTCCGCCCCCAAAATATCCTTCAGCAGATCTTTCCCATACCCCGTCAGGCCAAGAGCGCCGATATCCTCGATCCCTGCGTCACGCAACTTGCGGAAAACGGACTTGGCATCTTCGATCGGGTTTCCCTGACTGTGCTGATAGACCGAAGCCTTGATTTCCGCGTCGCGGTCCAACGCCACCGCCTTGACCGTGGTGCTGCCGAAATCGCACCCGACATAGTATGTCTCGGCCGCAACGGGCTGGGGCATCTGGATCACGGGTTGGGTAAAATCCTCAAGGAACCGGACGAGTTCACCGTTCCGGGCCAAGGCCTCTTGCCCGGTCTTGGCCTTTTCACCGTGTTGGCCCGTTTCCACCCACCATTTCAGGCCATCCGTGCCGGAATAGGCCCGGGATACATTTTGTTCCCGACGAGAGATCTCGACGCAGCCGAGGCTTGCATAGTACAAGGCATCGCCGGGAACCAGGATTGCATCGGTGACGCTCTGTCCTGCTTTCAATACGACATTGCGCTCGTCCCAGAGCGCGGCCAAATGGCTTGCCCATGCCTGCTGAAGACCTTGAAAGAACATGTTCGGCCCACCCAGCAAAAGCACCGATGGTGTGGGGGTGTTGCCTTTTGTCAAAGTCGCCAGGTTCTGCCGCACGACCGCGTCAAACAAGCTTGCGATGATTTCGGTCTTGGGAACTCCGGCCTTGACCAGACTGTTTGCGTCAGTCTCTGCAAAGATCCCGCATTTAGCGCTGATCCGATGAAGGGTTTGACCATCGAATGGCAGAGTGGTCAGCTCGTCCGGGGAAATGTTCAGTTTTCGTGCGGATTTTTCGATAAATGTGCCCGTACCGCCACTGCAGGCTGATTGCATATAGACCTGCTTGGCCTTGCCTGCGGAGGTTGGCGTGAAGAACAACGTCTTCATGTCTTCACCGCCAATTTCAGACACGAAATGCACATCCGGATGCAACGCTTCGACAGCGGCGGCGACGGCGACAACTTCCTGGATTTGCCGCGCGTTCACATGATCTGCCAGTGTCCCTGCCCCGGATCCTGTAAACGTGACAACATCGCGACCGGCGGTCAGGCCGGCCTCCAGCTCCATCTGCGACAGCAGTTCAAGGGTTTTCTCGGCCTGGCGTGTTTTGTGACGACCATAGGCTTTCCAGATGACTTCGCCATCTTCTACCACGACGCCTTTTACAGTTGTCGATCCAATATCTACCCCAGCAAATTTCACAACGTGGCATTTCCCAGCTCAAGCACGACATTGGATGCGGTACCCACGGCGCCACGATGGGGAACTTTCCAAAATGGCGTGTTGACCTTGGGATGCTCTTTGGCGCGCCTTCTGGCCTCGTCCGCTGTCAACCCGGCGGCGGCAAGAGCAGATTCAAATTCCTCCTGCGCGCGGATCTTGGCGTCCGCCAGCACCATCTGGCACCGCGACAAAGCATGTACGTCGCTGTCCCCTTTTACTTCGATTGGGGCATACAGCATGTCGGGATACCGGCCCTGTACGGCCGCCATTGCGCCGATACTCATAGTGTTGGGAAGGCAGCCATAGGGCGACAGCTCGCAAATCATATGTGCCTTTCGCTGGGTATGCGCCCAGATCGCCTTGGCGATCAGCAAATCACCTTCACCCCCGTTGATCATGTTGTCAAAAAAAGGAGCCGCCAGTTCCCGCAGCTTGTCCTGATCGGGCATCGGGCGGGGAACGCCCCCAAGCATCCGGCGCATCTGATCGTATTTGAACCTGAAAAAGCGCCGCCCAAGTTTCAACAGAGCATAGTTCTGACGCGCTTTGTCTTTTATCCCGAAGCCCAGCTTGAGCTTTTGTCCGCCATACCGCATCAGGTAATCGAACCATACGACCATCGGCGCTGGCTGAACTTCGGCGCCTTCGCCTTCAAGCCATTTGTGCATATTGTAGTTCTGCACCCCTTCGGCGGTGGCCAGATAGAACTCGCCGGTGATTTTGACCATCGGCTTGACCCTCAATCGATCAAGCTGGATGTCTTCAAAATGACCGCGCGCACGCCTCATGGCCTTCAGAAAGCGTCGGGTCGTCGAATGCCACAGGACTGATCCCCATTTCGGCATTTGCTTAGGCCTGCTCAACATGGCGTCGTATATCTCGGAAACCGCCTTCTGCGCCGCCCTGTTGGTCGCGCCTTGCTCTAGCTCATAGGGCCGCAGCTGGTATTCCAGATCCTGAATGGCATCCGCTGCCATCATGCCCAAGGCAGTGCTCAGCAGCAGGTGAATATCAGTCTGCAAACCGGCGTCTTTGCCTTTCGACTGATCGATTTCATGCTGTTGAACCAGAAACATCCTGAACGCCTCGAGCCCCAGGTTCTTCAGCGCAAGCTCATAGCTTTGGTGATATTGACCGAAACGGCAGGCCCCGCAGGCCCCGGCGGTCACATAAACATATTTTTCGGCCACTTCGTCAGCACCTATAGCCTCGGCTTCGTTTCTGAGAAAACTCGACAAGTTGCCGGTCGTGAAGGCGGTGGGGCAGCACTGTCCGACATCCGCCAGTTCACGTCCAAGGTACAAGTCTTCAACTGTCACATCAGGCAGGCGCTGCGCATTGTAACCCGCACTTTTGAACAGGCCTTCCAGCAGTTTTTCGGCGCGCCATGTGACCCCACCAAACAACAGGGTGACATCCTTGCGCTGATCCGCAGTAAAAGGACGAGGTTCGTAAGCCCTATAGGACTCTTCCAAAATACGACTCATAAAAATACCCCCCAACCAACATAACATGTATTTACAATGCACAATATATTATTCAGAGATCGCCTCAGGTATTGGGAGTCCGTGTGAAACAGGACCATCGGAAATTCAGGTTGCCATGGACGCCGGTCAGGTACTCTCAGCCTGGAAATCCATCAAATACCCAGGAATCTTTTTGCATTTCCTTCAAAAAAATCAGGTGCAAAAGGACTGATCTGTGGATCGCTGAAGAACGTGTCAAATTCGATCAGGTATTCACGGGTTCTGCCGACCATCAGAGGCATCGCCCAATCCGTTCCAAAACACACTTTGTCCCGAAAATGGTGCGGTGCGCCCGGGGTGCTGTTGCCGACTATGACGGATTTTAGCCGATGGAATATCTTTGGCTTGATCTGTGGATCCAGAATTCCCAAAATATGACCCAAGCCAAGATAGACATTGTCGAAATCCTCAACGAGGCGAATAGCACGATAGGCAAATGTTTGCTTGAAATGGGTGTTGTCTGCTGCCCATCCCATCCAATCTACTTTTTTTGCGCCACCACCATGAGCCAGGAACAACCAAAGGTTCCGGGCATTGTGGGTCTCCATCGCGTGCTTCCATAACGCTGGATCGGAGTAGATTCCGTATCCTTCCTCCACCTGAAACCCCATCGGGTTGCAATGGGCAAACAAACGCAGGTTGTGGCTGGAGAAATGGCGAATGATGTCACCCATCTTGGCCTGTGCCATCGGGTAGGGCGCAGGGTTCGATGCTTTTTCTCTGTACTTGTCCAGACTTCGCCCAGAGGCGACCGGGGTCTGGTAGCCGCGCATATCGATCGGGCGGATCCCCAAGGGCGGATAGATTTTGTAGCCCGTTATTCCGAGTGCAACGCCTGAATCGACGATCTGTTTCCAGTTCCCGCCTCGAAACGGGTCAACCGCACCAAAATTGATCAATTCATTCGGGTTCTCAGCCGCGAGCAACTGCATCCGGTCCATTTGTTCGGTGAAGTCAAAATACGGCGGTAAGAACCCAAGCATCCCAGGCTTCTTGAGTTTTTCGAAGGCGCGGTGCATATCCAGCAGGACGCCCACGAAAAGGCTGGCTTCCGGGTCACTCGGCTGACCATTCTTCTTGAAATCCCTCTTGAGCGCTTTGAACCGGTTTCGCTCGGACAAGGTCATGATGACAATGAATTCAAGCAACTGAAAGATGCTACCGATTTGATCGGTTGGAATGCCTGCGGCACGAAAGCCTGCATCAGAGCTAGGTTTGTACAACCCACCCGAGCGCATGTGTTCAGCTTCATGAAAGAAATCGCTTTCTGCCGCTTTTTGACCAGCGACCCTGAAGGCCTCGGCCATAAACCGATCCAGCAAATCAGGGTCCGTGCCACTGTCTCCAAAAGCGGACCTGTCAGAAATTCTGTCACCGCCCACAAGCTGAACACCTATTGGGAGGTCGCCCGCCCTTGAATAATTGATATCATGGTCAATATCGTTCAGGGCTCGGATCAGCTCCTCTATGTCCTTCCAATCCCGGTGGCTGGGGTTGGGTGTCGATTGAAACTCTCTAATCTTCTCACGAACCGGATGTGCAATGGCCCGCATAAGCTGGTCCACATCGTGATTGAGCAATGCGTCGATCAAATCGTCCTGATCAGGTTCTTCCGTCGCGGGTCTGCTGAAGTCGCTCATACGGGTCACACGAACCGCCAGCACGGCCAAGCCAAGCGAAAGCCAATACTGCGATAAGAACGAGTAGAAGATACTGTGCAACGGCAAATAACGCGCCGTGAACAGGTGGGTGTGCATGTCAATAAAGGTGTTTTTTCCAGTCATATTTTTGGCTCCACGAAAAAAATTTCAGCCGAGAATTTTCTGTATTCGTATGACTTTGCTGTCAAAAACCGGAAATGGCTTTTGACCTTAATCTGCTGAGTTTAAGGTTTTTCGAAAAATTTTGCAATTTTCGAGCCCGGCAAGCCGCTTCGCCGAGACCGAGTTGAGCAGTGATTTCTACTGTTAGTTCATGTGAGTTGGAAGCAAAGTTCTTTAACACCGAAAGTCGAATGAAGTTAAATCCGTCGCTTAGAGCCTTGTTTCCGCTCGGTGGGCAGGTCCAAATAGGAATTGACTCATCGATGCCTACCAACCGTTCAACCAATTCGAGTCTATTAGCCAATTGAGGATTAGTTTTGGATCAAACGGCCCAGAGGACGTTTGTGGATCCAACGGTGGCTTTAAGAATTAGTTACGGGAGTAGGATTTGAACCTCTGACCTTCAGGTTGTGAGCCTCACTGTCGTATGTTTGCCCATATTTGCTGAAATTATTTCTTGTATTTTTTATCAATATGTTACGTGTTCTTTGGCTTGTTGCAAGCATTCCCTACATTGTCCAAAATTGCTCTCCGGTGTGAGCCTCCCCAACTGAACGGGTCCACCGTTATGTTTAGGAAACGGAGGACTGAGAATGGCAAACAAGCGACCGAAG
>NZ_WQDQ01000002.1:0-431775 GCF_013033235.1 Ruegeria sp. HKCCA0235A | reverse complement strand
CGAACCCTTCCGCCGCGACGCAATGAAAAAACCCGTCGCCGTCGCAGGAATCTCGGCCGACGACATGAAAGCTCAGGAAGCGTGATCAAAGGACGAGGCCAGAGCGTATGACAATGACACCAATTGAACTGTTGCGTCAGAACGCCCCGGCCTCGCGCCCTGTGATTTCTTTATGCGAAGGCAGTGATCCCCGCGTCGTTGCGGGGGCGCTGGCCGCCCACCAGGCCGGACTGGCCGATGTCATTCTGGTCGGTCCACAAGCCGAGGTCGAAGCCGCCCTCAAGAACCAGAATGCCGCTCGCTCTGACGGCGTCATGGTTCACGACCCGGCAACCTCGGACCTGACCGAGGAATTTGCCCAAACCTATTTTGAACTGCGCCAACACAAGGGCGTCGATCCGGCCAAAGCCCGTGCCGCCGTTGAAACACCGCCAGTCTATGCCGCCATGCTGGTACGCAGCGGGCGGGCCACTGGAACCGTAGGTGGTGCCGTTCACACGACCGGAGACATTGTACGCGCGGCCATTCAGGTGATCGGCATGGCCCCAGATGCCGGAATGGTATCGTCTTTTTTCCTGATGTACCCGCCGGAAATCGCTCAGCCCGGAGCGCGGGCAATGCTCTATTCGGACTGCGGCCTGGTCATCGATCCCAGCGCTGACGAGTTGAGCAAAATTGCCATCGCCTCGGCCAGATCGGCGCGGGCACTGCTGCGGGTAGACCCCAAGATCGCCATGCTCAGCTTTTCGACAAAGGGCAGCGCAAAGCATCCCGACGTAGATAAGGTGATCGAGGCCACTGAAACACTGCGCCAAAGTTCCCCGGATCTCGAGGTCGACGGCGAGCTTCAGTTCGACGCGGCCTTCGTGCCCTCGGTCGGGGATCGCAAATCGCCCGGATCTTCGGTCGCTGGTCAGGCCAACGTGATGATCTTTCCCAATCTCGACGCGGGCAATATCGGCTACAAGATCACGCAACGACTGGGGGGTTACACCGCGATCGGCCCGGTTTTGCAGGGGCTGGCCCGACCCGCCAATGATCTTTCCCGCGGATGCAGCGCCGAAGATGTGACCCAGATGATCGCCGTGACGGCACTGCAAGCTATCAGGGAATAAAACTCAGAACTCACGTCGTTTCCAGAACGATGTTCTCAAATCGGAAGGAAAGTGACAAAGTCCTCCCGACACAACCGACAGGACCCGCCAATGACCCATCAGCAGCCGATCCTTGAAACGTCTCCGAAAGTTTCGGACGAGGTCCGCAAAACCACCTGTTATATGTGCGCCTGCCGCTGCGGCATCAACGTTCACATGAAAGACGGCAATGTCGCCTATATCGAAGGAAACCGGGACCACCCGGTCAACAAGGGTGTTTTGTGCGCCAAGGGCTCTGCCGGGATCATGCAGGTCAACGCCCCTTCTCGGCTGCGCAAACCGCTGAAGCGTGTCGGCCCACGTGGCTCGGGTGAATTTCGCGAAATCGAGTGGGACGAGGCGCTCAGCACTGCTGTGGGCTGGCTGAACGAACTGCATGAAACCGCACCGCAGAAGCTGGCCTTTTTCACAGGCCGCGACCAGAGCCAGAGCTTCACCAGTTTCTGGGCCCAGAATTTCGGCACTCCGAACTACGCAGCCCACGGCGGCTTCTGCTCGGTCAATATGGCGGCCGGTGGCATTTACACGATGGGTGGCGCGTTTTGGGAGTTTGGACAACCCGACTGGGATCACACCAAACTGTTCATGCTGTTCGGCGTCGCCGAAGATCATGACAGCAACCCGATAAAAATGGGGATCGGCAAGATCAAGGCGCGCGGCGCACGGGTGATCGGAGTGAATCCGGTCCGGTCGGGCTATAACGCTGTTGCCGACGACTGGGTAGGCATCACACCCGGAACAGACGGGCTGTTCATTTTGTCGCTGATCCACGTTCTGATGAAAGCCGGCAAGATCGATCTGGATTACCTGAGCCGCTATACCAATGCGCCGGTTCTGGTGAACGCAAGCGAGGGTGCGGAAAAGGGCCTGTTCCTGCGCGACGAGGACGGCAAGCCGCTGGTTATTGATCGCAAGACGGGCGAGCCAACCGCATTCGACAAGCCCGGCGTGCGCCCGGACCTGTCGGCGACCTATGACAAGGACGGTGTGACGCACCGCCCCGTTTTCCACCTGATGGCCGAAAAATACCTCAGCGACGAACACGCGCCCGAGGCGGTGGCCGATCGCTGCGGCATCCCCGCCAAACGTATCCGGGCCATTGCCGCTGAAATCGCCAGGGTCGCTTTTGACGAAGCGATCGAACTGAATCAGGAATGGGTTGATTTTCGGGGTGAAAAGCACTCGAAGATGATTGGTCGACCCGTCAGCTTCCATTCCATGCGGGGCGTATCAGCCCATGCCAACGGATTCCAGACCTGCCGCGCACTGCATGTGCTGCAGATCATGCTGGGAACAGTCGAGGTACCGGGCGGTTTCCGCTTCAAGCCACCCTATCCCAAACCAGTCGAAGCACACCCGACGCCTCATGGCGACAGGCGTCCGGGACGTCCGCTGAACGGCCCGCATCTGGGCTTTCCACGTGGTCCCGAAGACCTGCTGCTGGACGACTGCGGCACGCCGCAACGCATCGACAAGGCATTCACCTGGGAAAACCCGATGTCCGTGCACGGCTTGATGCACATGGTGATTTCGAACGCAGCGGCTGGTGATCCCTACAAGATCGACACCCTGTTCATGTACATGGCGAACATGTCGTGGAATTCCTCCATGAACACCAAAGGTGTGATGGAGATGCTGACGGCCAAGACCGATGACGGCAATTACGTCATCCCGCGCATCATCTACTCCGACGCCTATTCTTCGGAAATGGTGGCTTACGCCGACCTGATCCTGCCCGACACCACCTATCTCGAGCGGCACGACTGTATCTCGCTGCTGGATCGCCCGATCTGCGAGGCCGACGCCGCAGCAGACGCCATTCGCTGGCCAGTGGTCGAACCCGACCGTGACGTGCGTGGTTTCCAGTCGGTTCTGATCGAGCTGGCCAACCGTATGAGCCTGCCGGGTTTCACGAATGAAGACGGCAGCCCAAAGTGGAAAGACTACGCGGATTACATCGTAAACCACGAACGACGCCCTGGCATCGGCCCGCTGGCCGGTTTCCGGGGTCCAGACGGCGACAAGGAAGGCCGCGGCGAGGTCAATTCGGATCAGCTGAACCGGTATATCGAAAACGGCGGATTTTATGTGGCGCATATCCCGGAAGGCGCGGATTACTACAAACCGTGGAACACCGCCTATCAGAACTGGGCCGTCGGGATGGGCATCTATGACAGCCCTCAGCCCTATCTGTTCCAGCTCTATTCCGAACCGATGCGCCGGTTCCAGCTGGCTGCCGAAGGTCACGGAGACCGCCAGCCGCCCGAGCACCTGCGCCAGCGCATCAAGGACACCATGGATCCGCTGCCGATCTGGTACGAAACCGACCAGCACGGAAATGAAGGCTTCACCGTCAACGCCCTGACCCAGCGCCCAATGGCCATGTATCACAGTTGGGGCACACAGAACGCGTGGCTGCGCCAGTTGCACGGGCAAAACCCGCTGTACGTCCCGACCAAACTGATGCGAGAACACAACCTGCAAGACGGCGACTGGGCAAAAGTCAGCTCCCCCCACGGTGAAATCACCGTGCCGGTGATGGAGATGGCCGCGCTGAATGACAACACGGTCTGGACATGGAACGCCATCGGCAAACGCAAGGGCGCCTGGGCCTTGCAGGACGACGCGCCAGAAGCGACCAAAGGTTTCCTGCTCAATCACCTGATTCACGAATTGCTGCCGTCCAAAAATGATGGAATGCGCTGGGCCAACTCGGACCCGATCACTGGTCAGGCGGCATGGTTCGACCTGAAGGTCAAAATCGAAAAAGCCGACGCACCTGCCGATGCGCAAAGCCAGCCGAATTTCGACCCGATCAAATCTCCTGTCGGAACCGGCCCTGAGAACCTGGCCTGGAAGGTGGGCAAATGACCCGGATCCGCACTTCATCTGGCCAAAAATATCCCGGGGGTGAATTGAGCCGCAGGCTCAAGAGGGGGCTGGCCCCCTCACCTGCCCTCAACAGCAGAGGTTCCCTGACATGACCCAGCTACCAAACTCCACTGACCGCAAGATGGGCCTGGTCATCGACCTGGACACCTGTGTCGGCTGCCACGCCTGCGTTATTTCCTGCAAAGGCTGGAACACGGAAAATTACGGGGCCCCTCTTTCGGATCAGGACGCCTATGGTGCAAACCCTTCGGGCACCTTTCTCAACCGCGTGCATTCCTACGAAGTGCAACCTGCCGACGGGCATGCCCAGCTGATCCACTTCCCGAAATCCTGCCTGCATTGCGAAGACGCGCCCTGTGTTACCGTTTGCCCCACCGGCGCCAGCTACAAACGGGTCGAGGATGGCATCGTCCTGGTCAATGAAAGCGATTGCATCGGATGCGGCCTGTGCGCCTGGTCCTGCCCTTACGGTGCGCGGGAACTGGATGTGGCCGAGGGCGTGATGAAGAAATGCACACTGTGCGTGGACCGCATCTACAACGAAAACCTTCCCGAGGTCGACCGTATCCCCTCCTGTGTTCGCACCTGCCCTGCGGGCGCAAGGCACTTTGGCGATCTGGGCGACCCTGACAGCGATGTCAGCCAGCTGGTTGCAGAACGGGGCGGCATGGACCTGATGCCGGAAATGGGCACCAAACCCGTCAACAAATACCTGCCCCCGCGCCCCAAGGACACCGT
This sequence comes from Ruegeria sp. HKCCA0235A, assembly GCF_013033235.1. NCBI lineage: Bacteria > Pseudomonadati > Pseudomonadota > Alphaproteobacteria > Rhodobacterales > Roseobacteraceae > Ruegeria > Ruegeria sp. HKCCA0235A. The sequence goes on along the minus strand of NZ_WQDQ01000002.1, from coordinate 426,991 downwards.
GGAAGACCAGATCGACATACTGGCCCCCCTGCTGGCACCCATCGCTGACGAGCCCAAAGGGTTCCTCGGCTGGCTCGACAAGACGTTGGAGAAACTCTGATGCATCCCGCACCCTCCGTCATTCTGTTCACCACCCTGTCCGGTCTGGGATTTGGACTGCTGTTCTTTCTTGGCCTGGGGTTTCCGGCTGTCTCGGGTTGGGTGGCTTTTGTGTTCTTCGCCATTGCCTATGGTCTGGCCGTCGGCGGGCTTTTGGCTTCGACCTTCCACCTGGGCCATCCGGAACGGGCCTTGAAGGCGTTCACTCAATGGAAAACCAGCTGGCTCAGCCGTGAAGGTTGGTGTGCCGTCCTCGCGCTGGTCATCATGGGGCTCTATGCGATTGGCGTGGTGTTTCTGGACCAACGCTGGGGTTTTCTGGGCTGGATCGGCGCAGGGTTGTCGCTGGCCACAGTGTTCACGACCTCGATGATCTACACGCAGCTCAAGACCATCCCACGCTGGAACATGAACCTGACACCTGCCATGTTTCTCAGCTTCAGCCTGGCCGGTGGTGCATTGCTGGCAGGTCAGACAAGCGCAGCTCTGCCGCTGCTGCTGATCGCGGCGCTGGTGCAGATACTGTACTGGCGCAAGGGGGATCAGGCGTTTGCGTTATCGGGAACGGATCTGGGAACAGCCACCGGGCTTGGCGCACGCGGATCCGTCCGCGCCTTTGAGCCGCCCCATACCGGCACCAATTATCTGCTGCGAGAATTCGTTCACGTGGTCGGGCGCAAACACGCCGAAAAACTGCGGCTGATCTCGTTCGTTCTGGCATTCGTGCTGCCGGTTCTGCTGTTGCTGCTGCCGTTCAATCACGTCTTCGCCCTGCTGGCCGTGGCCTCGCATCTGGCAGGTGTTGCAACGTCGCGCTGGCTGTTCTTTGCGCAGGCCGAACATGTCGTGGGGCTGTATTACGGCAAACGCTGAGGGGGCTCTGCCCCCGCCGCGGCAAGCCGCGACTCCCCCGGGATATTTTTTGGCCAGATGAAGTCTGGATACATCAAAAAGAAAGGGCGGCGCTCAAGGTTTGAGGCCGCCCTTCGTCGTATTCTGAAATACCAGTCAGATCAGGCCGGCATGGGCCATTGCGGCCTCGATTGCATCCTTGGTGCTGTCTTCCAGCTCGGTCAGGGGTGAACGCACTTCGGTGCTGCAAAGGCCCAGTTTGCTGAGTGCATATTTGGCACCGACAAGGCCCGGCTCGATGAAGATCGCCTCATGCAGCGGCATCAGCTTGTCCTGATACTCCAACGCTTTTGCATAATCTCCGGCCAGCGTGGCCTGCTGGAATTCGGCGCAGAGCTTGGGGGCCACGTTTGCGGTGACCGAGATGCAGCCAACACCACCATGGGCGTTAAACCCAAGGGCCGTGGCGTCTTCGCCGGACAATTGGCAGAAATCCGCGCCGCAAGTTGCACGCTGCTGGCTGACACGGGCCAGATCGCCCGTTGCATCCTTGACCCCGACGATGCGAGGAAGCTTGGCCAGTTCACCCATCGTGGCAGGTGTCATGTCAATGACTGAGCGGCCCGGAATGTTGTAGATGATAATCGGGATATCCGCGGCCGCATGCAGCGCCTGGAAATGCGCGATCAGGCCGCGCTGAGTTGGTTTGTTGTAATACGGCGTGACGACCAGTGCCGCATCCGCTCCTACTTTTTCCGCGAACTGAACGAAGCGGACAGCTTCGACCGTGTTGTTCGACCCGGCACCGGCAATGACAGGAACGCGGCCCGCAGCGGTTTTAACAACCTCTTCGATCACCGTTTCATGCTCTTCGTGGCTGAGCGTCGGGCTTTCACCGGTTGTTCCCACAGGCACCAGCCCGGTCGAGCCTTCGGATATCTGCCAGTCCACCAGATGTTTGAGCGTTTTCAGGTCCAACTCGCCGTTGTTGAACGGGGTGACGAGGGCTGGCATCGAGCCTTTGAACATGACACGCTCCTTCAAGGTGCATTTTGCAGTTTTTACGCCGCGGTTCCTCACGTTTCCAGCTTTGTGAGTTGATCCCGGCGACGCACGGTTTATCCTCACAGGCTCTATCCTCGGTTGGTTGGGAAATGCAAGGGATGACACGCTTTCTGGCACTGTTGACTGCTGTGATTCTGTATTCGGTGACTGCGACGCATTCAGCACGGGCAGATGCTGCTGCTGATTTGCGCGCTGGACTTAACGAAATGCGCAAAGGCGACTGGAACGCAGCGTTGCGCGTATCCGGCCAGCGAGGTTCTGTATCGCGCGATATCATTGTCTGGCACTGGCTGCGCGAGGGCTTCGGCAGCTCTGGCGACGTGTTGGTGTTTCTCGAACGTCGCCCGGACTGGCCCGGGCTGGCATGGCTGCGCCGCAAGAGCGAGCCTGTTTTCACCGGTGCCGATCCAGACAGGGTTCTGAAATTCTATGCCGACATGCCGCCTCAGACGGCAGAGGGCGCGTTGAACTATGCCGTCGCCCTGAAAGCCAAGGGACGCATCGGAGAAGCGGAGGCCGACATTGTGACCGCTTGGCGCACCATGCCAATGGGTTCGGGTCTGCAAAAAAGCTATCTGGAGAACTTTGCCAAACTTCTGAAACCGCATCACGCGGCGCGGCTGGACAGAATGCTTTGGGACGGTCATCTTGTAAGCGCCGGACAGATGTTGCCTTTGGTCGGTCCGGACGAACGCAAACTGGCCGAAGCGCGCATAGCATTGCAGAAACGCCAACCCGGTGTGGACACCAAGGTGGCAGCAGTTCCCAAGTCTCTGGCGGATGCGCCCGGGCTGGCCTTCGATCGTTTTGTCTGGCGCGACAAGAAAGAACTGGATGACAGCGCCGTCGATCTGATGCTGGCACGCTCTACCGGGCCTGACGCACTGGGTGAGCCTGACAAATGGGCGGAGGGACGGCGCCGTCTTGCACGGCTTGAGATGCGATCGGGCCGTGCGGCGCGCGCATATGACGTGGCCGCCAATCATCACATGACCCCCGAAATGGGTTACGGCTATGCCGATCTTGAATGGCTGGCCGGTTTTCTGGCGCTTCGCAAACTGAACGATCCTGCCACCGCCGTTCGCCACTTCCAGAACTTTTCGGACGCCGTGAAATCTCCGATCTCGAAAGGCCGTGGTGGCTATTGGCTTGGGCGCGCTTACGCGGCATTGGGTGACGCGGACAAGGCGTATGACGCCTATGCAATGGGGGCCGATTACCAGACCTCATTCTACGGTCTGTTGGCCGCAGAACGGATCGGACGACCGTTTGATGCGGAACTGGCCAATCCGCGTCGCGCGCCGCATTGGCGGCAGGCGGAGTTTGCCGATTCCAGCGTTTTGGAGGCCGGATTGCTGTTGTTGAAAGCCGGAGAAGCAAACCTGTCCGAGCGGTTCCTGACCCATCTGGTCGAAAGCCTTGATCCAGTGCAGGCCAATCAATTGGGCGACCTGGTTATCGAACTGAAACAGCCGCATCTGGCCGTGATGATCGCCAAACGGGCGGCAACGACGGGCACCGTTCTGCCCGCAGCCTATTACCCAGTCCATCCCGTTGCAGATATGCGATTGCCGATGGCCAAGGAAATGACATTGGCCATCGCGCGCCGCGAAAGCGAGTTCGACCCGGTTGTCGTCAGCGGTGCGGGTGCACGCGGCCTGATGCAGGTAATGCCCGCTACGGCCAAGCTGGTCGCGGGCGAGCTGGGCATTCTCAGCGGCCATCAGACGGGACGTTTGACCACGGACTGGCAATACAACGCAAAGCTTGGGGCCAACTATCTTTCCGGTCTGGCAGCCGATTTCAACGGCAACGTTGTGATGATGGCGGCGGGGTACAATGCGGGGCCAAGGCGCCCGATCTCGTGGATGGAACGCTATGGTGATCCACGCACAGGCGAGGTCGATATCGTCGACTGGATCGAGACGATCCCGTTCAGCGAAACGCGGAACTACGTGATGCGCGTGACCGAAAGCCTGCCGGTCTACCGTGCCCGCCTGGGGCAACCCGCCCTTCCGATTCCGTTCTCGCAGGAGCTGATCGGATCATCTCTGGCGGCGTTCGCGCCATAAGGTGAACAAACCTGCGGCTACGACGATGGTTGCGCCCGCCACGACTTCGGGGCGCAACGTTTCGCCAAAGATCGAAATACCCAGGATCGCGCTCCAAACCAGGTGGAAATATGCAAAGGGTTGAACCGCACTGGCTTCGGCCACTTCGTAGCACTTGATCAGCAACCAATGCCCGAACACCCCACTGACGCAAAGCAGCGCCATCCAGAGCCAGTCGTCGTGCGCCATCGGCTCCCAGAACCACATGCCAAACACGGTCATCGCCACGGCACCGGCGACACCGGTCCAAAAAAAGCTGGTCGCCGCGCTGTCCTGGCGGGCGACATATCGCGTCAAAAGACCATAGATCGCAAACAGCAATGCAGAAATCAAAGGTATGACAGCCCACGGGTTGAAGACCCCGGCGCCCGGTTGCAGGATGATCAGAACGCCGATGCAGCCGACACCGATCGCAGCCCATCGCCGCCATCCGACCTTTTCGCCCAGCACCGGCCCGCTCAGCGCGGCGACAAGCAGAGGATAACAGATGAAAACCGCCATACTGTCGATCAGGCCAAGGACCGTAAAGCCGAACACCGCAATGCAGATCTCGGCCGCCAGCAACAAGCCCCGTAGGATCTGCAAACCCAACTGACTTGTCTTTGTGGCCGCCTTCAGCCCACCGGGGGCCCGCGCGGCCAGAGCGATGACAAAAGCCGCAAAGAACCAATAGCGGATCATGACCACCATGTAGGTGTTGTAGGTTCCGGCCAGATGGCGCGAGATACCGTCCTGCAAGGCAAAGACAATTGTCGCGCCCACCATCAAAGCGATGCCCGCGCCGACATTGTTCTTCTGGGTCATGCTTTGTGTGCCCGTGTCATGTGCCGCTTGCGACCATAGCCGGGCATGCGGGTTACCTTGAAACCTGCACTCTCAAGTCCCCGGCGCACGAAACCTGCGGCCGTATACGTGGCCGCGGTACCGCCCGTGACAGTGTGGCTTGCCACGTCCTGCAACAGGTCCGCGCCCCACAATTCGGGGTTCTTGGCTGGTGAAAACCCGTCGAGGAACCAGGCATCTGCCATTCCGTCCCAGTTCGGCAATGTCTTGCGTGCATCGCCGATCACCACCTCAAACCGAAGCGAATCCAACATACATGTGCGCCCTGTCCAATGCGCCAAAAACCGGCTGCTCCACGGATGCAATTCGGGAAAGGCCCCTAGCGCGCGCTGCATGTCGTCCGGTGCCATGGGAAAGGCTTCGAAACTGGTAAAGCGCAATGGCCCTTTCTGGCCGGATGCCTCCCATTCCGACCAGGCGGCCAGCAGGTTCAGGCCGGTGCCGAAACCCAACTCGGCAATGTGAAACCCCGGCGCAAACCGTGCAGGCAAGTCATTTCCCGCCAGAAACACATGGCGCGTCTCTTCCAGCCCGTTCTGCAACGAGTAATATGGGTCGTCGAAGCGGTCCGAGACCGGTATCTGATCTTCGGTCCACGTCAATTCGGCGCGCTGGTCTGCCATTGGGGAATCCTGTAGCTAAGCGGCGCGACACTGAACAAGGAAAAGGGAATTGGCAATGGTCGATGTGACGGTTCGCGGCGCAGGAATTTTCGGCCTGTCCATCGCCTGGATTTGTGCGCGCCGCGGTGCGAAAGTGCAGGTCGTCGATCCGTCCGGTCCCGGCGCCGGGTCCAGCGGCGGTCTGGTCGGCGCATTGGCCCCGCATGTGCCGGAAAACTGGAACGCCAAGAAAGCATTTCAGTTCGACAGTCTGATCATGGCTGAACCGTTCTGGCGACAGATCGAAGACACCGGCGGGGTTTCTCCCGGCTATGGCCGGCTGGGCCGCCTTCAGCCGATCCCGGACGCGCGTGGTCTGGAACGGGCCCGCCAGCGCGAAGGCACCGCAGATGAGCTTTGGCAAGGTCGGGCGGAATGGCGTGTCATCACCACGGCCCAAGCGGGTTCATGGTGCCCACCCAGCCCCACAGGCTTTGTCATTCGCGATACGCTGACGGCACGAATGCACCCCCGGCGGGCCTGTGCCGCGCTGGTCGCAGCCCTTGAGGTCATGGGCGTCCACATTGTCAGTGATGCCGAGGACAAGGGGCAGGTCATCCACGCCACGGGCCTTGCAGGATTGCAAGAACTGAACGACGCCTACGGCAAGATCGTCGGAAATGGTGTCAAAGGGCAGGCCGCCCTGTTGCGCTTCGACGCGGGGGAAGTGCCGCAACTATTCGCCGACGCGATTCACATTGTCCCGCATGCTGACGGAACACTTGCGATCGGATCGACCTCGGAACGGAATTATGAGGACCCGACCAGCACGGACGAAGCTCTGGACGACGTGATAGACCGCGCCACGCGCGTCCTGCCCCTGTTGCACGGGGCCGAGGTGATCGAACGCTGGGCCGGCGTGCGCCCGCGCAGCAAAAGCCGTGCGCCGATGTTGGGCGCCCATCCCCTGCATCAGGGGCAGTTCATCGCCAATGGCGGGTTCAAAATCGGTTTCGGCATGGCCCCCAAAATCGCCGAGGTCATGGCCGATCTTATGCTTGAAGATCGGGATACGATCCCTGATGAGTTCCGGCCCGAAGCCTCATTGTGACTGCACGACGGCTTGCATGCATTGCCGCCCGCCAGGGCCGCGCACCCACATGTTTTCACCCCTCCGGCACAACTGGGCAGTTTCGAAATGCATCAATGGCGAAGTCGCGCGGAACGAAAACGAGGCGAGCGGACCGATCAGGTCAACCGCGAAAAGCATCAGAAGCTGCGCCAGAAGCGGCCCGTGCACGACCAGCCCGCCATATCCTTCAACATCGCGCGCATAGTCCAGATCATAGTGAATACGGTGGCCATTGAAGGTCAGGGCCGAGTATCGAAACAACAACGTTGAATCGAACCCGACTTCGCGGCAATCGGTCTCATCGGTGCGCGCTCTGGGCGGTTGGGGCATTTCAGCATCCGGCGCAGGATCTTCGCGATAAACGAGATCCTGCCACTCTGTCACGCGCAACTGACCGTTCTGCCAGATCTCGTGCCGCAAAGTGACAAAGCCCAACGGGCCGGACCGCCCTACCTTGGCGCTTTGACTTTCAAGAACCGATTTCTTTTCGGCGGTGATCCCTGCGATCAGAGGAACGTGAAAGGTCAACCGCCCGCCGGCCCACATTCTGCGCGGCAATCCCATATCCGGGATCAGGCCCCCAACCTTGGGATGCCCATCCCGACCCAATTCGGCGGCCGGTTGCGGGGTCCAGAAATAAAGCCGATGGAAGAAGGGCGGCAATTCCGAACCACTGGCGATCGACGGCACACCGCCCAGCGCCACCTGAAATGCGGTCGCGCGGGCCGGATCCAAGAGATCGGTCTGTCGCTCTTGCGTCATTTGCCTGACCCGCGATCAGAAACCGGCCTCGGCCCGGAGTTTCTGCATCAAGTCATGCAAAGACTTTTCGTACCGGTCCGAACGCAGCTTTCCCTGATCGTCGAATTCGTTCGAACTGTTCGCCAGATGGATTTCGGGCCCTTGCAGGATGCGCGGCTGAAATGGAACCATACAGGCCCGCAGGATCATCTGCGCGCGTTCCCCGCCTGCACGACCAGCGGCCGCCGACATTACCGCAACCGGTTTGTCGGCCCATGGATTGCCTTGCGTTCGGCTGACCCAGTCCAGCGCGTTCTTCAGAACGCCTGATGGACCCTTGTTGTACTCAGGTGTCGAAATGATCACAGCATCGGCCTGTGCGATCTGATTGGCCAGCGTATGAACCGCCTCAGGAATCCCTTCGCCGTCTTCCAGATCACCATCGTAGAGGGGCAGGTTCAAATCCGCTTCGACAAAGCTTGCCGGATCGAACAACCGAGCCGCCTCGCGCAGAAGCTTACGGTTGGTCGCGTTCTGGCGCAGGGACCCGGACAGGCCAAGAAGGGTCGGTTGGGACATCAGGAAAGCTCCGTTTCTGTGTTTGTCGCAAGTTAGACCGAGTTCACCCTGATCCAAACCCCATTTGACGCACAGTCATTGCGCAAACCGAACCGCCCATTGGGCGGCCCCGCTGTTCATGCCGCGCAGTGGTTACGCGTTTCCGCTGGGCACCACGACAATCTCGACACGCCGGTTTTGCGATTTTCCTTCGGGCGTCAGGTTGGACGCGACAGGGTTGTTTTCGCCCTGCCCGATCGTGCGAATGCGGTTGTGGCTGACACCGTTGGCCTGAAGGATGTCGGCCACGGCATTCGCGCGACGCTCTGACAGGCCCTGATTGTAGGTTGCGTCTCCGTCGCTGTCAGTGTGCCCGATGATCTGCACGTTCGAATTCGGGTAGTTGACCAAGTTCTGGCCCACTTTCACCAGATCAGACCGCAACGCCGGGCGCACGGTCGAACTGTCGGTGTCAAAGGTGATGTCATTCGGGACCGTCACAATCAGGCGATCGCCTGCGTTGACGATTGTAATTCCGTCATTTGCCAGTTGTTGACGCAGCTCCGCAGCCTGCTTGTCCAGTTGGTTGCCGATCACGCCGCCCCCGGCAGCACCGATTGCAGCACCGGCCAACGCGCCCAGACCGGGGTTCGAATTATTGGCAATCGCCCCGATTCCAGCGCCGACCAGCCCACCCAGAACGGCGCCCTGTTTGGCGTTCTGGTTCGGGTCGTCTTGTACTGTCAGCGTGCCCGGGTCGGTACAGGCCGCCAACACAAGGGCTGAACACAAACCTGTGGCCACGAAAAACTTGGAAATCGTCATGATATCACCTTCTGCTCCAGCACCCGTTATTCGGGCGTGCTTCGTTTTCCGCAGTATATCACTGGGCAGGCTTGGCGGCTCAAGCAACAATGCGGTGAAGTCGGCGAATACCCGCCAAACACGTATTCAAACCGCTTCTACGAACGTTTCTGCGTTCTGTTGCTCCTGCCAGAGCTCGCGCAATGACCCGCTTTGTCCTGAAAAGCTATCTTCGGTGCATTCACTGGACCAGATACGGTCGGTGCGGAAATGGCGAAACCCGTTGCGCAGTTCGCACCAGCCTGCCAGCATCGTGCATTCGATGTGATAGATCAGCGCCACAGGGCGCACGACCCGAACCGTGCGTTCGCCTTCGCCATCTTCATAGGTGATACGGATTTTCCGCTCTGCCCTGATGGCTTCGCGGTAATGCGCGATCGAAACGCAACCCTTGTTTGGATCATCCGCCGGGGCACCCCATGGGGCAACCTGCAACCAATCCGCTGGGCAATGCAATGCGTCGATCTTCTGGCATATCCGGCTGGCGGCCCTTTGCAGGTGACTGTCGCCGGTACGCGCAAGAAGAGACAGGCCAACCCACAAGGCCTCAACTTCTTCTGCATCGAAATTGAGCGGCGGCAGATCGTAGCCGCGCCGCATCACGTACCCGATACCGGCCTCACCTTCGATGGGCGTCCGTTGCGCCTGCAACTCGGCAATATCCCGATAAACCGTGCGCACGGACACCTCCAACCTTGCGGCCAGCGCCTCTGCCGTGACCGGAGCGCCCGCAGCCCGCAGGATCTGGATGATTTCAAACAATCGGGTCGAACGGCGCATTGCATCCTCCTGTCAACATGCTGACATCCTAGCACACCCCACTGACAAGAGGGTGTCAGGAATGATGGGCCAGATTGGAATGGCATCGAAAGAAGGAGCACGAAAAATGCCATACCTCGACACCCATGTCATGATGACGCTCAGGTTGGGGCAATGGTCTCAGGACCATACCCTGCGCGCCTTCGAGATCGAGCGCGAAATCGCCATGGCCCGGCAGTGCAAGCAGCCCGTATCAAAGAAACGATCCAGACGATTTTCGCTGGGAAATCTGAAGATGCTCCGGACCAGTACGGCCTGAGATCAGAACTCGGGCCGGGCCCGAAACTTCATCGAAACCCCACCTTCCGGGTGTTTCAGACGCAGTTCTTCTGAATGCAGCATCAATCTGGGGAAGTCCAGCGCATCGCCCGTCGCATAGAATGGATCGCCCAGGATCGGGTGGCCCAGCGCCTGCATATGAACGCGAAGTTGATGAGACCGGCCCGTTTTGGGAAACAGACGCACACGCGTCGTATCGCCTTCGGTCTTCACGACACGCCAGTCCGTCACGGCAGGTTTGCCCGTCGCATGGCAAACCATCTGTCTGGGCCGGTTGGGCCAGTCCACGATCAGAGGCAAGTCCACGGTGCCGGTCTTAGGTTCCAGCTGCCCCCAGACACGGGCGACATAGGTTTTGCGGGTCTGACGCTGCTCGAATTGCATGCTCAGGTTGCGCTGCGCGTGCGGCGTCTGGGCAAAGACCATGACACCGGACGTGTCCCGGTCCAGCCGGTGCACCAGCAGTGCTTGTGGAAATGCATCCTGCACCCGGGTCAACAGACAATCTGACAGATTCGCGCCCCGCCCCGGAACCGAAAGCAGGCCCGATGGTTTGTTCACCACGATCAGCTGTGCATCTTCATGCAACACATCCAGTGGGGTTTGAGGGGGATCATAGGTGTCGTTCATGCAGGGTGCCTATCCCAGCTCGTGACCTCCCGCAACGTCGTCCTTGCATGCCCGCCCATGTTCGGTGACCTTCTCTTCAAAAGTGGAGGAGATGCCATGCACCCGACAATTGAACGCATGCAAGAGGTTGTCGCAAAGGGCGATGAGGCCTTGATCCATCAGCTCCTGGCCGAAGATGTGCAGTTCCTGCCGCCCACATACTACAGCACCTGGACAGGGCGCGCACCGGTCGCTGCCGTTCTGGGGCATGTCGGGCAGGTGTTTTCAGATTTTCGTTATCGGCGCGTCATGGGCGACGGGAAAGACTGGGCATTGGAGTTTCAATGCAAAGTCGGTGATCTGGATGGTATCGGCGTGGATCTTGTTACGTTGAACGACGATGGGTTGATCCAGGTTTTCGAGGTCGTCATGCGCCCCTACAAAACGGTAGGTGCCTTGCGCGATGCCATGATGGCGCGGGTCATGACAGACGCTCGTTTTCTGGAATTCAAAAACGCGCTGAGCTGACAATGCCTCGTTCACTGGCTGCCGATCAGATTTTGCGGGTTCCCTTGCTTCCGGTGCTTGCCGCGCAGGGCCTATCGGTACGCAGGAACGCGCAGTTGCTGCCGGAACCGACTGGCCCGCGCGAAGGCCGCACAGGGCGCGGGCCGCGTCTGCGGCTTCTGATCACCGGTGACAGTTCGGCAGCCGGAGTGGGCGCAGGCACGCAGGATCAGGCGTTATCCGGCAATCTGGTCAACCGTCTGGCCGGGCACTATGCGGTCGAATGGCAGCTGGAAGCGACAACCGGGCACACCACCCAGGACACGATCGACCGTCTTTCGCAAATGGAAGGCGAATTCGATGCTGTCGTTACGGCACTCGGCGTCAATGATGTCACCCGGGCTGTGACACGCCAGCAATTTGCGCGCCGCCAGACCCGCCTTATCCGCTTGCTTTCAAAAAACCTGGGGGCTCGTCGCATCGTCGCAACCGCAGTCCCGCAGATGAACAGGTTTCCGGCCCTGCCTCAGCCGCTGGCCTGGGTGCTTGGATGCCAGGCCGCGCGCCTGGATCAGGGGTTGCAAGAGGTTGCGGCTGCATTCCCGCATGTTCAACACCTGCCACTCGACCTGCCGGACGATCCGGCATTGGCTGCACCGGATGGCTATCATCCCAGCCCCCGGGCGTATGCGCTTTGGGCGGATGCAGCCGCGCGCCTGTTGCTTCAGGCCTGACCGCGCGCCTGCCGGATCATAGGGATCGAGTAAACGACCAGAGCCGCCCAGATCAGTGGGAATGCGATCATCCGGCCCGTGTCAATCTTTTCGCCGAACAGGGTTATCGCTGTAATGAAGATCATGGTCGGTGCGATGTATTGCAGGATGCCCATCGTGGACAGGCGCACCAGTTTGGCGCCGTTTGCATAGACCAGCAACGGCACCGCCGTCACGACCCCTGCACAGGACAACAACAATGTGTCCGTCATCGCGACACCGAAATGACCAGTGCCCCGCACACCCAGAAAGGTGACATAGACCAGTGCCGGAATCAAAAGGATCAGGACCTCAAGCAGGAAACCCTGGTTCGGCCCAATCGGCAGCGAGCGCTTGAAGAACGCGTAGAATCCCCAGCTGATCATCAACCCAAGAGCCGCCCAAGGCAAACGACCGGCTTCCACCACAAGTACTACCACACCCAGCGCGGCCAATCCGACCGCGAACAATTGTGTCCGTGTCAGGGGTTCCCTCAACAGGATTGCCCCCAGCGCGATACTGAATAGGGGGTTGATGTAATAACCCAACGCCGCATCCAGTGCGTTGCCCGTGGAAATGGCCCATACGTAAATCGCCCAGTTCACGGAAATAAGCGCTGCTGTCAAAGCGGCCATACCCAACATCTTCGGATTGCCAAGCGCGGCCTTCAGATCCCGGGTTCGGCCCAGGACAACCAGCAACAACCCGGCCACAGGCACTGACCAGATAACACGGTGCGCCACAACCTCGACCGCGCCCATATGATCCAGCGCTTTCATGTACAGAGGCAAGAACCCCCACAGGACATAGGCCGTGACTGCCAGCGCAAGCCCCTTTGGTGTGTCCGTGTTCTGTGAAGGTAGAAGCGTGTCTGCCACATCGGGTCTCCGGTTGATACCGGTTCGGTTTAAGGCAGAAATGAACGGGTTGAAAACTCTGAAAACAGTGAAGTGTCACATAACAATGTTTGATGAGTTGTCAGACCACGCTTTTCACGCGAGGTCTGAAATGCGAGGCTCTGCCTCGCGCTCCGGGATATTTGTGGCCAGATGAACAAGGGGCACCAATCTTCATCTGGCCGAAAATATCCCGGGGGAGTCGCCGAAGGCGGCGGGGGCAGAGCCCCCACCGAACCCCGTGGTCACACCTTGACCCGTTCGGATTTCGGGTCATACATCGGCTTGAGCGACGCCTCGGCCCGGACTTTCGTGCCACAAACGTCGATCTCGTAAGTCGAGGCCAGAACGTCCGCGGCCTTCTCCCCCTCGCACGGCACGTAACCCAAGCCAATCGCACCTCCCAGCGTGTGGCCATAGTTGCCCGAGCTGAGATAGCCTACATACTCGCCATCGCGGACGATCGGTTCATTGTGGAACAGCAGCGGCTCGGGATCGGTCAGGCGGAATTGCACAAGGCGCGATTTCGGGCCGCTTTCCTTGCGCGCAATCACCGCCTCGCGGCCGATGAAGTCGCAGCCCTTGTCCACCTTGACGGCAAAGCCCAGCCCGGCGTCCACCACGTGATCTTCGCAGGTGATGTCATGGCCGAAATGGCGGAAGCCCTTTTCGATCCGGCAGCTGTCCATCATGTGCATGCCGCACAGCTTCAGCCCCATGTCCTGCCCCGCCTCGTGCAGCGTTTCAAAGACGTGGCCCGCCATGTCGGATGAGACGTAGATCTCCCAGCCCAGCTCACCCACATAGGTGACGCGGTGGGCGCGGGCGAGGCCCATACCGATCTCGATCTCCTGCGCGGTGCCGAAGGGGTTTGCCGCGTTCGAGAAGTCGTTGGGCGAGACTTTCTCCAGCAAGGCCCGCGCATTCGGACCCATCACCGCCAAAACGCCTTCACCCGCCGTGACGTCGGTGATGACCACGTTGAAATTGCCCGAACGACGCATCATCCAGGTCTGATCCGCCAGGCGCGTCGCCGCCGGGGTGACCACCAGATAGGCGGTCTCGGAAAGGCGGGTGACGGTGACATCCGCCTCGATCCCGCCGGAACGGTTCAGAAACTGCGTGTAGACGATCTTGCCATTGGGCACGGCATAGTCGCCGCCACCGACATAGTTCATGAACTTCTCGGCATCGGGGCCCTCGACCCGGATCTTGCCGAACGAGGACATGTCGTACATGCCCACGTTTTCGCGCACAGCGCGGTGTTCGGCGGCCGAGTTCTCGAACCAGTTCTGACGCTTCCAACTGTAGTTGTATTCGCGTTCCTGCCCTTCGTTGGCGAACCAATTGGCGCGCTCCCACCCGGCCAGTTCACCGAACACGGCACCGTGTTCATTCAGGTGGTGGTGGAATGGCGTCCGGCGCACGCCGCGCGCGGTGGCTTTCTGGCGATAGGGGTAGTGGTCGGCATAGAGCAGGCCCAGCGTCTCCTTGGACCGTTCGAAAAGATACTGCTTGTTGCCCTGGAAGGGCTGCATCCGGCTGATGTCCACATCGCCCAGGTCAAAGGGTTTTTCACCTGTGTCCATCCATTCGGCCAGCGCCATGCCCGCGCCGCCCGCCGACTGGATCCCGATCGAGTTGAAGCCGGCGGCGACCCAGACGTTGTCCATCTCGGGCGCAAGGCCAAGGTGATAGGCGTCGTCGGGCGTGAAGCTTTCGGGCCCGTTGAAGAAGGTGTGAATGCCTGCCTCGGCCAGCATCGGCATGCGGTTGCAGGCGGCCTCGAGGATCGGTTCGAAATGGTCGAAATCCTCGGGCAGCTGGTCGAATTCGAAACTGTCTGGGATGCCCTCCATCGCCCAGGGCTTGGCGTTGGGCTCGAAGGCACCCAGCAGAATCTTGCCTGCATCCTCCTTGTAATAGGCGCATTCGTCCGGCACCCGCAGAACCGGAAGCTGCGTCAGGCCGTCGATGTTCTCGGTCACGATGTAGAAATGTTCGCAGGCGTGCAGCGGGACGTTTACGCCCGCCATTCGGCCAACTTCGTGCCCCCACATGCCGGCGCAGTTGACCACCATGTCACACTCGATATGGCCCGAGGCGCTGCCGTCATCGGCCACCCAGTCCACGCCGGTCACGCTGCGGCCCTGTTTGACGATATCGGTGACCTTTACCCGTTCCTTGACGATGGCGCCGCGCTGGCGGGCGCCCTTGGCCAGAGCCAGCGCGATGTTGGCCGGATCACCCTGCCCGTCCAGCGGCAGATAAACTGCACCCTTGACGCCCTCGAGATTGATATGCGGATACAGTTCCTGCACGCGCTCATTCGAGATTTCTTCGACCTCGACGCCAAACGCCCGCGCCATCGCAGCCTGACGATAGATTTCCTCTTTGCGTTCCTCGGTCAGCGCCACGGTGATCGACCCGCAGCGCTTGAAGCCCGTGGCGACACCGGTTTCCTCTTCGAGTGAGCCATACAGCTCCTGACTGTACTTCGCCAGCTTGGTCATGTTTGCGGTGGCGCGCAGCTGTGCGATCAGACCCGCTGCATGCCAGGTGGTGCCACTTGTCAGCTGCTTTCGCTCAAGCAACACGACGTCTTTCCAACCCTTCTTGGTCAAATGATAAGCGACCGAGCATCCGATGACGCCACCGCCGATGATGACCGCTCGGGCCTTGCTGAGAAGATCAACCATCCTGAAATCTCCGCTGTGTCAGGTTTGGCATAGGTTGCCACGGAAGATCGACAACAAATGCACCAAAAACGTCACGAAATCCGCAGTTTTCACCGATGTGATGCCGCTCGCTTTTGCCGACGTACGACAAAGGGCGTGACCCCGAAGAAGCTTTTGTAAACAGACGAAAACCCGTTCGGAAAACCACAGGCCAAACCAATTTCGCGTACGCTCATCGTGGTGTTCAGCAACAGGTTATTTGCCTTGGCCAGTCGCATTTCCCGGTAGAATCCGTTGGGAGTGGTTCCAAAAAAGGTTTTGAACTTACGCTCGAGGGACCGGTTCGACAGGTGCAGCGATTCGACGATCTGATTGATCGGCAGGGGGTCTTCGATATTGGCCTGCATAAGCTTTATGCACTGATCCAGCTTCGAATCGCCTGTCGCCGTCAATTTGGCGCCCGAGAATGGCTGCATCGAAGCGAAATCGCGGATATTCTCATGCAGCATGATGTCGGCCACGGTCATCTTCGCAGGCCCCGAGATATGGCGCCCGATCACCGCCAAGGCGATATCCGTCGTGGCCTCCATCCCGGCACATGTCACAACCGCGCCCTTTTCGGTTGCGATCGACAGTTTGGCTTCGAACCGGGCGCCGCGTTCCCGCAGGAACGATGCGTTTTCCCAATGGGTTGCCAGGTCGGCTGTTCCCTGCTCGTCGATATAGCGGCTGGCGGCTTCGGCCAGCAGGAACACCTTGGCGTCCCGGAAGGTATAGTCCGACACCACCCGCCCCAACGACAAATCCGGATGGTCCGGGTCTGAATTGCCGATTACGAACAGGTAATCCGCCCTTGGCTGTGACGGCACCGCTTCTGTTTGAACCACGGCGTTACTGCTGCTGGCAATCGGGCCACCTTTGAGCGAGCGATAGGTGAAGGTGAACGGAGGGCTTGGGCATACGCGGTTGGCCAGCCTCAATACCTCTACCAACGACGCCAGCTCCAACAGCACGAAACCCGGCGCGACAAGGATGTCGAAATGCCGGATGGCCTGTTTTGGAGCGTCCGAAGTAGATTCTGCCGCCATTTTCTTCAAACGATGTTATGACCGGCGGCCCGCAACCGGTTCGCCAGTTCTTCGATATGATCCGGCCCGATTTCGCAGCACCCGCCAACAATCGTTGCCCCCTGATCGATCCACCGCATCACCTGATCCGCATAAGCCCCGGGGCCAAGGTCATGCCGTTCTTGCAGGGCATCCACGGTCGGCGCATCCTGAAGGAAGCCATCCGAAATATGCGTGAAACCATTGGCGTAGGCCCCGTATGGCCGATTCACGCCGGACAGAACCTCCAGCGCCGCCGGGATCGCCTCGGGGCGGGAACAGTTGATCAACACGGCATCGGGTGAAAACTCTTCCACCAGCGGAGCAATGTCCGCCAACGCTTCGCCGGACCTGAGAAGGCTGCCATCGTCATCATTGACCGACAGGGACAGCCAAACCGGTTTTCCGCATCCGGCCGTGCCACGCATTGCGCCCTCGGCTTCCTGTATCGAAGATACGGTCTCGATCAGAAACAGATCGACCCGCGCGGCCATCATGGCCACAAGTTCGGCGAACTTTTCAGCCGCGTCCGCAGGGTCCGGGTTAAGGTCGGGGCGATATGAAGCGAGCAATGGCCCCAGTGCACCCGCAATCCGCCCCCCGGTTTCCGTTCGGGCACGTACGGCCTGTGTCAGGGCGGTGTCGATCAGGGTAGGCATATGATCCTCCATCCCCACCCGCACCAGACGAGAGCGATGGACGGCATAAGTATTGGTTGTCGCGACCGTCGCACCCCGGCTGAAATAATCGCGGTGCACTTCCGCGACCAAATCGGGGTGATCGATCATCACGCGCGTCGACCACAGCGGTGTCGCCCGGTCGCCACTGCGTTTTACCAGTTCCTGCCCGATAGAGCCGTCCAAAAGAGTGATATCCGCCATGTCATTACTCCTCAGGGCACCAATACCAGTTTTCCCGGAAGAGTCTTTGACTGAAAATCAGCCTGTGCAATACCAATATCCTTCAACGGATAGGTCCGGGAAACCAGTGGCTTGATCCGTCCGGTATTCACCAGTTCAACAAGACGGTCAAAGACTTCGGGCGCCTGGTGCGTGCACCCATGTATGGTGATGTCGCGCAGATATATGTCCCGCAGATCAGCTTCGACAATCGGGCCTGCTATTGCCCCCGAAACGGCATAGTGCCCGCCGGATTTCAGGGAAAGGATCAGCGATGGCCAGGCCGGGCCACCCACAACGTCGATCACCACATCGAACATATCCTGCGGAAGCGGGTCGTTCCGGTCAAACGTATTCTCGGCCCCCTGGGATTTCACGATCTCGGCTTTCGTGCCCGCTGTTACAGCCCAAACCGACGCCCCGCGCAGGGCGGCCAGTTGCACCGCCGCCAGCCCGACGCCACCCGAGGCGCCGGTGATCAGCACCTTGTGCCCGGCAGTCACGCCTGCGCGGGTCAGCAGGTTTTCCGCCGTCCCGAAGGCGCAAGGAATGGCGGCGATTTCCACATCCGAAAGGGGCGAGGCGCTGACGTCATAGAGATCATCGGCTTCAACCAGGCAGTATTGCGCAAAAGCCCCGTCGATTTCGGAACCCAGCGCAATGAAGCCCTGCGGGTTTCCCGGGCGCGGGCGCGGCAGGTTTATCGGACAGGTCACGCGCTGCCCGGGTTTGAAGGCAACACCCGGCCCAACCTGTTCCACGATGCCGCAAAGATCTCCGCCCTGAATGCGGGGAAAGTGCAATGCACCGCCCCAACCGCCCGCTTCGACCTTCTGATCAACGGCATCCGTCGCGCCGGTGACGTCCGAGGAATACCAACCGACCCGTGTGTTGATATCCGTGTTGTTCACGCCTGCGGCGGCGACCCGAACCAGAACTTGCCCTGCCCCGGGTTCAGGAACCGGGATATCATCTCGCCATTCCAGAACTTCGGGGCCACCGTGACCCGTCAGATAGACACCGGACATCGTCTTTGGAGCATTCATTTCGCTGGCTTCTCAGGTCTGGTCGTCGGGATGGGGCGGAACCGGTCCCATCGGCACGATGTCATATCGGGCATTCAGGTCGGCCATCTTGGCCTCGTCCTCGAAATCCGCCGGGGTCATGCTTGCCAGTTCCGCAAGGAAACCATCAAACCCGGATGGTTGAAAGATCATGAGCATCCGTGCCGGTTTTTTGTCGGCAACCCGGCAGGCATGCGGCACACCCGCCGGAACATGCATGGTGGTGCCCGGCGTGCACAGGTGCCAGTCTCCGTCGACATAGAAATCCACGGCGCCCTCGAGAAAATAGAAAGTCTCGGCGTGGCTGTCGTGGCGATGAAGGCCAAGCGCGAAGCTGGCCTTCAAGTTGTCTTCCATCAGGGTGTACGCCCCGCCCGTGTCCTGACCGGAAACCTTCACGAAGGTATGGTCGTTCTCCCAGTCATAGTTAGGACCCTCACCGGATCCCTGCTTGGAATATCGCGGGCGCATATGGGCCTCCTTGTGTCAGGCGCGCAGCCGCTCGTTTATGGGATCCCACAGCGGCTGATCCTCCTGTACCACGGCGCGACACTTTTCGCCGTAGATTTCCACCTCGAGCTCGGTGCCCGGGTTGGCCAGATCGGCCTTGATCATGCCCAGCGCGACGGACTTGCCGACACGATAGCCCCAGGCGCCAGATGTGGTCTCGCCCACGATCTGATCGCCCTGCCAGATGCAGGACATGTAAGGCGCATCGCAGTCACCGGCCTCGACGACCAGCGTAACGAAAGACTTCTTCACTCCACGCTGCTTTTCGGCCAGCAACGCGGCCTTGCCCGGGAAGTCCTGCGGCTTGTCGAACTTGATGAAGCGCTCCAGCCCACCTTCCAGCAGCGAGTAGTCGGTGCTCAGATCGCCCTTCCACGCGCGGTATCCCTTTTCGATGCGCAGGCTGTTCAGCGCATACATGCCAAACGGCTTGGCCCCGGCGGCAAGGATCGCGTCATAGATCGCGGGCATGTGCTCGTTGAGCGCATGCACCTCCCAGCCCAGTTCGCCGGCGAAGGACACGCGGATCAGGTGGGCGGGCTGTCCGGCCACGGTGGCCGCCTGATGGGTCAGCCAGCCCAGCGAGAGGTCGGCATCGGTCAGACCCGACAGGATCTCGCGCGATTTCGGCCCGGTCACGATCAGCGTGTCGCGGGTGGTCGTCACGTCCTCGACCGTGACGCCTGCAGGCATCGCGTTCATCAGGATGTCGCGGTCGTGCCATTGCGCGGTGGCGGCGGTGATCATCACGAAATCATCCTCGCCCAGTCGCATGCAGGACATCTCGGTCAGGATGCGGCCACGGTCGTCGGCGATGTAGACCAGGTTGATCCGCCCGACCTTGGGCAGGCCACCGGTGACCAGCCCGCGCAGCGCCTCGGCCGCGCCTTCGCCCTTGACGATGAAGCGCGAGAAACCCGGCAGGTCGAGCACGCCGCAATGGTCGCGCACGGCCTCGCATTCTTCCTTGATCCGCTGCTCCCACGGGCCGGACCGGCCCCAGGTGTGGGTGCTTTCCTCGGAGGTGTCATCGCCCGGTTGCGCGAACCAGTTGGCGCGCTCCCAGCCGTTGTAGACGCCCATGACGCCGCCCAGTTCCTTGACCTTGGCGTGAACCGGCGACAGCTTCTTGTCGCGCGCGGCGGGCCATTCATGATGCGGGAAGTGCATGGCGTATTCGTTGCCGTAGACCTCCATGCCCTTTTGATTGCAGTAATCCTGATCGGTGTAGTCGGTATAGCGGCGGGGATCGACGGCCCACATGTCCCATTCGGTGGCGCCATCCACGATCCATTCGGCCAGCACCTTGCCAGCGCCGCCGCCTTGGGCGATGCCGAAGGTGAAGGTATGCGCCTCGAAGGCGTTCTTGACGCCGGGCATCGGGCCAATCAGCGGCAGGCCGTCGGGCGCATAAGGGATCGGCCCGTTGATCACGCGGCCCACGCCCGAGGTCGCCATCAGCGGCACCCGCTCCATCGCGTCGGTGACGATGTCCTCGATCCGGTCCAGATCGTCGTTCCACAGCTGGAAGCTGAAATCCTCGGGCATCGGGTCGTCCTCGGTCATCCAGTGGCCCTTGCAGTTGGGCTCGTATGGGCCAAGGTTGAAGCCGTGCTTTTCCTGTCGCAGGTAGTAGGAGATATCCACGTCGCGCAGCAGCGGCAGCTTGCCACCGTTTTCCTTCGACCAGGCCTCGACCTCGGGGATCTCGTCAGTCAGCAGATACTGGTGGCTCATGACCATCGCTGGCACGGTGCGACCACCATAAGGCTTGAACCATTCACCCACACGCTGCGCGTAGTAGCCGGCGGCGTTGACGACATAGTCGCAGTCGATATCGCCCTTTTCGGTGTGGACGGTCCAGGTGCCGTCGTCATGCTGGCTCACGCCTGTGGCAGGGCAGAACCGAATGATCTTCTGGCCCATGTCACGCGCGCCCTTGGCCAGCGCCTGCGTCAGCTGCGCCGGGTCGATGTCACCGTCGGTCGGGTCATACAGGACTCCCTCAAGATCATGAGTTTCCAGGAAAGGGTAGCGTGCCTTGGCCTGCTCCGGCGTCCACATCTCCATCGGAATTCCCTGATAGCGACCCATCGACATGGCCCGCTGGAACTCCTGCATCCGTTCCTTGCTGTGCGCCAGACGGATCGACCCCGAAACATGGTAGTTCATCGGATAGTCGACCTCTTCGCCCAGACGCGAATACAGCTCGGTCGAATAGCGCTGCATGTTCATAATCGCCCACGAGGTCGAAAAGGTCGGAACGTTACCGGCCGCGTGCCAGGTCGAGCCTGCGGTCAGTTCGTTCTTTTCCAGCAGAACGCAATCGGTCCAGCCTTTCTTGGCCAGATGATACAGCGAGGAAGCCCCCACCACACCGCCACCGATGATGACCACGCGGGCTTTTGTCGGAAAATCACTCATGTGTCTTGGTCCCTGTTACTGTGCCCGTTGGGGCAGATCGTCCGTGATGTCGTAATAGTCGCCCTTGTCAGCCACAAAGATGTGCTTCGAGAGCTTTTGGCCCGTGGGCGCATCGAACGCGCCCATGGCAATCGAAATCGTGTCCTCTTCGGTATGTTGCCAGAAGAGAAATGAGCCGCATTTGTTGCAAAACCCGCGCCGTGCGATGTCTGATGCGCGAAACCAGTTCAGCGTGTCGCGGGCCGAGAAACTCAGATTGTCCTGATGGGTCGTGGTCGAGGCCCAGACATGGCCGGATTGCTTTCGGCACTGCCCGCAATGGCAGACCGAAGGTGGAGAAAGGTCTCCGTCGATGGTGAAGGTAACTGAACCGCAAAGGCAGGACCCTCTGTACATAAGACTACCCCCTTGCCGCAGGCGCGGTGCTGGTTCCCAACGACACGCCGTAGATTATGAAACAGGCCGCCATCACCCGGCGCACCCAGATGTTGAACACTGCGCCCAGCGCCGCCTTGCCCATCAAAGCGCCCAACACGGTAAAACCGGTATAGCTGAGCGTTGTGATGAAAAGTGCGGTTGGCATGATCACGACCATCTGCTGCCAGATCGGCACGTCCGGCTGCACGAATTGCGAAAACGCGGCCAGATAGCCCGCGACGCTTTTTGGGTTGATCGTGGCCACTGCCAGCGCGTGCAGATAAACGTGCCGGGCCGGGCGTTCCGAGACCGGAGCGGGCTTGCCGGCATTCATCCATCCCCGCACGCCCAACCAGATCAGAAAGCCCGCGCCGACCAGCTTGGCTACGAAAAACCCGGTCGGAGAAGCGGCAATCAGGGCTGTGACGCCCAGCGCGGACAGAATCAAAAACATGCTGGCCTGCGTCAGTATGGCCAATACACCCATCATGGCCTTTGGAAACGGCAGGCTCATCCCGTTCGAGATGCAGTTGACCGCGTTCGGCCCCGGTGTGGTGACGAATACCACCCAGAACAACGCGAAAATGGTCCAGGCCTCGAATGACATCAGTACACCGGCGGAGCAATGACCCAGATGGCCACAGCAGGCTCTTCATAGGGGTTGGCCCATTGATAAGGTTCATGTTTGATCCGAAAACTGTCGCCTGGCCCCACGAGGAATTCACGCGACCCGATCGTCAGGTTCAATCGACCTGAAATCATATAGCCCACTTCCTGAGTCGGGCGGTTGGCCGGTGTCTGCATCCGTGAATTTGGCTCGAACGTGGAATGCACCATTTCGAAATCATCGGTCAGATCCGGCGACAGCAACTCTTCGATCAGGCCTTCTTCGCCCGACCCCATCGGGCGACGCGACCCGGCGCGCACGACGTAGCCCTGTTCGTCTGCTGGGGCAGCGGAATGCGCAAACAGCATCGACATTGGCACGCCAAGGCATTCTGCAATCTGGCGCAGGTCCGAGATTGAAGGCTCGGACAAATCGCGCTCTACCTGGCTCAACCAACCGACAGAGCGATCCAGCCGAGTTGCGATCTCGGTCAGGGTCAACCCTCTGGCCTTGCGCAAGGCCCTCAGGTCAGCACCAAGGGTCGCGCTTTGGGGGGCTTGGCTGTTCACAGGCCGCTCCGAATCTCGTGAAATTCTTCCTTCGTTTTTCACGATGGAGCAAGTCGGTGAAATTTCCAAGCGTTTTTTCACGCCCGGTTTCAATGGGGTGTCGATCCTCATCGTGTGCGAAAGACAGAATTGAGGACCAGCAGGCGCACAGGCCCCTGAAACACCAGAAAAACCGCAGGGGCGCAGCAGCCGAATTTCAGTTTTTGCCGTACAAGGGCTTCATTTCAAAAAGACAGCACATATCGTTCCCCCGTCGCGCTGCGGCGACATGGGAAACCCTTCGCGACAGAAACAGGTCCGAAAAAGCCTGAACCGTGCAAAGCCCGTCCGGCTTTAGAATTGAAGGCCGGCAAAGACCTTCACTTCGTCCAACACGTGTTGAGGCCAACGACGGGTGAAACTGTCGGCGATCGTTTCGCGCTTTTCCGGCTCAAGCCCGGCAAGCAAGCTGGGAAATCGGCGGCGATTTCTGGGCAGCGTCCACATTTCGATACCATTTTCGAAACAGTAACGGGCAAAACGCACGTCGACGAATTTCTCGCTGCCTTCCATGTATTCCAGTGTCGGGAACAGCGACCCGGACACCATGACGGTTCCGGTTCCCAGCTGGTGTACCCTGGTCGAGTAGGTCAGCCGTTGGTTCATACGCAACAACGTGCGCTGCCGTATCGACCTGGGCGTCGGGTTTGTGAACGTCGTGGCATGATAGCCGAAGACACGTTTTTCCAGTCCGACCCCCCGCGCCCGGCGTATGGTCTGACGGACATAGTTGTCCGCATATTCGATATCATCGTCGACCAGAAAAACGGTATCTGCCGGATCCGGCTGGAAAATGAACTTGCCGACATCCTTGTAATCCCGGTCAGGGATCACGGCGGTGACGTTGTCGAACTCGCCCAGAAAATCGGGAACTTCCTGATATTCGTTCAGGCAGATGAAAACTCTGTCGACCTGATGCGCGATGCTTGCCACCGAATGGGGCAATACGCCGATGCGATCCGGGAATGTCGCCATATGGGCGCGTCTGATCCCTTTTGGAGGCGCTTCATCCGCGACCGTCGGATTGATGTCAGACTCTTGCATCCCTGAGAAACACCCCAAAACGAAACTTCGCTAAGGATTTTGATAGGAGATCGCTTCGAAGCCTGCAAGACGAAGTCAGCCGGGCCGTTCAATCGCCCGGGAATCCCTTGGGTTGATGCACATCCGCAACGACCGCAACGGTCAGTGCCCGGCAAACACGGCGGTCAAAATGCCTTCCAGATTTCGCGCATCCTGTTGCGTGAAAGCATCCGGCTGGTCGCTGTCAATGTCAAAAACGGCGATGACTTTTCCCGACGAATCCCGCACGGGCAGAACCAGTTCGGACCGAGTTGAACTGGCGCAGGCGATGTGACCCGGAAACGCATCGACATCCGGCACCAGTTGCGTTTCGCCCGTTCTTGCCGCAGCACCGCAGACGCCCCGTTCGAACGGGATGACCAAACAACCATGCCCACCCTGATAGGGGCCGATCTTCAGAACGCCCGGTTCGGTGACACGGTAAAACCCGGTCCAGTCAAAACGATCGTCGGAATGGTGAACCTCGCAGGCGACTGTGGCCATAAGAGCAACCTGGTCCGTTTCGCCTTCGGTCAGGGCCGCGATGGTTTTGGCAAGCGTTTCATAATCGGCAGTCATTGATTGCAACCCCTTCGGATGGTCGGGGGCACGGCCCCCGAACCCCCCGGAGTATTTGGAAAAAGATGAAGGGTCAAACGCGTTCGATGGCAATGGCCGTGCCTTCCCCCCCGCCAATGCAGATCGCCGCGACGCCCCGTTTGAGGTTACGTTTTTCCAGCGCATTCAACAACGTAACGATGATGCGGGCACCAGAGGCACCGATGGGATGGCCCAGGGCGCAGGCGCCGCCATTCACATTCACCTTGTCTCGCGGCAAGCCCATTTCGTGCATGAATGCCATCGGCACAACCGCGAAGGCCTCGTTCACTTCCCACAGGTCGACGTCATCCTTGCTCCAGCCAATGCGTGACAAGAGCTTCTGCGCCGCCGGAACCGGAGCCGTCGTGAAAAGGCCGGGCGCCTGAGCATGACTCGCATGCCCCAAAATCCGGGCCCGAACCGTCATGCCCTGCGCTTCGGCGGTTTCTGCCGACGCAAGGACCAGCGCCGCCGCGCCGTCCGAAATCGAAGACGAGTTGGCCGCGGTCACCGTACCGTCCTTGCGGAAGGCAGGCTTCAGCGTCGGGATCTTCTCGGGGCGGGCGGATTTTGGCTGCTCATCTGTCTCCAGCAGAGTTTCACCCTTGCGCGTCCGGACGGTAACGGGCGTGATTTCCTGATCGAATGCACCATTTTCCTGCGCAGACAGCGCGTTGGACAAAGATTGCAGCGCGTATTCATCCTGTGCTTCACGGGTGAACTGATGCGCCTCGGCACAGTCTTCGGCGAAAGTCCCCATCAGGCGGCCTTTGTCATAGGCATCTTCAAGGCCATCGAGGAACATGTGATCAACCACCTGGCCGTGGCCAATGCGGGCACCGCCGCGCATCTTGGGAAGAAGATACGGCGCGTTGGTCATGCTTTCCATGCCGCCCGCAACCATCGTATCTGCGTGACCCAATGCAATTTGGTCAAAGGACATCATGGCGGCTTTCATCCCCGAACCACACATTTTGTTCAGCGTCGTGGCGGGAACCTCTTCGCCCAATCCCGCCGCGAATCCGGCCTGCCGCGCAGGTGCCTGGCCCTGCCCCGCCGGCAAAACGCAGCCCATCAGCACTTCGTCGACCGTCTGCACCCCTGCCTGCTGCAAAGCCGCGCGGATTGCTTCGCCCCCGAGGTCAGCCGCAGCAACACCGTCAAACATGCCCTGAAACGCGCCCATCGGTGTACGGGCGGCCCCTGCTATTACAACGTCTCTCATCCGGGTTTTCCTCCTGCTTTCGGGCTCTTGAATACCGAATGGTAAGAATTGCCGTCTAGCGTATTTCTACGACTCAATTTCAGTTTGGAAGGCGGCAGGATCATGGGGCTGACCAGCAAGACAACCGGCGAAACTCAGATCATCACCGTTCATGCCGACCGGATCGATGCTGCAATGGCCATTCAGTTCAAGGAAGACATGCGCGCCAATACCGAGGACAGCGCTCATCGCGTTGTGCTGGATCTGTCCGATGTCGAGTTCATTGACTCCAGCGGTCTGGGTGCAATCGTTGCCTCCATGAAACAGCTGGGCAAGGATCGGAGGCTTGATCTGGCCGGATTGCAGCCAGTGGTCGAAAAGGTCTTTCGCCTGACACGCATGGATACGGTTTTCAGGCTTTTTGAAACACTGGATGACGCGTTGTCAGAGACAGACGCCTGACGGCAGCAGGGGATAGATGGCGTGGAGCCGATTGAAAACAAGACCTGTCTGGAAGTGACCTTCCCTGCGACGGAATCAGAGGCCAGCGAGGGCATTGCAAGGCTCAGCGTCGGTCTGGCGGAACGGGGATTGCCCCCGCATAAAGCCGGTGATGTGAAGATTGCTTTGGCTGAAGCCATCAACAACGTCGTGGAACACGCTTACAATGGCATCGCCGCGGCCAAGGTTCAGGTCACCTGCAGATTGGACAGGGATCTTCTGGACATCTTGATCTCGGATACGGGGCGCCCGCTGCCTGGATACCGACTTCCGGATGGCACCCCCGCTCCGATTGGAACGGATCTGCAAGACCTCCCCGAAGGTGGGTTCGGCTGGTTCCTGATTCATCGCCTCACCAGTGATATCAGGTACGAGCGGCGCGGGGGATGCAACCGTCTGTCCCTGCGGTTTGACTTTGAACCCAACGGGTGATCGACCATAATTGGTCACAATAAGGTCATTTTCGAAACATTGTCGCGCCGCAAACAACCGCCATACAGTGACTCGTAGCTCAGATAGCTTCCCTCGGCGCCACATATCACAGCCCCCACCCAGTGAATGGCGCCGAGGAACTTCCCATCCTGAAATCGCTGGACAATCGCTGATCAGTGAATAGCTTTCTCTTGTTCCAACGAGAGAGAATTCGCCATGCGTGATCTGCATAATCCGGGCCGATCCGAAGTTTTTGCCACGCAAGGCATGTGCGCGACGTCGCATCCGCTGGCGGCCAAAGTGGCCATCGATATCTTGGGCCAGGGCGGCAACGCGATGGATGCCGCGATTGCCGGGGCTGTTCTTTTGGGGATTTGCGAACCTCAGATGACCGGATTGGGCGGCGATTGCTTCGTTCTGTTCAATCGCGCCGGCGAAAGCAGGATACGCGCACTCAACGGATCGGGTCGCGCGCCGGCTGCCGCGCACTCCCAGGTGTTGCGCGATCAGGGCCTGTCATCCGTACCTTTGAATGGGCCGGATGCCGTGACCATTCCCGGAGCCGTCGATGCCTTCTGCCACCTGGCCCAGACCGAGGGTCGCCTGGGGTTGGGCGCGATTTTGAAACCGGCGATTCATTATGCTGAAGCGGGTGTTCCGGTGGCTCCTCGGGTCGCTTTCGATTGGAAATCGGGTGCCGCAACACTTCAGGGCGCCGCCCGCGACCACTATCTGATTGACGGGCAAGCCCCGTCGATCGGGCAGGTTTTCCGTGCGCCGGGACAGGCGGAGGTTTTGCGCCAGATCGCGGCCCACGGTCGCGACGCGTTCTATTCAGGTGAAATCGCCGATGATATGATCACCGCACTTTCGAAAAGGGGTGGTGTCCATTCCGCTGAGGATTTTCATCACACAAGATGTACTGAAACGCAGCCGATACATGGGGCCTACAAAGGTGTGGATTTGGTGGAACATCCGCCGAACGGCCAGGGCGCAACCGCGATTTTGCTGCTGAATATCCTCAAGCATTTTGACATGGCCTCGATGGATCCATTCGGAGCAGAGCGTATTCATATCGAAGCCGAGGCCACCAAACTGGCCTATGACGCTCGAAACCGGTTCATCGCGGATCCCGACCACATGGCAAGAGTGGAGCGCTTTCTGGATCCGGATATCGCTGCCAGACTGGCTGCTTTGATCGATCCCCAAAAGGCGATGCCTGCTGCGGCGCCTCTGACCGAAGCGGTTCACAAGGACACGGTTTACATAACAGTCGTCGACCGCGACCAAATGGCTGTTTCGTTGATCTATTCGATCTTTCACAGCTTTGGGTCCGGTATCGCGTCGGAAAAATACGGCATATTGCTGCAAAACCGCGGGGCTGGATTCACATTGCAACCCGGCCACCCCAACGAACTGGGCGGCGGCAAACGCCCGATGCACACGATCATTCCGGGAATGTTGGCGCAGAACGGTCGGGTCACGATGCCGTTTGGTGTCATGGGCGGTGCCTATCAGCCAACCGGACACGCGCGTTTCGTGTCAAATCTTACCGATTTCGGGCTTGGGTTGCAGGAAAGCATCGATGCGCCGCGCGCTTTCTTCGACGGATCGGTTCTGAAACTGGAACGTGGGTACAGCGAGGCAATCGCGAAACAATTGTCCGATATCGGCCACAATATTGAAGTGCCGGAAACACCTCTTGGCGGAGCGCAAGCGATCCGAATCCGGAACGACGGCGTTTTGGAAGGCGCCAGCGACCCACGCAAGGACGGCTGTGCGCTTGGATATTGATCTGCGGCAGACCTATGCCCGCCGGTTCGGCTCTGCTAGTTCAGGTGGAAATGCAGGGGGTATGAACCATCTTCGAACGGTCCGAACATATTGGGGATATCCGGGTGCTCGACCGGTTCGCCTGAATAGTCTGCAACCAGATTTTGTTCTGAAACATAAGCAACATAGAAGGATTGGTCGTTCTCGGCCAGCAGATGGTAGAACGGTTGCTCTTTCCTTGGGCGGCTGTCTTCCGGAATGGCCTGATACCATTCTTCGGTATTCGAAAACTCGGGATCCACGTCAAAAATCACCCCTCGAAAAGGGTGTTTCTTGTGACGAACCACCTGGCCCAAGCCGTATTTTGCACGTGTCTTTAGCATTGTATCAGCCCCCAACGCTTTTTTTACCCGTTTCCGGGCGGAAAAGCCAATCATTGATGTGAAAATCAGGGAAACAGTCTGTGAACCTTATACTGACAGTGTTCGAAATCGTGGCGCCGGTTTTTCTATTGGCGGCTGTTGGTTTTACATGGGTTAAGCTGGGCTTTGAATACCGCCTGCAATTCGTTACCCGCTTTGCAACTATGCTGGCAATGCCCAGTCTGATATTTGTTGCCCTGATGCAAACCGAGATCCCGGGCAGTGATCTGTCGCGCTTCACGATGGCGACGCTGGTCGCAAATCTGCTGCTGGTGGTTGTGTTCTGGTTGATCGTTCGAGGGCTGAGACTGGACCCGCGAACATATCTGTCGCCTTTGATCTTCGGCAATACCGGAAATCTGGGCCTGCCGCTGTGCATCTTTGCCTTTGGTCAGATTGGTCTGGGATATGCTGTTGTCTTTCTGTCAGTTACCGCGCTGTTTTCTTTCACTTACGGGATTTATCTGGTCGCCGGGAAAGGTGCGTGGGGACAGGTTGCGCGCCAACCAATGGCCTGGGCGACGATCCTTGGCGCAGTGTTTTTGTGGCAAGGATGGCAGACGCCGACATTTCTGACCAACACGCTGGAGCTTTTGGGGCAAATGGCTGTCCCGCTGATGTTGGTCACGTTGGGTGTGGCAATCGCCCGTCTGACCTCGCACAGCTTGGGGCGGGCGCTGTGGCTGTCAGCGCTGAAACTGGCGGTGTGCTTTGCGCTGGGATGGGGAATCGGGCAATGGTTTGATTTGGATACGATCGCATTTGGCGTTCTGGTTCTTCAAATCTGTACGCCGGTTGCCGTAACCTCTTACCTGTTGGCCGAACGGTTTGGGGCCGATTCCGACGCCGTCGCCGGCATGGTCATGGTGTCCACAGTGCTTTCCGTAGCGGTGTTACCGGCTGTTCTGGCTATCATTTTATAGCGATTGTGATTTCCTCAGCGCTCAATCTGCGCTAGAATACACAAAAAAGGCACGAGGCACATGAGCAGAATTCTTTTCGTACTCCTAGGGGTGCTGCTTCTGGCATCCTGTGGGGGCGGCTCTAAACAGCCGCCCAGCAGATTAAACGATGCGTGCAGTATTGCGCGTGAAAAACCCGACTATATCAAAGCCTTCAAGAACACCGAGCGCAAATGGGGCGTACCGGTTCACGTTCAGATGGCGACCATCTATCAGGAAAGCCGCTATCGGCACGATGCGCGCACTCCGCATAGATACGTATTGGGCGTCATCCCGATGGGTCGTCAAAGCAGCGCTTACGGCTATGGTCAGGCACTGGACGGCACATGGGAACAGTACCAGCGTGAAACAGGAAAACGCCGGGCCAAGCGCGATCGCATCCGCGACGCCTCGGATTTTATCGGCTGGTACATGAACAAAAGCTACGAGCGAAACGGTATCCACCCGGCAGATACGCGCAATCAATACCTGGCCTATCACGAAGGTCACACAGGGTACGCCCGTGGCAGCTACAACAGCAAATCCTGGTTGTTGAACGTTGCCAATGACGTGGACGCACGCGCACAACTATATCAGGCACAGTTGGCAAACTGCCGGTATTGACACATACAAGCGGGTCAGCGATTGCCTGACCCGCTTCTCTTTTTGTCCGAGAACAGCTTCTGATCAAGGCGACCGCCTTCATTCATGGCGCCCAGCAATACCGTTGTCTGGCTGCCCGCATTGTCGTGAATCACCCACTTGCGCAGCTCGACCGGATTGTCCGTGAACATCAGTTCGATCCGGCCCGCTTCGGGGTTCTTGGGATCCTGCGCGGTGACGACGGTGGCCGTGCCGTCAAAGCTGTGACCTACAACCATATTCGCCTGGCTCAGGTTCACGTTGCGCGCCAGCACGATGGACAGCGGCGTGCGCTTAAGCGGGTATTGCTCGGGCGGCTGGTTCGATTTCGGATCAAAGATCTGAACGCTTCCGGATCTTGCCAGCACCACGGCACTGTTGGGCGGGTCATATTCAAACCGCATCTTGCCGGGGCGCTGCATCCACAGCTTGCCGGTGCTCAGCGAGCCATCGTCATTCACCTGGGTGAATGTCGTCTGAACCGTCTTCAACCCGTTCAGGTAATTGGAAATCTGCGAGAGCGGCAGCTTCTCCGCCGCCCATGCGGCGGGTGCGGCCAGTGTCAAAGCAAGGGCAAAAGCAATCTGTTTCATACCGTACAGATAGGCCTTCTGCCCTTGTTATTAAATATCCTATTGCTCGGGGACGAGGATTTCGCGTTTCCCGACATGATTTGCTGACGAAACAACACCTTCGTCTTCCATTTGCTCAACAAGCCGCGCAGCCTTGTTGTAGCCAATGGCAAGTTTTCGCTGAATATACGAGGTCGAGCATTTGCGATCCTTGATCACGATTGCCACCGCCTGATCGTACAACGCGTCCTCTCCGTTCGTATTGCCGCCTGTGTTCAGGCCCAAAACGGCATCGATATTGTCAGCCTTTTCCTCGGCCGGACCATCGACAACTCCGCCAATGTAGTCCGGCGGGCCAAACTGTTTCAGGTGGTTGACGACTTCCTCGACCTCTTCATCTGAGACAAAGGGCCCGTGGCAGCGGGTAATCTTGGCACCGCCGGCCATGTAAAGCATGTCGCCCTGCCCCAGCAGCTGTTCGGCCCCCATTTCACCCAGAATCGTGCGGCTGTCGACTTTCGATGTCACCTGGAAGGAAATCCGCGTTGGGAAGTTCGCCTTGATCGTACCGGTGATCACGTCAACCGAGGGGCGCTGTGTGGCCATGATCAGGTGAATGCCCGAGGCCCGCGCCATCTGCGCCAAACGCTGGATGCAGGCTTCGATTTCCTTTCCTGCTACCATCATCAGGTCGGCCATCTCATCGACGATGACAACGATATAGGGCATCGCTTCGGGTGCGAATTCTTCAGTCTCGAACGTTGGTTCACCGGTTTCATCGTCAAACCCGGTTTGCACCGTGCGGCTGAACATCTCGCCTTTGGCCAGCGCATCCTTCACCCGGCCGTTATAGCCCGCGATGTTGCGGACGCCCATTTTGGACATCTTGCGATAGCGATCTTCCATCTCGCCCACGACCCATTTCAGGGCGACCACCGCTTTTTTCGGGTCGGTCACAACCGGTGAGAGCAGATGCGGGATGCCGTCATAGACCGACAGTTCCAGCATCTTCGGGTCGATCATGATCAGGCGGCATTCATCCGGCGTCAGCTTGTACAGCAGCGACAGGATCATGGTGTTGATCGCCACCGACTTACCGGAACCGGTTGTACCAGCAATCAGTAGGTGAGGCATCTTGGCGAGGTTTGCCACGACGGACTCGCCGCCGATATCCTTGCCCAAGGCCAACGGCAGTGCCTGGTTGCCATCGCCAAAATCGCGGCTGGCCAGGATTTCGCGCAGAACCACCATTTCGCGGTTTTCGTTCGGCAGTTCGATGCCGATCACCGAACGGCCCGGAAGGGTCGAAACCCGCGCTGACAGTGCCGACATCGAACGCGCGATGTCATCGGCCAGGCCGATCACGCGGCTTGCCTTCAGCCCCGGAGCGGGCTCCAGTTCGTACATGGTGACGACCGGGCCGGGGCGAACGCTGACGATCTCACCCTTCACGCCATAATCATCCAGCACGTTTTCCAGCATCCGCGCGTTTTCTTCCAAGGCTTCATCGCTCAGATGGTGGCGCTGAATGCTGGCCGGATTCGACAAAAGGCCCAGAGGTGGCAGTTCGAAGTCCGAGTGCCGCTCTTCAAAGGATAATGCAGGCTGTGCCTCGGCCTGTGCGCGGCGAGACGGTTGCGGTGTACGGCGTACCGGTTGCGCGACCACGGGCTTGCGCGGTTCGGCTACCGGGATTTTCATCGCCGGGCGTGGTTGCAAAACAGCTTCTTCGACATCCTCGAATACCTCGTCCTCCAGATCCGGCTCGGATGCATAGTGGTTCCGCATGGGTTCGGGCGCATTTTCAAACGGCGTGGACTCTTGCCAGTCTGGCATGTCACCCACTGTTACGGGCGGCTCGGGCGGCAGTCCTGCTGATGTCACCGGCGGTTCCATTGGCAGGCCATCCGGCTGGCTTGCGTTCAGGATCAGCGGGCCCGGGCGACGGCCACGGCCCTTGGTCAGCGGAAGGTTCGGGTCGGGTTCGGGTGTCAACTCACCGGTCGCCACTTTGCGATTGCGCACAGCGGCCGAGATTTTCGAACGGATGCGATCTTCACCCGGCATTTCGTCGAAACCCGCGATTGGTTCCGGATCGACCAGCTCTGGCTCGGGCATGGGATCGGGGCGCCTGATGAGTGACGGCATACGCGCCAACAGACCGGACTTGACCGGAGGTTCGGGACTTTCCAGTTCAGGTTCTTCAAAGATTGGATCGGCATAAGCCAGATCATCCTCGAACACGGCCTCGGCCGCTGCGGTTCGCGCAAGTTTGCGCTCTTCCCATTGCGCGCGACGATCTCGTGCTGCCTGCGCAGCCGAAGCTGCACCACGGCCCATCAGGGTCATCAGTATGTCGTATGCCATCACAAGCCCCAGCAGGAAGGCGCGGAAACCCCGCTTGACATCGGTTTTGGTGAAACCCAGCACAAAAATACCCAGCGCAATCATCCCGACCGCCATGGCCAGCGACATCAGCTTCACCAGAAAATGTGACGAAATCGGCAACAGCGTCAGCAACGCGCCCATGACCGTATCACCGAACAAACCGCCCAGACCATAACTGTGAGTCGCGCGCCAGTCTGCATCAGGAACGAGGGTTGCGGCATACACCGAGACGACGGCGATCCAGATCGGCGCAAAAATCAGACGCGCAATGGCGCGATCTTCCCCGAAATGGCCCGCAAACCGAAAACCCCAACCGATCAGAACCAATGCGATGCCCCAGCTTCCCCAGCCGACGATCATGAACAAGGGTGCGGCGATCGAGGCCCCAATCCGCCCCATCCAATTTTGCACCGGCGCGTCGGTGGACACCATCCAGTTTGGATCATCGGGCGTGTAGGACCAGATCATCGCGGCCGCAGCCAAACCCAGCAGGATCAGGGCGATGCCGATCAACTCTTTGCTGCGTCGCTCAAGGGCTGCCTGCGTTGTGCTGTCCAGCAATGGATCGCGGTTGCGCGCGTTATATGATGCCATTTTGCCCTCGTACCTCACGAATAGATGCAGTCGCGGAGTGTGATCAGACCACGCTGCAACTCTGTTTTTGGGGCCACCAATGCAGCCCGAATAAATCCTTCGCCCGGGTTCTTTCCCGGATCGCCTTGTGAAAGATATGCGCCCGGCAGGACCCGGACACCGGTTTCCTTCCAGACTTTCAATGCGGTGTCTTCACCATTCTCGACCGGCAGCCACAGAAAAAAACCGGCCTCGGGCGCCATATAGCCTTGCACGCCTGCGAATACCTCATCCGCAATGGCGTACTTTTCCTGATACAGCGCGCGGTTTTCGCGAACGTGTTCCTCATCCGCCCAAACCTTTGCCGCGGCAGCTTGCAAGGGCAGAGGCAGAGGCGACCCGGCATAGGTGCGCAACTGCTTGACCTGTTTGATCGTCTTTGGGCCACCGGCGATAAGCCCCGACCGCAAACCGGCCAGATTCGAACGTTTGGAAAGTGAGTTGAACAGCGTGATCCGTTCAGGATCAGCGCCCAGCTCCTGCGCGACAGTCAGAACACCTGTCGGGGCTTCTTCACGGTAAATCTCGGAATAGCACTCATCCGCAAAAATACGGAAATCGTACTGCTCGGCCAGACGGATCAGGTCGGCCCAATACTCGCGAGAGGCAACGGCCCCCTGCGGATTGGCAGGTGAACAGATATAGGCCACGGCGGTGCGGTTCAGCACGTCCGCAGGTAGGCCGGCATAGTCCGGCAGATGGCCCGTGGCAGCGGTGGCAGGCACAAAATAAGGCTGCGCGCCCACCGACAGCGAGGCGACCATGTAGACCTGATAAAACGGGTTCGGGCACAGGATGATCGGCTGCTGACCGTTCTTCTGTTCCGGGCACAAAGCCATGGCGGCGTTGTATAGCCCCTCGCGCGTGCCGTTCAGCGCCATCACGTTGGCATCAGGGTCCATCTGAACCCCATATCGCCGCTTGATCCAATCCGTAATCGCCGTGCGCAGGTCATCCGACCCTTCGTTCGGGGGATATCCCTGGAACCCGGCGGCGTTTTCCATGATGACATCCGTCACCCAAGCCGGAAAATCATGTGTCGGTGCACCAATGGTCATGTGAACGACATCACCGCCCGGCTGGTGGTGATCCAACAGGGCGCGCAGACGCGGGAATGCATAAGCCGGTAGGTTCGAAAACCGCTCGGGGAAAACCATGGTACTGCCTCAATATCGGGGTCATTGGCGCCCCGTTTTTTTGGCAGATTACAGTCCGTGTGCCTCTTCGTCCAGACAAAGAGGTTCCGAATCAGGGGATTGTGGCATTCAGGCCAGCACCGTTTCCGCTGCCGAACCCAGCCGCAACAACGCCTCTTCCGAGCCGGGATAGCCCAGCATCATCAACCCGCAGCCGGGCGTTCCTGTGGGCAGGCTCAGCGCCGCCAGCCCCATCAGATTGCCAATCCGCGTGTTCCGCAGGGCCAGAAGATTCTCGGTTACGTAATAGTCGTGATCGCTGAGCAAGCGCTCCAGATTGGGCGGCAAAATCGGCGCTGTCGGCGCCAGAACCGCGTCAAACCCGGCGGTTGCCGCGTCCCAGGCGCTGCGGCATGCCTTGAGTTTGGCCCAGGCTGCCACATAGTCGGGGCCCGAATAGCCCATGCCAATGCGGAAGCGTTCGAGAATCTCGGGATACATCGCATCGGGATTGGCTTCGATGACATCGCGCCACAGCCCATAGGCCTCGGTCGTGTATACGATGCTGGTCAACGTCATGGCCTCGTTCAACTCGAGAACTTCCAACGGCACGATCTCGGCCCCCGCGTCGGCAAGTTGGGCAACGGCTTCGTCATATGCCTTGCGCGGTGTGTCACGCAGGTCGTCCTTGGCAATGTTCTGCAAATCGGCAAAACGGCGTCCTTTCAGCGAAGCGCCACGCAGATCAGCAGGTGTTCCCCCCTCGAGCAGAGCCAGCATATGCGCTGCGTCCTCGACCGAACGCGCCACAGGCCCAACCGTGTCGAAACGCAGGCACAGCGGCACCACACCTTCCAGGCTGAGCCGCTCCGCAGTGGTTTTCAGCCCCACCAGATCATTCCAAGCCGCCGGGATACGCACCGAACCACCCGTGTCCGAGCCGATGCCACACGCCGCCAACCCCCAGGCGACCGAGGCCGCAGCCCCCGAAGACGACCCCCCGGGCACTGCTGCCTCGTCATGAATGCAGGGCGGGGTTTCGGTGATCGGATTCAACCCGAGGCCGGAAAAGGCCAGCTCGCTCATATGTGTTTTACCCAGGCAAACGGTGCCCATCTGAGTCGCATTGCGCAGCACCAGCGCATCCGCATCCGGCACGCGATCCTTCAGCAGAGCCGAACCCGCCTCGGTCACGGTGCCGGCGGTGTCGAACAGGTCTTTCCAACTGATCGGGACGCCATCCAGCAGCGACCGGCGCAGGCCCAGTTGCGCTCGTTGCCGAGCGGCTTCAGCCTCAGCCCGGGCGCGGTCATGGGTAATGCGGGCATAGATGCGGTCCCGATGCGGATGAGCGTCAATAGCGGACAGGTAGGTTTCCGTCAGTTCGACCGGATCGATCTGACCCATGCCAATGCCACGGCCCAAATCACACGCGGTCATTGTCAACCAATCCTGCATCTCATCCCTCCCGGTTTTTCGTCTTTGGGTGACGGTAGCGACAGGACTGCACATGGACAATCCCGAAAGGGCGCGCATATTGCAGGGCATGACACAGGCTTCTGACATTCTGATCGTGGGCGGCGGGTTGAACGGCCCGGCTTTGGCGCTGGCACTGGCACAAACCGGTCATTCGGTCACGGTGATCGATGCGTTGGTCGAAAAGGTGCGCAGAAACGCGGCATTCGACGGGCGCGCCTATGCGCTGGCTCTGGCCTCACAGCGTTTGTTGGATGCCATCGGCATTTGGGACCGCGTCGCGCAGCACGCCCAACCGATGCTGGAAATCAAGGTCACAGATGGACATGCCGGAACGGGGCCATCGCCTTTTTTCATGCATTTCGACCATGCCGAAATCGAAGAAGGCCCCATGGGGTATATGGTCGAGGATCGCCACCTGCGCCGTGCTTTTCTGGGCGCGATGGCCGAAGAGCCGTGCATCACCCAGGTAAGCGGCAAATCCGTCGTTTCGCAACAGACCGACACGGCCAACGTGACCGTGACGTTGGATGACGGCACAACCCTGGGCGGCAGCCTGCTAGTTGGCTGTGACGGCCGCCGCAGCGGAACCGCGTCACGGGCCGGCATCAAACGCACCGGTTGGGATTACGGCCAGACGGCATTGGTCTGCGCCATCGAACATGAGCTGCCGCATAATGGCATTGCACATCAGTTTTTCATGCCACCCGGTCCGCTGGCGATTCTGCCGTTGACTGGCAATCGCAGTTCCATCGTCTGGAGCGAACGCACCGACACCGCACAGCACATCAACGCCCTGCCCGAGGATGACTACGTGCAAGTGCTACGCCCGCGATTTGGCGATTTTCTTGGTGAAATCAGTCTGGCGGGCGATCGTTTCACTTATCCGTTGAACCTGACCATCGCCAATTCCTTCATCAGCGATCGCATGGCGTTGGTCGGGGATGCCGCGCACGGAATGCACCCCATTGCCGGTCAGGGCCTGAACGCTGGCCTGCGCGATGTCGGCGCTCTGGCTGAGGTTCTGACTTTGGCGGGACGGCGCGGCGAGGATATCGGCTCGTTGATGGTACTGGAGCGCTATCAGGAATGGCGCCGTTTCGACACGGCCTCGCTGGCGATGGCGACGGATGTCTTCAACAAGCTGTTTTCCAACGACAACCCGCTGCTGCGGCTTGGGCGTGACATTGGCATGGGGGTTGTCGGCGCTTTGCCCGGCCTCCGTCGCGGTTTCGTTCGCGAAGCGGCCGGGCTGACCGGGGATCTGCCCAAGCTGTTGCAAGGGCGCCCGATTTAATCCAGCTGCCGGGCCTCATCGACCAGCATGACCGGAATGCCGTTGCGGATGGGAAAAGCCAAACCCGCCGCTTTTGAAACAAGCTCTCGCTTTTCGGCGTCATAGTGCAGGGTCGTATGCGTCTGAGGGCAGATCATCGCCTCGAGCATGTGGCGATCAAAGGCGTGTTCAGGATCGGTCATTGCAGTTTTTCCTCGTTTGATCCGCCGCGCAAGGCGAACTCAATCAGCGTCACCAACGTTTCGCGCCGGGTGCGCAGGCAGGGGGCTTCCAGCAGGGCCTGTTTGTCCTCTGGGTCGAAATCCAGAAGCATCGACAGGGAATTCACCAAAAGTTCATCCTCTGCGTCCTTGAGCGAATCCCAGTCGGTGGACAATTGACGGGACGAAAAGAAACGCTCCAACAGTGTCAGGAACGCGTTGCGGTCAAACCCGTTGTCTTTCTCGGCCTTTCCCAGATCACGGTCGAACCCGTCCCACGAGACCGCGCACCTCCGGTAGGGCGTGAACGAATCCAGCTCTGACATGACCCTGAACCGGGATATACCGGTCAACGTGATCAGGTACCGGCCATCTTCGGTTTCCGAAAACTGCGTCACCCGCCCTGCGCATCCAATACGGTGCAGCTTGTCGTCGTCATTGACCGAAGGATTCGGCTGAACCATTGCGATCAACCGTTCCTTGGTTTTCAGCGCGTCGTCCAGCATCTGAAGATAGCGCGGCTCGAATATGTGAAGCGGCAAGCGCGAACGCGGGAGCAGCAGCGCCCTGGGCAATGGAAAAACAGATACCGTTTCCGGCAGGTCGGCGGGATGCATCATGTACCCGACTCTAGCTCTGATGAGAGATTAGGCAAATATCATCGAACTGAGTTTGCGACGTCCGTTCAGAACAATCGGGTCATTGGGCTTGAGCGCATCGAAGATGGTGAAAAGCTGTGTCTTGGCTGCGCCTTCATTCCATTCACGATCCCGGCGGAACAGTTCCAGCAATTGTGCCACGGCTTCTTCCACATTGCCGTTCGCGTGCAGCGCCTGCGCCAGATCAAAGCGGGCTTGATGGTTGTCCGGATCCGCCTCGACAGCCGCCGTCAGCTCGGCGACGGGGCCGGCATCTGCTGCCTGCTTTGCAAGCTCCAGCTGCGCATGTGCGGCCTCCAGCTCGGCCGATGTGGAAATCTCGGCCGGAGCGCCGTTCAGGATCGCTTCTGCCTGCTCCAGATCACCGGTGGCGATATGCGCCCGCACCAGACCACCGTACGCCGCGGCGTGGTTCGGATCTTCGCCCAGAATTGCGGCAAAGGTCTGAGCCGCGTCCGCAGCCGCGCCTTCGGCAAGCATTTCCTCGGCAGCCTGCACGGCATCATCCAGCTGGCCCCCCGGGCTTTCACCACCAGCGGCTTCGATCACACGGTCCACGAAAGCCTTGATCTCGGATCCCGGCAACGCGCCTTGAAACCCGTCCACAGGCTGGCCTTTGAAAAAGGCATAGACGGTCGGGATCGACTGGATGCGCATTTGCGCGGCAATTGTCTGCGCTTCATCCACATTGATCTTGACCATCTTGACCGCGCCTTTCGCGGCTGTCACAGCCTCTTCCAGCATCGGCCCAAGGGTTTTGCACGGGCCACACCAAGGTGCCCAAAAATCAACGATCACAGGTGTTTCCTGCGAGGTTTCCACCACATCGGCCATGAAAGTGGCCTCGGTCCCGTCTTTGATCAGATCGGTTGCTGGGGCGTTTCCGCCGTTCAGAAGGTCCATGGCAATCACTCTTTCGTTCGAACTTGCGCCCTATATGCAGCCGCTTGCCGCGGAAACCAAGTGCTGAGTTGCGGATCAGACGTCGAAACTGGCAAAGACCGGAGCGTGATCGCTTGGTTTTTCCCACCCACGGGCGTCTCGCAGAATACGGCTGGAATGGCCCGCGTTCGAGATATCGGCCGTGGCCCAGATATGGTCCAGCCGGCGCCCCTTGTCCGCCGCATCCCAATCCCGGGCGCGATAGGACCACCAGCTGTAAAGCTGCCCTTCCGGGATATCCTGACGGGTGATATCGACCCAGCCACCTGCTTCCTGTGTCTCGGCTAGATGCTCGACCTCGATGGGCGTGTGCGAGACGACCTTCAGCAGTTGTTTGTGTGACCACACATCATCCTCACGCGGAGCGATGTTCAGGTCGCCGACAAGGATGGATTTAGCCGGCTTTTCCGCACGGAACCAATCGCGCATATCAGTGAGATAGTCGAGCTTCTGGCCGAATTTCTCATTCACCTCCCGGTCCGGCACGTCGCCGCCCGCCGGGACATAGAAATTGTGGATCGTGACACCATTTTCCAACCGCCCGGCAATATGGCGGGCATGTCCGAGACCCGCGAAATCCTTGTCGCCCACCTCTTCCATCGGCAGGCGCGACAGGATGGCGACGCCGTTATACCCCTTCTGCCCGCGCGCGATCATGTGGGTGTAGCCCAGCTCGGAAAACCCTTCAGTCGGGATTTTCTCAACCGGTGATTTACACTCTTGCAGGCACAATACTTCAGGGGCTTCTTCTTGCAGCAATTTCAGCACGATAGGCTCGCGCAGGCGAACAGAATTGATGTTCCATGTGGCAAGGGTGAAAGGCATGTCGGGGATTCCTTTGTCGCGATTGGCGCAGGTTAGCGTGGCACAACGCCAGTTGCCACGAGAAAAGGCGGCCCGATGCCGGGACCACAGGCCGGCAGTTAGGCGGGCGTCACATTCGTGCTTTCCCTTGCCCTGATATCTCGCCTGATGCAGACTTGTCTGCGAATGAGGAATGTCTGTTTCACCGCTGGGTCTGTTCGCGAACAGACCGGCCCGGCACCATGCTTTGGGAGGAGTGTGTCATGGCATCCGAGACCGCAGGTTCCACGCCACCGGAGAATCTGACGCCGCAGCAGCGGGACATGCCGCAGGTCAACAAGATCACGACGGATGACATCAGGGCGTCGCTGAAAGCCGGGTTTTCCGACTTTCTGGCCCGCCCTGTCCTGAGCGGCTTTTTCGGTCTGTTCTATGCAGTATTCGGAATTCTGCTGGTTTGGGCCCTGATCTGGCTTGGCCAGATCTGGATGATCATTCCCGCCATTGTCGGTTTTCCGCTGGTCGCGCCTTTCGCCGCCGCCGGGCTTTATGAAATGTCGCGCCGCTTGCAGAAAGGCGAAAGCTTTGGCTGGGCTGAAATCCTCAGCGTCATGGCCAATCAACGCAAACGCGAATTGGGCTGGATGGCCTTTGTCACACTTTTCATTTTCTGGGTGTGGATCTACCAGGTCCGGCTTTGGCTGGCGATCATCCTCCAGAACGCATCCTTCTCGGGTTTCGACGGGTTTTTGAACACCGTTTTCTTTACGCCGCAGGGTTGGATCTTCCTTGCCGTAGGCACCTGTGTCGGCGCGTTCCTATCAGCCGTGCTGTTTTCGGTGACCGTTGTCGCCATGCCCTTGCTGCTGGACCGGGAAACCAACTTCATCTCTGCCATGTTGACCTCTTTGCGCGTCGTATCCGAAAGCCCGGCGGTCATGCTCAGCTGGGCGGCGATCATCTCGGTCACGATACTGCTGTCGCTGGTTCCGGCGTTTCTGGGCCTGATCTTTACCCTTCCGATCCTTGGCCACACCACGTGGCACCTTTACCAGCGCGCCGTTGCCCCGGCGGAAGGGTGAACCGCGGCGGAGCTCACCTCCACCATTGGTCGAATATCGGTCAGTGCTGCTGTCTGCCTTCTGTGGAAACCGCCCCTCAGCAACGAAAAAAAGCCGGGCCATTCGGCCCGGCAGTCCAACAGGGAGGTACATGTCATAACCCGGACATGCACGGGTTG
Source organism: Ruegeria sp. HKCCA0235A (assembly GCF_013033235.1). Classification (NCBI taxonomy): domain Bacteria; kingdom Pseudomonadati; phylum Pseudomonadota; class Alphaproteobacteria; order Rhodobacterales; family Roseobacteraceae; genus Ruegeria; species Ruegeria sp. HKCCA0235A. Next base: position 385,025 of record NZ_WQDQ01000002.1, on the reverse strand, counting down.
GGAGTAACCTAATTATGAGTGCAGAGTATCACTTTGATCCACATCAATCCACAACCAGTTAAGACACGAGCCTATATCCACCCGATTCTGTGACCAAAAGGCGCGCATTGGACGGATCGGGCTCGATCTTCTGACGCAGGCGATAGATGTGGGTTTCCAGCGTGTGGGTCGTGACCCCGGCATTGTATCCCCACACTTCGTGCAACAGCACATCCCGTGCCACGACACCGTCGGTTGATCGGTACAGGAACTTGAGGATGTTGGTTTCCTTCTCGGTCAGACGGATCTTGCGGTCTTCTTCCGTGATCAGCATCTTCATCGCCGGCTTGAACGTATAGGGGCCAAGAACAAATACCGCGTCCTCGGATTGTTCGTGCTGCCGCAGCTGAGCGCGGATCCGGGCCAGCAATACCGGAAATTTGAACGGTTTGGAGACATAGTCATTCGCGCCGGCGTCCAGGCCCAGGATCGTATCGGCATCGCTGTCATGACCGGTCAGCATCAGAATCGGGCTCTTGACGCCCTGTTTGCGCATCAGGCGGCACAGTTCCCGCCCGTCGGTATCCGGCAAACCCACATCAAGAATGACCAGATCATAGATCGCTTCGCGTGCACGCTCCATCGCGGACTGGCCGTCTGACGCTTCGAAAACGTCAAAGTCTTCGGTCATGACAAGTTGCTCGCTGAGCGCCTCGCGCAGATCCTCGTCATCGTCCACCAACAGGATTTTCTTGAGTTGAGCCATTTCCCGATCCTCCAAACGCTTTTCCATCACTTGCGCGCGGAATATGCAATCAACAAGATTTGCTGCAACGGTTTCACGCCTTCGTGTCAGAGTTGGCAGAAATGTTTCACATTTCCTTTCGAAACAGCTAGGAGAAGGGCTGAGCGTTATAGGGTAACATAGATGAGCCTCATTCCCGATATCACCGAACTTCTTGCCCGGGCCCGGGCCGATCTGCGCATGGGCGTTCCAGTGGTGCTGACCGATGACAGTGGCTTTAGCGTTTTGGCGATCTCTGCGGAAACGCTCAACCCGCAGCGCCTGGCCGATCTGAAAAAGCTCGGAGACCCGGTGGTGGCCATTACCGGGCGGCGGGCCGAAACACTCAAGGCACGGGCCTATGACGGCGATCTCGCGCGCGTTTCGATTCCCGCCGATGCAGACATCACTTGGGTGCAGGCGGTTGCTGATCCCTCTGACGATCTGAACGCGCCGATGAAAGGCCCGTTGATGACCGAGCGCCACGGCAACGCCAATTTGCACCGCATCGCGATTGCGTTGGCCAAGTCCGCGCGCATTCTTCCCGCCGCGGTCGTCGTGCCGGTCGAAGACGGTCGGGCCTTTGCCGTATCGCACGGCCTGACCTGCATTGACCACACGCGCGCCGCCCCGCATCTGGCGGACCGCAGCGCCCTGCATGAGGTGGTTGCCGCGCGTCTTCCGATGGAAGTATCCGAGGCCGGCCGCCTGCATGTTTTCCGCCCCGAAGATGGCGGAGAAGAACATTACGCAGTCGAAATAGGCCGCCCGGATCGGGACAAACCAGTGCTGGCCCGATTGCATTCCGCCTGTTTCACGGGCGATCTGATGGGCAGCCTGAAATGCGATTGCGGTCCTCAATTGCGCGGCGCGCTGGCACAAATGGGGGCCGAAGGGGCTGGCGTTCTTCTGTATCTGAACCAGGAAGGGCGTGGTATCGGGCTGGCCAACAAGATGCGTGCCTATTTTCTTCAAGACCAGGGTTTTGACACGGTAGAAGCAAACCACAGGCTGGGTTTCGAGGATGATGAGCGCGACTTCCGACTCGGCTCGGATATCCTGAAATCTCTGGGTTTCAACTCGGTGCGCCTGCTGACCAACAACCCTGCCAAGATCTCGATGATGGAACGCACGGGGATCGCCGTGACCGAGCGCGTTCCTTTGAAAGTGGGTGAAACCGCGCACAACCGGGGATACCTGGCCACGAAAGCCGCGAAATCTGGGCACCTGTTGTGACCCCAGACGATCTTGTGCTCACCCCGCGTGGCGTTCGCTTTCTTGGCAGAACGTTCCCCTGCTCGATTGGCAAAGGCGGATTGAGCAACACGAAACACGAGGGTGATGGGGCGACGCCTACCGGATGCCATCGAATCGTCGGCTTGCTCTACCGGCCCGACCGGCTGGTCGCCCCCAACTTCTGGGCGATCCCGATTGGGCCGCAGGACTTGTGGTCGGATGACGTCGAGAACAGCCACTACAATCACATGGTGCCCGCCCCTTATGCGTTCAGTCATGAAAAACTGCGCCGGGCTGATCCGCTTTACGATCTGGTCCTGTTGACCGACTGGAACTGGCCGAATGCCGTTCCCGGCAAGGGATCGGCGATTTTTCTGCATCAATGGCGCAGGCCCGGCTACCCGACCGAGGGCTGCATTGCCTTCCGTCGGGACCATCTGCATTGGATTGCAGGGCGAATTTCCCTTGGAACGCGCCTGATCATCCCTGAGGTTTGACCCGCTCGCCAAAAATGGCCGACCCGATACGAACATGGGTCGCGCCCAAGGCGATGGCCTGCTCGAAATCACCGCTCATCCCCATCGACAACCCCTCAAGCCCGTTGCGTGCGGCGATCTTGGCCAAGAGGGCGAAATGCAAAGTGGGTTCTTCATCGACCGGCGGGATGCACATCAACCCGCGCACCGGAAGATCCAGCGATCGGCATTCCGCTATAAACCCGTCCGCATCCGCAGGAAGAACGCCTGCCTTCTGCGCTTCTTCACCCGTGTTGACCTGAATGAACAGGTCGGGGCAGTATCCCACCTCTTGCGCCAGCCGCGCCAGGGTTTTGGCCAGTTTGGGGCGGTCGACCGAATGGATCGCATTGCACAGTTCCATCGCCTGCCTGGCCTTATTGGTCTGCAACGGGCCGATGAGATGCAGATCGACGGCATCGAATTGCTCTTTGAAAGCGGGCCATTTGCTGGCCGCCTCCTGTACGCGATTCTCACCAAAACACCTGTGGCCCTGCTCCAGCACCGCCTGAACCCGCTCATTCGGTTGTACTTTGGATACAGCGATCAGTTTGACGGAACCGGCAGGGCGGTCCGATCTGGCTTCGGAATTTGCAATGCGTGAGGTGATTTCTTGCAACGACATGGGGCCCTCAATCTGTCTTTGGCGCAGAAAAACACCAAGTCGGCGCAAAAGAAAAGGGCGAGTCCGAAGACCCGCCCTTAAACCTTACGGTTCAGATCAGCTTAGAAGTTGAACTGAGCACCGAAGTCAGCCTTGATGGTCGAGTCTGCGCAAGAGTCACAGTCGTTTACACCCAGACCACCGCGCAGCGATGCACCGCCACCCAGGTCGTAGATCGCACCGATAGCAACCTGCTGAGTGTCAGCAGAAGCGTTACCGTCACCGTAGGTGAACAGCAGGGTGGTTGCAGCGCCTAAGTTGTAGGCAGCCGACAGACCCCATGCAGTACCGTCGGTCGAAGCAACTTGGGTTGCGTCGTCCGCGACAAACAGAGTACCCGAGAAGTCACCCCATTCGCCACCCAGGGTCAGAACGGTCAGGCTCGGATCGCTTACACCGGCAACACCCGCGTCGGTCTGACCATAGGCCACAGCAGCAGTGATGTTGTTGAAGGTGTAGGTTGCGCTGATGTCCCAGCGGTCTGCGTCAACGGTGGTCGAAGTTGTACCACCAGCTCCGATAACGGTAGCCTGTGCTTGGTCATACGATGCGCCAAACGAGAAGTCGCCTACGGAGTACTGGAAGAACACAGCGTTCGCACCCGAACCGGTCGACGAGTACGCCAGGAAGTTATAGTTAACGCCCGAGTACTGACCAGCGAACAGTTCCAGACCTACTTCGTTGCCGTAGTAGTTTGCCAGGTTGTCAAAGGCACCTGCGACGTTGCCCGCGTCAACACGCAGACCACCGTAGATGACCGAGAAGCGCGCGCCGTTCAGGCCGGCCGAGTTTGCTTCACCGTTGCTGGCGTCTTCGTCGGCCTGCAGACGAACACGGCCTTCAAAACGTACGCCGCCGTCGGTTTCTGCGATACCGTCGATGTTCAGACGGAAGCGCGACACCAGAATGACGTCGTCGGTTTGAGCGGTCGAGCTTGCCAGGACGTCGTCGGCTGTCCCGTTCAGGCCATCTGCGCCAGGGCCACGTACGATGGTGGTTTCGCTACGATCTTCAGTGTAGCCAATACCAAAACGGCCATAACCGCTGAAGTTAACTTCAGCTGCTGCAACGCCTGCGGTCGCGATCAGCGCCGTCGATGCGAAGAGAACTTTTTTCATCTTGTTTCCCTCGGTTTCATTCAAAAGAGTTATCTACTCGACACATGCCTCGGCATATGTCTCAGCACGGACACCGTTTCGCTCTTTTTGCCCCTGTTGCGCAAGCTTGGCATAAACCCGGTCACGTCATTGGGGTCAGATTGGTGCAAGGATGCCACAGTTCGTTTTTGCCCGGATCAGGCTGACACGCTTACATTTCAGAAGAATAGGCTTGTTGCAGCGAGGGTCCTTGGCTAGGAGTATGCCCTGAATACTGCACAACAAGTGAAAACAGGACCTGCTGACAATGCGCCTGCCTACGATTTTGGGATTAATCATGCTGACCACCACTATTGCGGCATGCGGGCAGAATCGAAGCACTTCGACATATTCCGCCAATCCCGCCAGCGGTAATTCCGATGAACGCGAGTTGAACGATCCTGAACGTTCGACGCTGTGGGACATTTTCGACCGCAGCACGGCCGAGCAGACCACCAATGTAAACCGGTACTTGTGGGCAGCTTCTCTGGACATATTGAACTTCTTGCCTGTGCAGGAGGTCGATCCGTTTACCGGAGTGATCGTAACGGGTTACGGCACTCCTCCGGGCGGAGGACGGTCATACAGGGCGACCGTACACATCAGTGATCCGGCGCTTGCGGCCCGGTCTTTGTCCGTTGCCCTGCAATCCAGCGGAGGCGCCCCGGTAAGCGCGGCAACAACCCGCGCGGTGGAGGATGCGATTCTGTCCCGCGCGCGTCAGCTGCGCATCGCGGACAACAAGTTCTAGCACTCCGCCGAAAATCACACTAATACCACGCCGGGTTCCTACCCGGCGTTTTCATTCACGAAGGACCGCACAATGTCGCGCTATTCGGCCACCGAAATCGAAGCAAAATGGCAAGAAGCCTGGGACAAGGCAGGAATCTTCACCGCCAACCACAAGGCGGACAAGCCGAAATACTATGTGCTTGAGATGTTCCCCTACCCGTCCGGCCGAATCCATATGGGGCATGTGCGCAACTATACGATGGGCGACGTCATCGCGCGGCACAAGCTGGCCACCGGGCACAATGTTCTGCACCCCATGGGCTGGGACGCGTTCGGGATGCCGGCGGAAAACGCTGCCATGGCGATCGGCGGCCACCCCAAAGAGTGGACTTACGGCAATATCGCCGACATGCGCGCCCAGATGAAGCCACTGGGCCTGTCGATCGACTGGTCCCGTGAATTCGCCACATGTGATCCGGAGTACTACGGCCAGCAGCAGGCGCTGTTCCTCGACATGCTCGAGGCAGGGCTGGTCTATCGCAAGAACGCCGTGGTCAACTGGGATCCGGTCGACATGACCGTTCTGGCCAATGAACAGGTGGAAAACGGGCGCGGCTGGCGCTCGGGTGCGCTGGTGGAACGGCGCGAGCTGACGCAGTGGTTCTTCAAGATCTCGGATTATTCCGAAGAACTGCTGAACGCTCTGGACACGCTGGAAAACTGGCCCGCCAAGGTTCGACTGATGCAGGAAAACTGGATCGGCAAGTCGCGCGGCCTGCAATTCGGGTTCGAGCGCACCGATGGTGGGGAACCGATCACTGTCTACACGACGCGCCCCGACACGCTGCTGGGCGCATCCTTCGTTGGGATCTCGCCCGATCACCCGATCGCCAAACAGCTTGAGGCCGAAATCCCGGAGGTCGCTGAATTCGTTGCTGAATGTCGCAAGGGCGGCACCACGGAAGAGGCCATCGAAACTGGCGAAAAGCTGGGTTTCGACACCGGCATCCGCGTCAAGCACCCGTTGGACCCGAACTGGGAACTGCCGGTCTGGATCGCCAATTTCATCCTGATGGATTACGGCACCGGCGCGATCTTCGCCTGCCCGGCCCATGACCAACGCGACCTTGATTTCTGCCGCAAATACGATCTGCCGGTGATCGATACGTTCTTTGCGCTGGACGACGACACGCCGGTCGACAAGATCGCCTTTGTCCCGCCAAAGACCGAGAAAGTCCGCTGGGTAAACCATTTCGCAGGCTTGACCGAAGCAACCGGAGAAGAGGCGATCAACACCACCATCGATTTCGCCGAAAAAGCCGGTTGGGGCGAAGGGGTCACGAAATATCGCCTGCGAGACTGGGGCTTGAGCCGTCAGCGCTATTGGGGTTGTCCGATTCCTGTCGTTCACTGCGAAAGCTGTGGTGTGGTCTCTGAAAAGAAAGAGAACCTTCCAGTTCGCCTGCCCGATGATGTCACCTTCGACAAACCGGGCAACCCGCTGGACCGTCACCCGACCTGGCGCGACTGCGCCTGCCCGAATTGTGGCGCCCCTGCCAAGCGCGAGACCGACACGATGGACACATTCGTGGATTCGTCGTGGTATTTCGCGCGCTTCACCGCTCCGCGCGCGGAAACGCCCACCGATCTGGCCGAGGCGGAATACTGGATGAATGTTGACCAGTATATCGGCGGGATCGAACACGCGATTCTGCATCTGCTGTATTCGCGGTTCTTCGCCCGCGCGATGAACATCACCGGGCATTTGCCGGACAAAGCCATCGAACCCTTCGACGCGCTGTTTACCCAAGGCATGGTGACGCACGAGATCTACCAGACCCGCGATGCCAACGGTCGTCCGGTCTATCACCTGCCCGAAGAGGTCACGGACGGAAAACTGGCTGACGGCACAGAGGTCGAGATCATCCCATCGGCCAAAATGTCAAAGTCCAAGAAGAACGTTGTCGACCCGGTCAGCATCATCTCGGCCTTCGGCGCCGATACCGCGCGCTGGTTCGTGCTGTCCGATTCGCCACCCGAACGGGACGTGGAATGGACGGCTGCGGGGGCCGAGGCCGCGTACAAGCATCTCAACCGTGTCTGGAATCTCTGCGACAAGATCGGCGCCATGGACCCGAACGCCACGGGTGAAGGCGATGAGGAACTGCTGCGCGAGATGCACAAAACCATCCGCGATGTGACATTGGGTGTTGAAAGCTTTGGCTTCAACGCGGCCATCGCCAAGCTTTATGCCTTCACCAACACGCTGGCGAAATCCAAGGCAGGTGCTGCGGCCCAAAAGCAGGCCATCAAAACGCTGGCACAGCTGATGTCGCCGATGACACCGCATCTGGCGGAAGATATTTGGGCCCATCAGGGCGGCGAAGGCCTTGTGGCCGTTGCGCCATGGCCCGTCGCCGACGAGGCGATGCTGGTTGATGACACCGTCACCTTGCCGATTCAGATCAACGGCAAGCGTCGCGCGGAAATCAGCGTGGCCAAGGATCTGGACAAAGCCGAGGTTGAAAAAATTGCGCTCAGCACCGAAGCTGTTCAAAAGGCGCTGGAAGGGAATGCGCCGAAGAAAGTGATCGTCGTTCCGGGCCGGATTGTGAATGTTGTCGTTTGATCGCAGAACGTTTTTGCTGATGCCGCTGGCGCTGGCCGCCTGCGGCTTTGAGCCCGTCTATGCACCTGGTGGATCGGGTTCGGCCTTATATGGCCGCGTCGAGGTGTCGGCGCCCAACACCGTGGAAAGCTATTTGCTGGTCCAAAATCTGGAACAGCAACTGGGGCGAAGCGCCGGGTCGGGGAACGATTACAAGCTGGATGTTCAAGTTTCGACCGTGACGCGTGGCGCAGCAATCACCACCACAAACGAAACGCAACGCTACACGATCGACGGACGCGCGCAATACAACCTGCGGTCCAACGCAACCGGTCAGATCATCGCCTCGGGCTCGGTGGCGGATTTCGTGTCATATTCTGCCGCAGGATCGACCGTTTCTACCTTGGCGGATGAGCGCGATGCCAAGAGACGGTTGATGATGATTCTGTCGGGTCAGATCATGAACCGTCTTTACGCCACACCGGATCTGGCCGCATGAAGCTGAGCCCGCGCGAGGCTGAGGGGTATTTTGCCAAGCCGGACGCGGACAAGACCGGGCTGCTTATCTATGGCGCGGATGCGATGCGGGTTGCGCTCAAGCGGCAACAGGTGCTGGCCGCTCTGCTTGGCCCCCAAGCCGAAGAAGAAATGCGCCTGACCCGCATGCCCGGTGGCGATCTGCGTGGTGATCCCGCCCTGCTGCTGGACGCGGTCAAGGCGGTCGGCTTCTTTCCCGGTCCACGTGCCGTTTTCGTGGAAGACGCAACCGAAACCGCGGCGTCGTCAATTCTGGCCGCGCTCGAAGATTGGGCCCCCGGAGACGCCCAGATCATCGTGACCGCGGGGCAATTGAAACCCAGCTCGAAAATCCGCAAGGCGTTCGAAGGCCACCCTGCCGCCTATGCCGTCGGCATTTATGACGACCCGCCCTCACGCGCCGAAGTGGAACGGGTTCTTGCCGAGTCGGGTATGAAAAACGTGCCCCGAGATGTCATGTCTGCAATCAGCGAATTGGCAGTAAGCCTAAGCCCCGGTGATTTCGCCCAAACGATTGAAAAACTGTCTCTTTACAAACGCGGTGACAGCACTGATTTGACAATCGAAGATATCGAGGCCTGCGCCCCGCGCTCGACCGAGGCGGCGCTGGATGATGTTCTCAACGTCGTTGCCGAAGGCCGCGCCGGTGAGATCGGGCCGCTGATCCGGAGATTGCAGGCGCAGGGCACCAATGGCGTGACTCTGTGCATCGGAGCGATGCGGCATTTTCGGACACTCTATGCCTGCGCTTCTGATCCCGGTGGTGCTGCGCAGGGCATCGGCAAGCTGCGTCCGCCGGTTTACGGCAAACGGCGTGACCGTATCCTGCGGCAGGCACAAGGTTGGGGGGCGGCCAAGCTGCAAACCGCGCTGACGGTTCTGACCGATACGGATTTGGCGCTGCGGTCTGCGGGGCAGACAGCCCCCGCAATGGCGCTGGTGGAACGCGCGATGATCCGTTTGGCGATGTTGGCGCGGTCCCGCTAGGTCACTCAGCCTTTTCCAGCCAGTCCGCGGCAGACCGACCGGCCCAGCGCCCGGTTGCCAGGCAAGCCGTAAGCAGATAGCCCCCGGTCGGGGCTTCCCAATCCAGCATTTCCCCGGCGCAGAACACACCCGGCAGGGCTGTCAGCATCAGCCCGTCATCCAGCGCTGTCCGTTTGATACCACCTGCGGTCGAAATGGCTTCGTCCATCGGGCGAAGGCCGGCATGCCGGATAGGCAGCTTTTTCAATATGCTCACTTGCACGGGTTGAGAGTGGCCGCCGCGTTTTGCCATTTCATGAAACAGGGTGATTTTCTGAGCAGACAGGTTCAGCGATTTTCTCATCCACTGGGACAGTGTTGTTTTCGACCGTTTCGCGGACAACCGCGCCAGCAGAGCCTGTTGGTCCAGATCAGGCGTCAGATCAGCAAACAATGGCTGCCCCGCGCGCAAGGCCGGTGTCAGCGTATACAGCCCTCCGCCTTCCAGACCGGTTCTGGAAATCGCAGCCTCTCCTCGGCTTTCCAAATCGCCTGCCATCCATCGGATCGATTTCAATGCGGCCCCGAAATGGGGCTGCATATGTGGGCTCCAATCAACGGAAATGGCTGAGTTTGCGGGTTCAAAGGGTGCCAAAGCCACGTCTTTTCCGTCCAATATCTGCGCCCAGTGACCGTCCGAGCCAAGGCGGGCCCAGCTTGCACCGCCCAGTGCCAGCACGGTGACATCCGTCGAAACACTGCGCCGCCCGTCCGGAGTGTCAAACACCGGCGCATCATTTTCCCAGCCAGTCCAACGCCAGCGGGTCCTGATTTCGACCCCGGCCTTGCCCAATCGTGCCAACCAGGCCCGCAACAAGGGTGAGGCCTTCATTGCTTCGGGAAACACGCGCCCCGTCGAACCGACAAACAGCGCCTGCCCCAACCCGCGCGCCCAGTGCTGAACAGCTTCGGCATCAAAGTCAGACATGATCGGACGCAACCAATCCGCCGCTTCACCATAGGCGCGGATCAGGTCACCAAGCGGCTCGTCCTTGGTCAGGTTCAGCCCCGATTTCCCGGCCATCAGGAACTTGCGCGCGACCGAAGGTTTGGCCTCGGCCACCAACACGGAATGCCCGGCTGCGGCCAGCTGTTCTGCCGCCATCAACCCGGCGGGGCCTGCTCCGATCACCACTGCCTGCGCCATTCGCACCCTCTTGCCTTCGCCCGTCACAGGCGCAAGTTTCACATCATCATGACGAACAGCGATCCGATCTGCCCGCTTTGCGGCCGCCCGATCCCCAACGGGGGTGGCAGCCTGCATCATCTGATCCCAAAACTCAAAGGAGGCAAGGGCGGACCAACGGTTCTGCTGCATCAGATCTGCCACAAAGAGGTGCACGCCACCCTGACCGAAGCCGAACTGGCACGCAGTTTCAACACAGTTGAGGCCCTGCGTGCGCATCCAAGGCTCGAGAAATTTTTGACTTGGGTCCGCAAACGTCCACCCGGGTTTCGTTCGAAAGTTCCGGGCAAGCGGCGCGGGCGCTGATCAACCTGGCAGGATCTGGTCGCCGACAATATCTGTGAGAGGTTCGGACAGGCCTTCGATCTCGATACCCCGAAAGTCCGGTACATGGGCGAATTGTGCGCCCGCAACATGTTGGAATTCCAACGTCGTATAGGCGCGTTTCCACAGCCATTCGCGGTTTTCAACAGCCCAAAGATCATGATTGGGCGGGGTTTCGTCGGTAAAGGCATAGAAATGCAGGTCAAAGCCGTAAGGGGCGACCTCCTGCATCGACAGCAACGACATGCCCCGGGCGCGCCAGAATGCGTCTTCGGCGGCAATATCGCCGGTTCGAAGGGTAATCTGACCGATCCGAGCCTGCGCAAAAGGCGCGTCGGGGTTCGCGGCATGCGGCGGCCGGTTGCCTTCGAAATCATGTTGCAGCAGTTCGATGACGAATCCTTCGGGATCCGCAAGATGGCACATGTAGCCGATGTCCAGAAACTGGTTCGGCGTGCTCACTGGAACGTCGAACCTGCGCAGATGAACCGCAGCAAGATCGACATCCGGCACAGTGATTCCTATCTTCCAGTACCGCTGCCCCTTGTCATGGGTGTACCCTCCTCCACCTGGCAGCAACAAAATATCTGCGTCTGCACCGTCATAGCCGACACGGTGGCCGGTTTCTGCTGGGCCGACGGACATGCCCAGAATGTCGCGATAAAACGCGGCCAGCCGACCCGGGTCAGCGACCCGCAGGCGCAGTGCAGACAGCCTCATGAGCACAACCTTGCGATTCCCGCCGCGATCTCGGGGTCGGCGTTCACGCTGTCGGCCACCAGATCGCGTGCGGTTTGCATCAGGTGATCGGGATCCACAATTCGGTCCACGAGGCCAAATTCATACGCCTCCTGCGCGGTGATTTTCTGACCCGCCACAAGGATCAACTTGGCCCTTGCCGGTCCGACCAGAGCCGTCAGCCGCGCGGGGTCGGACGGTTGTGGCAGAAACCCCAGCTTCATCACCGGATAGAAGAACTTGGCCGATGGCACGGCAATGCGCAGATCGCAGGCCAGTGCCATACCGTTGGCCCCGCCTGCCAAAGTGCCGTTCAGTGCGGCAACGGTCAGACAGGGCAACGCGGCAATGGCGCCGGACAGCCTTTCCCAGACATCCGATTTGGCCAGACCGGCGCGCGCTTCGTCCAGATCTGCCCCAGCGCTGAACACTTTGCCCGCGCCGGTCAGGATCAACGCCTTGGCCTCTGTCGCGGATTCGGCGATCTCGGCCAGTTCCGCGAGCATGGCCCCGGTCAGGGCGTTCGCCTTGCCGGGATTGTTGATCGTGACGGTCCACAGGCCGTCCTCTTTGGTCAAATCGATCATATCAGCCCGGCCCGTTTGCGGATGTCTTCAAGCCGCAGCGAAATTTCAGTGCCAAGAAACTCATCGGCATCATCCGAGCACATCCACAACAGCGCCCGTGCGGGCCAGTCCGCAGGGATATGCACATCCCAGTCCAGCTGACTGACGGGATTTATGCCGCTGGCCTTGATCGACCGCTGCATATCGGTGGCCACCGTCCCCGGTGACAGGCCCATGGCGCGAATACCATTATGGGCTTCTTCCATATGCAGACATTCCGTGAGCATCTTGGCCCCGGCCTTCGAGGCGCAATAGTGGCTCCAGGCTTCGACCGGGTTCGATGCAGCACCGGACGAGATCGTCAGAATGCTCCCCCCTCCCGCAGCCCGCATCACCGGCAACGCAGCGCGCATCCCGTAGAAAATACCTTTCAGGTTGATGTCGATGGCCTTGCTCCACGCCTCGGTGTCAGCATTCGAGAGATGAAAAATCGGATCGATCACACCCGCGTTGCCGATCAGAACATCCAACCCACCGAACCGGTCCACGCATGTGGCCACGGCTTGTTCCACCTGCGCGAAATCGCTGACGTCACAGGCCAATGCGATGGCCTGATCGCCCAATGCGGCCGCCAGAGCGTCAATCTGGTCCTTGCTGCGAGCCACCAATGCGACATTGGCGCCGGCTGCGGCAAAAACGCGCCCTGCCTCGGCCCCAATTCCTCGGCTGGCCCCGGTTATGAGAACAGTTTTTCCCTGCATTTGCCCTTCCTCACGCATTGCAATCTCTGTCGGCTACAGCCGTAGCGCGTAAACGGGGAAAGGGTCCAGCCCTTGCCCCCTTGACGATACCCGCCACAAAACCGACCATGCGCCACAAATTGATCAAGAAGGGTTACCTTATGTCCGTTTTCCTTCGCCGCAGCTGCGGCGCTGCCCTGGCTTATGCCGTTGCCACCCAAGGGGCGTTTGCCGATCTGTCGGCCGATGACGTCTGGTCCGATTGGCAGAGCTATTTCACCTCGATGGGTTACACCGTCACAGGAGACGAAAGCATCTCGGGCGACGTCACCACGATTTCCAACATGACACTTTCAGTGGCCCTTCCCGAAGAGGACGGACAGTTTCAGATGGTCATGCCGGAAATGACACTGACCGAAAATGGTGACGGGACCGTTACCATTGACCTGCCGGAAAGCTTTCCCATGGAAATCACCGGTCAGGCCGAAGACGAAAACTTCGCAGCCACTGTCACCTATTCCCACAACCAACTGAAAATGGTCGTGTCAGGCACACCGGACGACATGACCTATGACTACAAGGCTGACAATCTGGGCGTGAAACTGGATTCGATTGAGGTCGATGGTGAGGCTCTGCCCAATGATGTGTTTGGCATCGATGTCCAAGCAAGCGATCTGTCCGGCAGCTCGCGGATGCAGATCGGTGACAATCGGAACATCAGCCAGACGTTCAACGCAGCCACGTTAACTTATGATCTGAACTTTCAGGATCCTGAAAGCGGCGAAAGCGGGTTGATCAACGGTCAACTCGATCAACTGGCATTTGAGGGCAACAACGTGGTCCCGCCGGATTTTGACTTTTCGGACCCAGAAGCCTTTTACAAGGCTGGTTTTTCGTTTGACGGCACCTTCACCTATGCCGCGGGCAGCACGGATCTGAGCGGGACCAGCGAAGGTCAGGCGTTCTCGATGAACAGCACGTCCGAAGGCGGGCGTTTTGCAGCCAGCATCGATGCAGAGCGTATCGTCTATGACATTGACCAGAACAGCACGAAGATGGCCGTTACCACGGCGGGCCTGCCGTTCCCGATCGAACTTTCGATGGCCAAGGCGGGCCTGAACTTCGAATTCCCCATCCAGCAATCGGACGAGGTTCAACCCTTCGGCTTTGGGCTGAACCTGACCGATTTCACCATGTCGGACATATTGTGGGGCATTTTCGATCCTGCGGGCGCGCTGCCGCGTGATCCGGCGACGATTGCGCTGGATGCGACGGGAACCGCGAAAGTGCTGATGAATATCTTCGATCCTGAAATCGACGTCGAATCCGACGAAGCGCCGGGGGAACTGCACTCGCTGAAGATCAACGAACTGCTGGTTTCGCTAGTTGGCGCCAAACTGACCGGTGACGGTGATTTTGCTTTCGACAACACCAACACCGAAGAGTTTGATGGCCTGCCCAGCCCAAGCGGCGTGGCGAACCTTCAGCTGGTTGGCGCCAACCAGTTGATCGACACCCTGATCGGAATGGGAATCATCTCGGACGAAGACGCGCTGGGCGCCCGCATGATGATGGGTCTGATGGCAGTTCCGGGCGAAGAACCTGACACACTGAACTCGAAGATCGAGTTCACCGAAGACGGCCAGATCCTAGCGAATGGTCAACGTATCAAGTGACAATCAACGGAAAGGGCCGCGCAACATGCGGCCCTTTCTCTGTCCTGCCAACCCCTGCCCAAACCTCTGAAACGGCACGGGTTCACCGCGATCCTCAACGCACAATCTGGTCACAGGTCTTGCGAGACGGGCGGTCCAAGGCTAGGTCCTTGGCAATCAACCCGGAGGCCTCATGACCTGCTCACCAGAAGAAATCAGCCATCACTTGCTTGACGTGGCCCGCAAGGCAGGCGCGGACGCGGCGGATGCCATCGTTATCGACGGATCCTCTGTTTCCGTCGAAGTGCGGGGCGGCGCGCTGGAACATGCCGAACGCTCGGAAGGCACTGATTTGGGATTGCGGGTGTTTCTGGGCAAACGATCCGCCATTGTGTCCAGTTCCGACAGCCGCCCTGAAACCCTGCGCGCCATGGCGGAACGAGCTGTCGCAATGGCCAGAGAGGCCCCCGAAGATCCGTTTTCCGGGCTGGCTGACAAGGACCAGCTGGTCACAGACTGGAACATAGAGTCACTGGAATTGTCAGACCCCGCCCCGGCCCCGTCTGCCGAAGCCCTGATGCAGGATGCTCTGACGGCCGAGGCCGCAGCACTGGCCGTCGCCGGCGTTACCCAGGTGTCGGATGCGGCCGCAAGTTACGGAACCCACCATGTGCATCTGGCCGCGACAAACGGGTTCACCGGCGGGTACGCGCGCAGCAGCCGGTCAGTTTCCTGTGTTGCGATCTCGGGCGAAGGCACGGGGATGGAACGGGACTATGACGGCGACAGCCGGACGTTCCAATCCGACCTGCGCAGCGCGGAAGAAATCGGGCGCACAGCAGGCGAACGCGCCGTGCAACAGGTTGGTGCGCGCAAACCTGTGACGGGAAGTTTTCCGGTGCTCTTCGACGAACGGATCTCGTCCTCGCTCATCGGCCACCTTCTGGCCGCGAGCAATGGCGCGGCGATCGCGCGAGGCGCATCCTGGCTCAAGGATTGCTTGGGGCAGGATGTTCTGCCTGCGCACCTGTCCCTGATCGAAGACCCACACCGCCCGCGCATTTCGGGCTCGCGTCCCTTTGATGCCGAGGGTCTGCCGACACAACGCCGGGCAATCGTGGAAAACGGCGCTCTGACCGGCTGGACGCTGGACCTGTCGAGCGGGCGAAAACTGGATATGGCGTCCACGGGAAATGCCGCTCGTGGGGTCTCGGGCCCGCCATCGCCCAGCAACTGGAACCTGAGCCTGACACAAGGTGACCAAAGCCGCGCCGACCTGCTGCGCGATATGGGTACCGGGTTGCTGGTCACGTCCATGATCGGATCGACGATCAACCCCAATACCGGTGACTATTCAAGGGGTGCATCGGGCTTCTGGGTCGAGAATGGCGAGATCACGCATCCGGTCAATGAATGCACCATCGCGGGCAATCTGCGGGACATGCTGCGCCGGATCATCCCGGCAAACGATGCCCGCCCATACCTGTCGCGCGTGGTTCCGTCGCTTCTGATCGAAGGAATGACACTTGCCGGCAACTGATCTGCCCCTGCTGATCGAGGCGGCGCTGGAGGCCGGCAAGATCGCCACGCGCTATTCCGGCACGCAAGCACAGCGCTGGGACAAACCCGATGGCGCCGGCCCAGTGACCGAGGCGGATCTTGCCGTGAACACGATGCTGGAGGAGCGGTTGTGTTCGGCGCGACCGGGCTATGGCTGGCTCAGTGAGGAATCCGAGGATTCCACCGACCGGCTGGACCGCAGCAGCACTTTCATCATCGACCCGATCGACGGCACCCGAAGCTTTGCAGAAGGTGCGCGCACCTGGGCACATTCCATAGCCGTCGCCGATAACGGCGAGGTGACGGCGGCGGTCATTTACCTGCCGATGCGGGATTTGCTATACACGGCGGCACAGGGTCAGGGCGCGACTCTCAATGGTAAGACGATCACGACCTCGGATACCGCAGAGCTTTTGCAATCAGAAATTCTGGCCGCCAAGCCAAATCTTGACGCTCGGCACTGGCGCGACGCGCAGGCGCCAGATTTCGAACGCGCCTACCGCCCGTCACTTGCCTATCGCATGGCTTTGGTTGCGCAGGGTCGGTTCGATGGCATGCTGACCCTGCGCCCCAGTTGGGAATGGGATATTGCCGCCGGCGACCTGATCATCCGAGAGGCCGGCGGCGTGTGTTCCGACCGTACGGGTCAACGGCTGATCTTCAACAATATGCATCCCAGGTTGAACGGCGTGATCGCCGCCAGCGCCTCGATTCATCAGCAACTGTCGGCACTGCTGGATCCGGCCGGGCCGGGAATCGGAACATGAGCAAACCGCGCTCACTCAGCCTGGCCGCCTATAGGGTGTTGTCATGGGGGTTGCGCAACGGGGTTGCGCCGCAATCCAACCTGCCGCGCCCCGAAGGTGAGTTGCTATGGATCCATGTTGCCACCCCGGATCGGCTGCGGGCTGTGACCGACTTCTGCCGTCGGCTGTCGCAGGTCAGGGCCAAGCTGAATTTCCTGCTGACAGCACCCCCGGATGAGGATCTGTCCAACTGGCCGGACAGCAGGTTCCCTTTGATCAACCTGCCACAGGAACAGAGTGGCGCCGCCCGCGAGTTTATCGAATACTGGCGTCCGAACATGGGGTTGTGGGTCGGTGGCGATCTGATGCCCAACATTGTCACGCGCGCTGACGAACAGGCGATCCCGCTGGTCCTGTTCGACGCCCAATTCAGCGTCACACTGTCCCGGAACGCCCGTTGGCTGCCGGACATCACACGGGTGACCTTTGACTGTTTCCGTAAGATTCTCACGCCATCCGCCGAGACGGCTCGACAGATCCGCCGCCTCGGAATCCAATCCGGAAAAGTTGCGGAATCACCGCCTTTGCGGATCAGCCCCAACCCCCGGCCCTGGCCAGAAGACGAACTTATCGAGACCACTCATACACTTGCCGGGCGTCCGGTTTGGCTGGCGGCATGGGTTCAGGACAAGGAATTCATCTCGGTTCTGACAGCCCACCGTCAGGCGCTGCGGATGCTGCATCGGCTGGTTCTGGTGTTGCACGTGGCAAACGAGCCGGAAGTCACGCCGCTGAGACGGCGGCTGGAATCGATGGACCTGCGCTGCGTCAACTGGGATGAAGGGGACATGATTGAAGACACCACGCAGGTCGTCCTGACATCGGACCCCGAAAACCTGGGCCTGTGGCATCGCATGGCACCAGTGACCTTCATGGGCAGCTCGCTGGAACGCGGCGCGGGCGGTCAGGACCCGTCCGAAGCAATCGCGCTGGGGTCCGCGATCATGTTCGGACCATATGTGCACCGCCATCAGGAATTCTATTCCAGCCTGCAACAGGTGAACGCCGCCAAAGAGGTTAAAACTGCAACCGAACTGGGCGACGCCGTTGTGCAGCTTCTGGCACCGGATCAAGCTGCCGGCATGGCGTTAGCTGGATGGCAGTTGTTGACCGAAGGCGCACCGCAGGCTGACGCCCTGATCGAAATGGTGCAGGATATTCTGGATCAGCGGAGTGCGGATCATGCGGGCACCTGATTTCTGGAACACGACCCCGGACCAACCGGATCTGAGGGCGCGTCTGCTGGCACCGTTGGGGCGCCTATATGCAGCGGCAACCGCCAGAAGGATCGCCTCGGAGGCCGGCGAAAAGCCGGGTGTGCCCGTGATCTGTATCGGCAACCTCAATGCTGGTGGAACAGGTAAAACACCAACGGTGATCTGGACCCTTGAACAGCTTCGAGGCGCCTGGCACGAACCACATGTCGTCACGCGGGGGCACGGAGGCTCTTTGGACGGGCCGGTGCAGGTCGATCCGGCCCGGCACACGGCTGCCGAAGTAGGAGACGAGCCGCTGCTTCTGGCGATGTTTGCTGAAGTCTGGGTTGCCAAGGACAGGGCGGCAGGCGCACGGGCCGCCGCAGCGGCGAGCGCCACGGTAATCGTGCTGGATGACGGGTTTCAAAACCCCTCGGTGGCCAAGGATTTTTCGATCATTGTTGTCGATGCTCAACGCGGGTTCGGAAACGGTTTGTGCCTGCCTGCCGGGCCACTGCGGGAACCGGTCGACATCGGGTTGAAACGGGCCGACCTTGTGTTGTCTCTGGGCGATGAGGCCGCGCAAATGGCTTTCACCGCTCAGTGGGGCGACAAGTTGTCCGTTCCCCATGTCACCGGAGCAATCGAGCCCCTGCAAACCGGCATGGACTGGACCGGCACACGCGCTTTGGCATTTGCTGGTATCGGCCACCCCGAGAAGTTCTTCAAAACCCTGCGGCAGCTGGGCGTAGACCTGGTCCGCGCCGAAGCCCTGGACGATCACCAGCCTCTGACTCAGGCACTGATGGCCCGTCTGGAAAACGAGGCGCGCCAACTGGGTGCTCAGATGATAACGACCGAGAAAGATGCCGTACGTCTGCCCCCGGCTTTTCGGAGCAAAGTGATCACTCTGCCGGTGCGTCTGCGGGTCGGCGAAACCGACAAGGTCCGCGACATGCTGCTGAAGGCAGCACCTGCACCACAATAGGCCCGGTCGGCCCAGACAGGGCCAACCGGAAAAGGGTGTTTAGCCACCCAGTTCGTCTTCGATCAGCTTTTTGAAGTCAGCGTAGGACTGGTTGTCGACCTTCTTGCCGTTCACCACAAATGATGGCGTCGCCTGGATACCATCGCGTTCGGCGTTTTCCTGATACCACGCAGCCAATGTCCGCGCCTTGGTACCGTCTTGCAGGCAAGCCTCGAGCTGATCGCCATCGATGCCGGCCAAACGACCGATCTTGCGCAGCTCGTCCACGATCTCGGCCGGACCACCTGCGCGTGTCCATTCTGCCTGCCCTTCATAGATCAGGTCTGTGATACCGAAGAACTTTTCGGGGCCAGCGCAGCGTGCAACCATCGATGCCCAAAGGCCGTAGCGGTCAAAATACACCTCACGATAGGTAAACTTGACCTTGCCGGTGTCGATGAAGTCTTTCTTGAGTTGTTTGAAGGCGCCCTGATGGAAACTCGCGCAATGCGGGCAGGTATAGGACGCATATTCGATGATTTCGACAGGTGCATCCTCGGCGCCCAGCACCATCTCGACGATCGTCGAAGTATCCAGGTCTGCCTCCTGCGCTTCGGCGGCACTGACCAGTGGAATGGTGACATTGGTGTTCGACCCTGTCAGCCAATAGCCGCCAGCGGCCACGGCGACGGCCGCACAGATTAAGGTTGCAATACGGCTCATTTTCAGCCCTTTCTCAGCGTTTCTGTTTGGATAAAACGTTGCGCCCGAGACGTTCAAGAGCCGCGCGCAGATCTTCATCATGTACATCGCGTGACATTTTGTCGGCCTCGGTGGCAATGTCAGGCGCAATCTGGGGTTTGGCTTGCTTCGGCTTGTGGTCGAAACTGGCCTGCCCCTCGGCAAATCCGGTCGGAGCGGTCTGGGTGATACGGACACGGCTGATGGCGTTATAGCCATAGACCGCGTTTACCTTGCCGCGCAGCTGTTCCTTCTGCATTTCCAGCATCGGAGCCTGTGGCCCGGTCGTCAACACGGTCAGGGTGGCACCAAATCCGCCCTTGCCATAACCCACTTTGACCGGGCGCGCGATGGCGGCGGTTTCCTGGCCGACAATCTCGGCCCAGTGGGTCAAAAGCCGCGACACGGCAAACCCCCGGCTTTCCCCGGCGCGCCGGATCTGATCGTTCAGCAAGGATGCGGTGCGTTTGAACCCGCGGGTCGAAGAACGTCTGCGTTGCATCTGGTTTCCTGCTCCTACACCTCTATTGTACTGGGCAGGCCACCATGTGCCAGCGAAACCCGACCGGGAGTTGAATAAAACTTGCGTGACTCTGCTGAATTCACCGTCAGTGATGCGTTGCTGGAATGGTATGACCGCCACGCCCGCGAAATGCCATGGCGCATCGGTCCGGCGGATCGCGCCGCCGGGATGCGCCCCGACCCCTATCGGGTCTGGCTGTCCGAAGTGATGTTGCAGCAAACAACAGTTGCCGCCGTTCGCGACTATTTCCTGCGCTTCACCACCCGCTGGCCCACGGTTCAGGCTCTGGCCGCCGCACCGGACGAGCAGGTCATGGGGGAATGGGCCGGGCTTGGCTATTACGCCCGCGCCCGCAATCTTTTGAAATGCGCCCGTGCCGTCACGCAGAACTACGATGGCCGGTTTCCCGACAGCTTAGAAGCGCTGCTGAACCTACCCGGCATAGGCCCCTATACCGCCGCTGCGATCTCGGCCATCGCGTTTGATCGGCCTGAAACCGTGCTGGATGGAAACGTCGAACGGGTCATGGCCCGGCTCCATGACATTCACGATCCGCTGCCCGGGTCCAAACCCCTGCTGAAGGAAAAGGCGTCGGCCCTGACCCCGGCCATACGTCCCGGCGATTACGCGCAGGCGGTCATGGATTTGGGGGCAACCATCTGCACGCCGAAGTCGCCGGCATGTGGCATCTGCCCCCTGCGTGACCCCTGTCAGAGCCGCATTGCAGGCACCCAGGCCGACCTGCCACGAAAAACACCCAAAAAGCCCAAACCCACGCGCCGTGGGCACGTGTATGTTGCGCAAAGTGCAGACGGGGCCATGGTGCTGGAACGCCGGCCTGACAAAGGTTTGCTGGGCGGAATGCTGGGCTGGCCCGGATCAGAGTGGAACGATGCCCCGGCCGAACGGCCTCCATTCCCTGCGAATTGGACGATGTTGCCGGGCGAAGTGCGCCATACGTTTACGCATTTCCACCTGATTTTGCGGATCTGGACCACAGATACCACCGATCACGACATACCCGAACATCTGACAGTTGTAGACAAACACAGCTTCAGGCCCGGCGACCTGCCAACCGTGATGCGCAAGGTCTATGATCTTTGGCGAGGACAATAAGTCCGCTGTGCAAGTCTTCGGGCCATGGCTAGGATATCTCCGTAAAGTCGGAGCAGAAAAGATGATCGCAACAGGCACACTGTCCCGCTGGCAATCTGCATCCCCTTTCTGGGTGTCGCTGCTGCTGATTCCGCTGGTCTGGTTTTCAGCTGCTACCGGTGGATGGTCACTGCTGCTGGTTCCTGCCGCAACCTGGTGGGCTTTTGCAGTGCTGGACCGGATCACCGGGCTCAACACTCAAAACGCCGACCCCGAGACGCCGGACACGGCGCTGCAATGGTACATATTGCTGACAAAACTCTGGGCCCCGATCCAGTTCGTCACCCTTTTTGGTCTGATCTGGTACGCAACCCACAACACCCATCTGTCAACGCTTGAGAAAATCGGCCTCTTCTTTGGCATGGGCGTCATTTCGGGCACGATTGGGATCAATTACAGCCACGAGTTGATGCACCAGAAAAGCCGCTTGGAACGCTGGCTTGGGGACATCCTTCTTGCCATGGTGCTGTATTCTCATTTTCGGTCCGAGCACCTGTTGGTCCATCACCGCCATGTTGGCACCCCGCGCGATCCGGTAACGGCGCGCTACAACGAAGGTTTCCATCGCTACTATCCCCGCGTTCTGTGGCAATGCTGGGTTTCGGCCCTCAAGGCCGAGCGCAACAAGCTGGCCCGTATCGACAGACCGTGGACAGATCGTTCAAACCCGTTCTGGCGGTACTGGGCGCTGCAAGGTGGGATGCTGGCACTGGCCGGCCTGATCGGAGGATGGTCCGGCGTGGCGCTGTTTCTGCTTCAGGCTGGTGTCGCGATCTGGCAGCTCGAGCTGGTCAATTATGTCGAGCATTACGGCCTGACCCGAAAACACCTGGGCGAAGGACGGTACGAGCATGTCCTGCCACGCCATTCCTGGAATGCCTCGCAGAAAGCTTCGAACTGGTTGCTGATCAATCTTCAACGCCATTCGGACCACCATTACAAACCCAATCGCCGGTTTCCGCTGCTGCAACACCACGCGTCGGACACGGCACCGCAATTGCCCTATGGCTATCCCGTCATGACTGTGGCCGCGATGATACCGCCGCTTTGGCGGCGGGTCATGAACCCGCGCGTTCGCGCGTGGCGACGCCACTATTATCCCGAGATCACCGACTGGCACCCCTACAACAAATCCTTGAACCCCATGCCAAAATCGTGACCGCAGCGCGCACAGGCGCGCTGCTTGGCCCAACTGTCAGCACGGCATCTGCGATGCTGTTCTGACGGGCGGGAGGCCCTCAGCTTTTCATCACCCAGACATCCATCGGCGCCTCGACCCCTCGCACGGGTTGGTCGCGGCAGGCAACAAAACCGGCCATGACCTCCGGCGCCTGCGGGTTTTCTTCCTCAACCCGCAGGCGTACGGCATCGCTGACAACGATACGCGCCTTGAACTCACGCGTCAGTGCCTCAAGCTTGGCCGCCACATTGACCGCATCGCCAATCACCGCGAATTCCAACCGGTTGGCACCGATATCCCCAAGTACGACCGAGCCGTGATGCACCCCAACGCCGACATGGATTTCAGGCTCACCCGCCCGGCGGCGTTCCAGATTCCAACGGTCGATCACACCCACCATCGCACGCGCGCAGTCTAGGGCATTGCTCGCGTCCAGGGGCGTTGGCACCGGAGTGCCGAAGGTCGCCATCAAACCGTCGCCCAGATACTTGTCCAAGGTCCCGTGGTGCCGGAATACCTCGGTTTCCATACGGGCATGAAACCCGCGCAGAACCTCGATCACTTCATATGGATCCCGCCCGGCGGCGTATTTGGTGAACCCGACGATATCGATGAACAGAACGGCCACATCTTCTTTGCGGACCTGTTTCAGCGGCTCATCGTTCTGGCTCAGCTCATCCACCACATTGGGCGAGAAATACCGCGACAGGTTGGCCCGTTCCCGTTCCAATCCCGCGTTGTTCATCAACAATTGATTGAGACGCCGCATCGAAATGCCCAGCGTTACCGCGACCATTATGAATACGATCACTTGCTGGATACGTTGAGGGATCATGAAACTGTTTGGATCCAACAGCTCGGCAACATCCGGATAGCCCTGCAAAGCCTCTGCAACCTTTTCGCTGATCCCCGGAATCGGCGTTGCCACCCACGAGGCAACGATCCAACCGATCGTCCACATCAATGCCGTCCACGAACCGATGGCAATGACCGTGCGCCAGGAATAGGCTAGGGTTCCAGCCGCCAGGATGACGAAAAAGTACTGAAAGTTGTCAAACCGGTATTGCATGGCCAGAGGGCGGACATCGTCGCTGAACGGGTTGGGCACAATCATTCCAAGGGTCATGATCAACAAATCCACGAAGATCAAAAGAAGCTCGACCCGCGATTGCCCCACCCGACCGGAACGGCGGATCAGCCAACCGTTGGCGCAGATCAGCAGCAGAATGAAGTGATACCAAAGCACCTCCCATTGCGGGTTCAGGAAAACCAGAAGAACCCCGGTCAGTGCCATCGCCACCCAGCGCGCGCGAACGGCCAGTTCCAACCCTTCACGCTTGTGCCGCTCCAACGCGGCCTCGGTGTATTTGTTGTCCAGATCGAACGTGTCAAGTTCCGTGAAAAACAGACTGCGGCGGGGCTGCGCGGTTGTCTCGGTCATGGCCGTGATCTTTCTTGCAGTGTCAGGGTCAACAACATGCAATCACTGTTGATCCGAAAACAAAAGACCCCGCCGTAGGATCGGCGGGGCAAGGCGTAGTGCCTTGTGTCAGGCCACAGGCACCGGCGGTGTTCTTTGTATCAGTTCATCTCGGCCCGGATCTGCTGGCGCAGAACGTCGATC
Organism: Ruegeria sp. HKCCA0235A; assembly: GCF_013033235.1. Classification (NCBI taxonomy): domain Bacteria; kingdom Pseudomonadati; phylum Pseudomonadota; class Alphaproteobacteria; order Rhodobacterales; family Roseobacteraceae; genus Ruegeria; species Ruegeria sp. HKCCA0235A. Next base: position 360,847 of record NZ_WQDQ01000002.1, on the reverse strand, counting down.
GGAACCGTTTTGCCGTCACGCTTGAAGCACCAATAGGTCCAGCCATTGCAGGACGGCGCATTTTCCAGATGGGCGCCCACCTGATGGATCGAGCCTTTGACGTTGTCACCGACCAATGTGCCATCGGCCCGGACCTTGGCCTTGTGACGCCTGTTCATTGAATAGAGTTCTTCGCCCGGGCGCAGCATCCCACGCTCGACCAGCTGGCCGAAGGGAACGCGGGGTTCGGCGCGCTTGCTGGCGCTGACTTCCAGAGCCTCACGGTCGAACTTGCGGACCTTGGCAATGCGCTTCTCGGCCACCTTGCGGTAGCTTTCCTCGCGTTCGATACCAATGAACTCGCGGCCCAGCATCTTGGCGACGGCTCCGGTCGTTCCGGTGCCGAAGAACGGATCCAGCACCACGTCCCCGGGGTTGGTCGAGCCGATCAGAACACGGTGCAGCAGTGATTCCGGCTTTTGCGTCGGGTGTGCCTTGTCACCGTTTTCATCCTTCAGACGTTCATGCCCGGTGCAGATCGGCAGCACCCAGTCGCTGCGCATCTGCACGCCTTCGTTCAGGGCCTTCAGCGCCTCATAGTTGAAGGTGTACTTGGCACCTTCGCGCTTGGAAGCCCAGATCATCGTCTCATGCGCGTTGGTAAAACGTTTGCCGCGGAAGTTGGGCATCGGGTTTGACTTGCGCCAGACCACATCGTTCAAAATCCAATAGCCCTCGTCCTGCAACGCCGAACCAACGCGGAAAATGTTGTGGTAAGAGCCGATCACCCAGATCGCACCATTTGGCTTGAGCAGACGGCGTGCCGCCTTCAACCACGCGCGGGTGAATTGGTCATAGGCACCAAAGCTGGAAAACTGATCCCAGTGATCATCCACCGCATCCACCTGAGAATTGTCCGGGCGATGCAGCTGACCTTTCAACTGCAAATTATAGGGCGGATCCGCAAAAATCAGGTCAACGGATGCCTCGGGAAGACTGTTCATCACTTCGATGCAGTCCCCGGATAGAATCGTGTTTAAAGGGGGCGCTATTGCGCCCTTTTTGGTGGTTGTCGTCATATCACTGCCTCAAGTGTCCACGGCGCTTTTGCGCTCATTTGGTTGAGACAAGGATGAGTCAAAGACGAATCGGCGTCAATTTCTTTTTTGAATCAGCGACTTACGATTTACTCTTGATACAAGATATTGTGCACCGGCTTGAACGAACGTCTATGGTGTGGGGTCACGCCAAGATTTTGCAGTGCTTCCTTGTGTTGTTTTGACGGATAACCGGCGTTGGTTTCCCATCCATATCCCGGATGCTGTTGCGCCAAATCCACCATCACCTGATCGCGCCAGTTTTTCGCAAGGATCGACGCGGCTGCAATCGACACCGATCGGGCGTCCCCCTTCACGACGGCCTGCGACGGGGTTTTCAGGCCGCGTGGAATCATGTTCCCGTCGATCAGCAGGAAATCGGGGGCCGGTGTCAGTGCCTCGACTGCGCGCAACATCGCCAGATGCGATGCCCTGAGGATGTTGATCTCGTCAATCTCGGCGACCGAGGCTTCGGCCACGGCAAACTCGGCGCTGTGCCGGATCTCGGCATCCAGCGCGGCCCGACGTCTGGCCGTCAGCTTCTTGGAATCATTCAACCCTTTGGGGATGGCCTGTGGGTTCAGGATCACCGCTGCCGCGACGACCGGGCCGGCCAAAGGGCCGCGCCCGACCTCATCCACACCCGCGATACGGCAATGGCCCCGGTCCAGCAGCGCCTGTTCAAGTTCGAAATCTGGTTTTGTCATCCTTTTGGAAAACCGTGTTTCACACAGCACCGCAAGAAAAAAAGAGAGGGCAGCCCACACCGCCCTCTCTCACGCGGCGCGTCTTTGGCGCCGCTCCTGCTCAACCGGTGTTACTGGTAAACGACACGGTATCCTTTCTGGCGCAGGCACGCGGGTTCGTATGCCCGCTTGACCTTTTGGCCATTCCAGAAACCGACTTTGCACTCTTGCGGCAGGCTATTGGCATGTTTGTAGTGCTTCTTGAGGCATTTCGGCCCAAGCAGCGGATGATCCTGTGAATACCCGTTGAATGTGCGCAGGCAGCGCTGGGGCAGATCATAACGCGCCACGCGCGGCGGCAGAGGGCGCACCGGCTGCGGCGTGTAAGGTGCCGGGGTATAGGTCTGATGGCGAGTCGCCCGATCCTTTTTCTTTTCCTTGTTGTAATAGTGAACCCCGGCCCCGATGAGCGCGATGGCCGCCAGCCCGCCAAGAATGTCCTTTGCGTCCGCAGCCCGTGCCTGAGACGCAGAAACCCCGGTTATTGCAACCGCGGTCGCAACGATGAAAGCGATGAATTTCCTGTGCATGATGCGTGTCCTTCATAGTGTTTGGGCGACCGTGTGACGGAGCGCGTCCTGATTGCCCTGACACTGGGGGCGACCGGTCCAGACAAGCAATAACGGCCCGGTGTTATCGGATATCAGAACCCGCAAACCCCTTGGGTTATTGAATATCGCGGCAACTCATGCGCAGGATGCGGCCTATGAAACAGATCCTCTCTTCTCTGACCTTTGCGGTCCTGATATCGCTTGGCTCTGCTGCGTCTGCGGCGGATTGCTATGCGGATTACAAGGCCAAGAAAGACAACCCGTTGCGTCTGCACTATGGGGTCATTCAGGTCTCGAACTGCGACAAGGGCCTGGCCCAGGCAGAAATCGCCCAGCGCCTGAGCGCGTCAGGCTGGACCTTGCTTGAAGTGCAGTCCGTTTTCGGGCCGGAAGGGTTGGATCAGAGGAAAGGCAATGCCGGAAAATTCTATCTCCGTTTCTGACGCACGCCGGTCGGGGGTCCGTCTGGTCGTGCTGGGCGTCGCAGCCATTGTCGCCATTCTGATCACCGCCGCCGTTTTCCTGTTCTGGACCCTGCCGGACGCCAACGCATTCAACGCGCGGGTCGAGCGATTGTTCATCGAGACCGATCTGACCTCGCAAACCGAAATCCGGTTGCTTGAAATTCTGGCCCAGTCCGGCACCGCCTTCGCCGACACCCTGTCCAGTTATCGGATGGTGATCTATGTGCTGCTGGTTTTTGCCTGCGCCATGATGGCCTCGGCGTTGGTCTTTCTGGTTATGCTGGTACTGCTGAACCGACGCATGGCGCAGATCGAACGCACCGGCATTCAGGTGACCTCGTTGCTGATCAGCCGCGAGGAAAACACCGTCTACCTCAACAACATGGATTTCAAACTCACGCCCGCCGCGATGGAAACCCTCTCGGTTCTGGCTGAATCCCGGCTGGATGATGAGGTTTTGTCCGGCGCTCAGATCGAGGCGATGATTTCCGGCCGCAATGAGGCCGATTGCGACGAAGCCGCAGGCGCGACACGGATAAAACGGTTGCGGGATGCGCTTGGCAACCAGATGGTCAGTGAACTTCTGGTCAAGAACATCGCCAAAAAAGGGTATATGCTGTCCATCGAAAAAGACGTGATACAAATGGTCTGAGCCTTGCTGCATGACCGTATGCGTTGACACTTTTCCGTTCTGCGCCTCTTGGAATGTGGGATGCAAAGCCCCATTCTAGAAAAAACCCAGGCAAGGGAGGTCGCATATGAACGTCCACGCCGCACCAAAAATCAATGGGTATGGAATCTCGGTTGAATCGCTGAATGGCAGAATTGCCATTTACCGCAATGATGTGCTTTTGGCTGAAAGCACAGATGCCAAGGTCATGTATGAAACGCGCCTGCCGCCCACGATCTATGTTCCCCGCGCGGATGTCTGTGTTGATCTGAGCGAAGAAACAGACCTGCAAACATTCTGCCCGTTCAAAGGCACTGCCACGTATCATGACATCAATCTGGGGTCCGAAAACCTGGCCAATTCTGTCTGGGCCTATGAAGAAGCCCTGCCCGAAAGCGCGGCCATTCAAGGCTGTATCGGCTTTGTGCCCGGTGCCTATACGAAAATCGATCTGGGCGACAACCGCCTTCGTGAACCTGAAGACGGCAACATCAGCGGGCCCCTGATTGATTGGTTGATGCGTGGTGCTTCGACCGCGGCAACACCCGAAAGCTTTACCAAAGCGCTGGCCGAAAAGATGTTGGAGCACGGCATCGCAATACAAAGGCTGAGCATTCTGGCCTGGTCTCTTCATCCCCTGATCGCGGGCAAGCACTATATCTGGGAAAAAGATGAAGAAGAGATTCTGACTAGGGCTCCGACATACGAAATCTATGATCACCCAGCTTTCATCAACAGCCCCTTGCGGCATGTCTCGAACGGCCTGGGTGGCGTGCGGCAAAGGTTGAATGATGAAAACCCGCAAAACAGCTTCCCGATCATGGAGGATCTGCGGGCCAAGGGCGCAACAGATTACGTGGCCATGCCCTTGCCGTTTTCCGACGGGCGCACCAATGTTCTGACGCTGACCTGCGATCACCCGGACGGGTTTACCACCGAAAATCTGGGCCTTGTCTTTGAATGTTCTTCGGTAATCGCCCGTTTCTACGAAGTGTTCATGCAGCGCGAAAACGCGCAGGTCCTGTTGGAAACCTATGTCGGCAAACGCACCGGCGCGCGCGTATTGGGCGGCGAAATCAGGCGGGGTGACGGGGATGAGATCGACGCCGCCATCATGTTCTGCGACCTCCGCAATTCAACGAGCCTTGAAGAGAAGCTGGGCCGGGGCGAGTATATCAATCTCCTGAACGAGTTCTTTGAAACGGTCTCGGGCATTGTTCATGACAACAACGGAGAAGTCCTGAAGTTCATTGGCGACGCTGTGCTGGCCGTCTTCCCTGCAACGGACGAGGATGCCAGTACGGCCCGCACCAATGCCCAGCGCTCGGCGATCAAAATCGTCGAAACTTTGGGAGAGCTGCGCAAAGAAGGTACGGACAGGCATTGCGACTGTTCGATCGGCGTCGCGTATGGGCGTGTCACCTACGGCAATGTGGGATCTCGCGAACGGCTTGATTTCACAGTTATCGGTCAGGCCGCAAACATCGCCGCACGTTTGGGCGAGTTCGGCAAGTCGCAAGGGCACCGCATTGTCGTTTCAGAAGACATCGAACCGGCCTGTTCCAATGCTGTACCGCTGGGAGACGTCAATCTGCACAACGTGTCCCGACCCGTCAGATCATATGCTTTGCGAACCGCAGCCGATGAGATTCTGAACGGTTGAGGCCTTTCGTTGCAGTTCTGAAGAAAACCGCATTGCCTTGATCAGCGTGACGCCCTTGCGATCATGCTCCACCGATCACTTCGATCCGGAGGCGTTCTGCTCAAGCGGCCCCCAACAAGATCAATGCGGTCTGCGCCGGCGAGATCGTGTTCTGAAGTTGCGAAATCTGACTTCTGGCCAAATAGGTGTCGGTCAGTTTCTCGATGGACTTTGGGTTCGAAAACTGTGCCAGATCCTCCGAGCCGGTCAGTTTGAGCAACCTGGCCTTGAACTCGACCAGTTGTTTGTCAATGTCCAGCTGCGCAAAGGATGACGGCAGTCCAAGTGCCGTTTCCATCATGCTGCGCAAGGGCGGCAACCCCATCAGATCGAACCACTTTGTGTCTGCGCTTGAGGTTCTGTTGGCAAGATCTGAAAGCTCTCGTTGTGCATGGAGCGAAATACGCATCGTTTCATCCGACTCGCCAACGGCAATTTCAAACCGGGCCGTCAAATTGGCCTGGGCGATTTGCTCCATGTCGGACGTCAGCGCGGTTTTTCGGACAGCACCGGGACCAAACCCAAAGGCGTCAGAAAATTCCCGGTATCGCTTGTCGGCCAATCGATTGGACAACGCGTCATCCGCCTGTGCCCCATCCTCGAGGATTTTGCGTATGAAAAACCGGTTGTCCAAATCTCCTTCCAAGCCGAACGCACCCAAAGCGACCTGCAACAACCTGCGATCCGAAACCAGCTCTTCAGCGGATTGGATTTTTCCGATGTTGTCCAGAAAATACTTTGTCTCTCTTTCATTCGCAGCTGACGACGAAAAACTCTGGAGCTGACTTTCATAGGTACGTTGCAGAAACCGCCAGCCCACGATTCCGCCGCTTGGGATAACCGGTTGGAATGTCATTGCTGGTAAGCCATCAGCCGCTCTTCGCGCGGCAGAAGCGAGCGAAGCGATTTGAGGCACTTGTAATAATGCTCTGCAACCAGGGCATCCGTGGCTTCGGCCAAGACCCGGCGGCTATCTGCATCCGTAAAAACCTGGCTCAGCTCTTCCACGCGGCGCAACAATTGCTGACGTGCTTGGCCAGGTTCGATGTCCCCCGACAATACAAGCTGCGCGGCATAACAGACGCGGCGCACCGGCGTATTCACCTCATCCGGATGAATCGCATCCCGCAGTCGAAGTACATTTGCCTGTGGCGTCATGATCGAAAACCGGCCGCGGCGATCGCCGTTCTCAATCACGACCCCGTTGATCAGAACCCTTTCTTTCGGGGCAAGCTTCAGGACCAGACCACTCATCAAGTTGCCCTCATCTGGCGCAATCCGCGCAATACGGCCGTGTTGATTTCCACCAACGGTTCAACGGTTGCGCCGTCTCCCAGAACGCGGCTGCTGTGTTGTTCGGTGAATTCGGCAAGGTAGAAGATCCTGGCTCTCAGGTCGTTGGGCAGGGCATTCTCGGAATCGGCAACGCCGGTGGCGAGCACCCCCCATAGCCGCCGGTTTTCGTGCACGGCCTGTACAAAGCCCGAAAAATCCGTTGCCTTTTGTGCCGTTGCTGCCTTCAGACGCCGTGTGATCCTTGAAATCGCTTCGTATTCCGTGTCTCGAGGCGTCCGAGTCGGCGCGGCGGTTTGCGCATAGGTTTGATGGGCTAGGGTTTGCGGTGTCACTTGAAATCCTTCCAAAGGGCCGTCATCAGGCAGTCATTGATGGGGCGCGAAGACCGCGCCCCAACCGATTTCGCGAATTAGCGGAACAGCGACAGAATCGACTGCGGTGCCTGATTGGCGATCGAAAGCGACTGCGTCGCCAACTGTTGCTGAACCTGAAGCGCCTGCAACCGCGCCGAAGTCTCTTCCATGTCCGCGTCGACCAGCGAACCGATACCTGACTTGAACGAGTCGGACAGGTTCGAGATGAACTCTTTCTGAGTTTCGATCCGGCTTTGAGAGGAACCGAAAGCAGCCGACGCGTCGATCGAAGTATCGATCAGCGACTCAACGGCGGCCAGGGCAGCGGTCGCACCCGCACCGGTCGAAACATCAATGCCGGCCAGCGCGCCCAGACCACCTGCACCGGCGTTCACGAATTGAGCCGAAAACGAAATGTCCGAGCCCGTACCGTTGGTAACAGACAAAGTTCCGGCTGTACCCGAGTCATAATCGACGGTCAGACCGGTAATCCCAAGCTCTTCAATCTTCGATTTCAACCCAACAGCAACCAGATCACCGGTTGTTGTCGCGGCAGCGTCTTCGGCGGAAACGGTATAGGATACGACCTGATCGTTGATCGCTACGACGACCTTGTCCCCGGCGGCAAAAACACCGCTGGATTCGTCGGTGACCAGCGCGGTTGCGGCGGTTGCGCCGTTATCGATGGTTGCGCCGACGCGATCGTTGCCTGTCGATGCGCCGGTCGAACCGTCAAAAACCTGCTTGGTGACATAACCACCGGTCGACAGGTTCTGCCCTGCAACGGTGATGGACGACGAGGTCACAGCACCTGTGTTGTCACGATCCAGCGATGCAAGGATCGAAGCGGAACCGGCAGAGCCGTCAACCAGGTTCAGACCATTGAACTGCGCCGCACTGACAACGGACGCGATCTGATCTTTCAGTGCAGTCACATCATCATTGATTTTGCCGCGATCAACGTTGTCTTCCTGCGCCGCGACGATCTTGCCTTTCATCTGGGTCAGCAGATCAGTGACGGTTTCCGCGGCATTCCGCGCAACGGCGACGGTCGATTCGCCAAGCGCAAGACTGTCCTTGATGGCGTTGAAACCTTTGACGTCCGACTCCATCACTTTGGAAATCGCCCATACTGCCGAGTTGTCCTTGGCCGTCGCGACATCCTTGCCGGTCGAGATTGCGTTCTGGGTCATCGCCAGGTTTTTGTTGACCGACTTGAGAGTCTGCAGCGCAACCATCGCGCCATTGTTTGTCAGAATGCTGGACATAGCTTTCATCCTTTTCCGTTCGGGCCATTTTGCCCATGTTCACCCCGCACTATTTGCGGGCATTGGTGTCTTTCTGACCTGTGCGACGCGCCGCGTGGCCGTTCGCGCCACCTGTTGATCTCAGGTGCAACACCACTTTTGAACTCGATCCCCTAACGGAGTGCTAAAGCGCCCGGCCCAGAAATTTCGGATTTGAATCAAACTTCTGCCTATGCCCGCTTTTCCAGCTTTGCCGTGCTGCGCACCGCGAATTCACTTCGCTGTCCGTCTGCACCATAGGTGCTGAATTCCTGCCGAACGCGCCGCAATTCAGCCATTCGGCTGGCGACCGCCCGGATGCCTTCAGCCGCGCTGTTCAGCAGCGCCTGATTGCGCTCGGCTTTCTGTTGAACGCGAATCAGTGCCTCACTTTCCAGCACCTGAAGATCATTGATTGCCCCGATCAGCTTTTCTTTTTCAGGCACCATGCTGGACAAACGGTCCAGATCTCCCTGTACAAGTGCGGCACGTTCCAAATCCAGGACTTCTTCCAAAGACTTGATCAACGCTTTATCGGCCTTAGACGTCATCGGTTTTCTCCATCAGTGACTTGAACAGAATTTCGGAAAGGCCCACGCCGCCGGACCGGGCCAGTTGCTGCGCCTGATGTTGAACAAGCATCGAAGAAAACTGATCCTCACCGGCGCCACCGCCAAAGGACTGACGGGTCTTTCCCACCCCGGCAGATTTCAGCATTTCCGCCAGAAACGCGGCCTCCAGCTCTATGGCGGCGTTTTCCAGCCGGGTCTGGGGTGACTGTGATTGAGATACGTGAGGAAGGGTGGAAACCTTCATGGCATTCTCCGAATTTGCATCGAACTTTCTCGATCAAAGGTTAAAGCGGTTAAAATAAACGTAACTTCCTACAGGCAGTGTTCCGACAAGTCACACGGAGCCGGAGCAAAATGCCCAACCCCCTAACGCTGGCGAACGCAATGCCTACTACACCCGAGAAAGCCGTCACATCGCGTAAGGCTCCGGGCCAAAACACTGGCTCGGAGAGCTTTCAGGATGTCCTCCGGCAGGAGGTTGGTGCCACCGGCCACCCAGAAGGCGAAAACGCTGCCATCAATGCCGAGCTGAAAAGTGTCGAAGCAGAGCCCGAACCTGTGCCGGAGACATCGGCCGAGGCATCTGCAACGGCCCATCCCACCCCGATTTCAGAACACATCGGCGAACAGCAACCCCCTTCTGCATTCCTGGAAACCCCGGACTTGGGCAAGGTAAAGGTGGTGCCGGTTCGGGTGGCGGAGGTAAATCAAGCACCCTCTGAAACACCGGATCAACCACCGGTATCGGTACCAAAAGGTTTGCCCACACAAAGCGACACACCTTCCCCGGTTCCGGCGCTCTCGCAGAAGGTGCAGGGTCCGACGCCCCAACCTGTGCACGTGACAGCCATGACCGAAATCGGCCAGATGTTTGATCAGCTTGCAAAGCCCAAAGGCACGGTCGAACAAACGGGGGCCGTCCCCCTCCCGCTGGACCCTGAAAAGAAGCCGTTGCCCGAAGTGAACATTCTGACGCCCAAATCGTCAGCGCCTGACCGGGCGCCCTCGGTGGCGCAGCTTCAGCTGATGGCAACTGCCGTTGAAGCCGAACCCGTGGCACCCGTTGTCGAAGCTGAGGCCCCGCCGGCCGCCAGAGAGGAACCTTTGCCGCTGACCTCGCGTGAGTCCGTGCCTCAATTTGCGGCTCCGTCCACTGCCGCCCGAGCGGAAATCGCCCGGGCGATTGCTGGTCAGCTGTCGGCGGCTGTCCTGACCCGCACCGGATCAGGAGCAACGGAAATAGCGCTGAATCCGGAAGAGCTTGGGCGTGTGTCCATTGTTCTGAACGGGCGGGAGGACGGGCTGCAAATCACCATTGCGACCGAGCGCCCGGAAACCCTCGATTTAATGCGGCGTCATTTGTCCGTTCTGACAGAAGAGTTTCAGAAGCTGGGTTATGGGGATCTGAGCTTTGATCTGGGAACCTCTTGGGGTTCTGGCGCACATCAAAAGGACGCAAACGACGCTGACACACAATCCCCTTCACATTCAGAAGCTGCGCCGCACGAACGGATCGATCACACAACTTCCCATCCACAGAATCTGGCCTCGGGCCGGGGCATCGACATGAGGTTTTGACCAATGATTACGCCTGTCAACACCACGCAGCCCGTTGCGGATCAACAAAAGGCCGGGGCATCACAAAAGTCCGCGATTACGTCGGACTTTGAGACATTCTTGCTGATGCTAACGGCGCAGGCAAAGAATCAGGATCCGTTGGAGCCGATGGATTCGACCGAGTATGCGTCTCAGTTGGCGCAGTTCTCGATGGTCGAGCAACAAGTCCAGACCAATGACCTCTTGTCCACCCTGGCCAACGCATTGGGCGGTACGAAACTGAACGAGCTTGCAAGTTGGGTGGGCATGGACGTCCGTTCGACATCAGCCTTTCACTTTGAGGGCCAGCCCGTGACATTGTTCGCCCGGGCCGACCCTGATGCGGACGCGACGAAATTGGTGATCCGCGACAGTGATGGCACGGTAATCGATAATGTTACCGTGCCCACGACAACCGAGGAGTTTGTTTGGGCCGGAGTGGATTCTTCAGGCAATCCATTGGCATCAGGCAACTACAGCGCAACCCTGAAAAGCTACAAAGGTGACAAGTTGCTCTCTGAGAAACCTGTCGCCGCCTACAATCGCGTAGTCGAAGCACAGGTTGGCGACGATGCTGTTTTGCTGACCTTGCAGGGCGGTCAGGTGATTCCCGCAACTCAGGTCACCGCAGTCCGAACAGGTGCTTGATCTGTCGGGCGGGACGGGCCAAACCTTGGCAAATCGACTCGCCATAAGAAGTGATGGAACCTCTGCCCGACCTGCCTGCCCCCCCTCGTGATCTGGTTGACCATCTTCACGCGCAAAGATTGGTCAACGCGCATCCTCGGTTCGAGACCTTGTATGGCGGGCGCACCAACAAGGTGTGGAAGGTCAAGGGCCGCGACAGTGACAAAGTCCTGAAACTCTACAGCACGGCATTGCGCAATCCTTTGTTTCGCAATGATGCAGAGTTGGAGGCCCTATGCCTGAAGGCGCTTGGCACCACGGGCTTCGTGCCAAGGCTGCGGGCCACAGGGCAATACAAAGAAGCCCGTTGGGTGTTTTACGACCACGCCCCCGGAGCCCCCTGGCGGCAGGATTCAGCACAGGTTGGCGCCTTGCTGCGCAAGCTTCATACCCTGCCCATTGCCGTCCAGGCGCCAGCCGGATGCAATGGCAGCGCAGACTTGCGCGCTCATGGAAAAAGAATTCTGCAAGGCTGTACGTCAAACGGGCGCGACAAACTCGCTGATTTGCAACCATCAAATTCGGTCGCACCCACGCAACAGACGTGCCTGATCCATGGCGACCCCGTGGCAGGCAATATCCTGGTGGCGACCGGTGGTCTGACCTTGATCGACTGGCAATGCCCGGCCCTGGGCGATCCCTGCGAAGACCTTGCGCTGTTTTTGTCGCCTGCAATGCAGCAGCTTTACCGAGGCTCACCGCTGTCGAAGAAAGAGGAAGACCAGTTTCTTTCGGCCTACGGCAGGCCCGAAATCGTCGCGCGCTATGAACAACTCAGGCCATGGTATGCGTGGCGCATGGCGACGTATTGCCTCTGGCGCGCTGAAAATGGTGCGCCCGATTACGCGACAGGGTTGAACTTGGAAACCGCAATTCTGTAACGCCCCGCCTCATCGCAGGTCGGCCAGCGCCAGCATGGCGTAGGCTGGCGGCATGAGAACACGGCGCCAGCGACCCAAAGGAAACCGACCCGGTGTTTGCATCATCACGACCGGCAGCCTGGCGTCCTGCCCCAGAACCAACCGCGCCAATGCTCGACCGCAATACGTGCCCATGGCGACGCCATTGCCGTGATATGCAAAACCGGCAAACATCCCCGGTTGATCCGGAACGGGGCCGACAAAAGGTGTCAGGGCCCGCGACAGGCACACCAAACCGGACCAGATATGAGTGACCTCGACCGTCGACCAAGCAGGAAACATATGTTTGAAATCCTGCTGAACCTTTCGCCGAATGGCTGCTTCAGCCTCGGCCGATGACCGCAGGCCGCCCCTCATACCAAACAGAAAGCGCCCGTCCGGCATCAGGCGGAAATAGTGCAACAGATTGCGCGTATCATAGCACATCTGATCCGATGTCCATCCCTGTGCCATCTGCTCGGTTCGACCAAGGGGTCGCGTTACCATGACGGTCGACTGAGCAGGCATGTATCGTCCGGACATCCAGGCCGGGATATCCTCGCTGGAATAGCCGTTGGTACACACCAACACCGCCTGCGCTTTGACTGGCCCGCTCTGCGTTTGCAACACAAAGCCGGACGCCGTTTTTTCAACGCTCAGAACCGCGGAATTCTGAAACAGATGCGCGCCCATTGCTTCGGCGGCTCTGGCAATCCCAAACAGGTATTTGCGGGGATTCAACCCGAAACCAACCGGCGAAGTGTATCCACCATAAAACGCGCCACCCATGCCCTTCCCGGGCAGGTCTCTGGCTTCGTGCAGGGTTCCCGCCTCGTCGGCATTGCGGCGTAGCATGTCCATCGCCCGCCTGGAATGCGCCAGCTGGGTTTCCCCGCTGGAGTGGGTATCCGCATCGATCTGATGTTGTGCCAACAGATCGGCGACCAGTCGGACCGCTTCCTGTTCCGCTGCCGCATAGTCCAAAGCGGCATCGCAGCCAAATCGGCGCTGCATGGATGCATGGCCAAGTTTTGAGCCGCCAAGACAGCAAAACCCGCCATTTCGGCCCGAGGCTCCCCACCCCGGTGCGCCGGCTTCGAACACCGCAACCGAAGCTTTTTCAGCCAAATGCAGAGCAGCCGAAACGCCTGTAAATCCGCCGCCAATGATGGCCACATCCACATGCATGTCACCCTGGAACTCTGGCCAATCCGGGCTGGCAACAGTTTCGTCCCACCAACAGCCGTCGCGAGGGTCGCTGCCATAGGCGTAGTCTGGAAAAATCCGCTTCATTCGGTGCGCGCTGCGGCCATTTCATCCTGCTGCTGCCGTACCATCGCGCGTTTGGTCACAAGCGAGGCCGTGATTACCCCGACCGTCACCACAGCGATCATGATCGTCGACAACGCGTTGATTTCCGGGCTGACGCCAAGGCGCACGGCCGAGAATATCTTGATCGGCAATGTCGTTGCCGACGGCCCCGAAGTGAAGGATGCAATCACCAGATCATCAAGTGACAAGGTGAAGGCCAGCAACCAACCCGAGATTACCGCAGGTGCGATGATCGGAAGGGTGACAAGACGGAAGGCTTGCGCGGGCGAACATCCAAGGTCCAGCGCAGCCTCTTCCAACGACCGGTCAAAGGTGATGAGGCGCGAGGATACGACAACGGAAACGAAACACATCGAAAAGGTCGTATGCGCCAGAACGATGGTCAGAATACCCCGATCCAGGCCGATGCCGATAAACAGCAAAAGCAGCGACAGGCCGGTGATCACTTCGGGCATGACCAGCGGTGCATAGATCATGCCGGAAAACAGTGTCCGGCCAAAGAAACGCCCGCTGCGGACCAGCACATAAGCGGCGGCCGTTCCCAGAATAGTCGCCAGCGTCGACGAAAAGACCGCGACCCGGATCGTGACCCAGGCAGCATCAAGGAACGCTTCGTTCCGAAGCAGCTCTCCGTACCATTTCGTCGAAAACCCGGCCCAGACCGTGACTAGCTTGCTTTCGTTGAAGCTGAAGACGATCAGGATGATCATCGGGATGTACAGAAACGCAAAACCCAGCGTCAGCGAAACCGTGTTGAACCAGCTCAATCTGTTCATCCCTCGGCCTCCGCCTGTTTCTGCTGGTTGCGCTGGAACAGCACGATGGGAATGACAAGGATCAGCAGCAGCACGATGGCCACCGCACTTGCCACCGGCCAGTCACGGTTCGAAAAGAACTCTTCCCACAGAACCTTGCCGATCATCAGCGTACCGGAACCACCCAGAAGGGATGGGATCACGAATTCACCGATCACGGGGATCATCACCAGGAAACACCCTGCAATGATACCGGGTTTGGACAGCGGGATGGTCACCAGCCAGAAGGCCTGCAAACGGGAACACCCCAGATCCTCGGCCGCTTCGATCAATGATCCGTCCAACCGTTCCAACGCAGAATAGATCGGCAGGATCATGAAAGGCAGATAGGTGTAGACGATGCCGATATAGACGGCAGTTGACGTGTTCAGGATCGTCAGCGGCGTCGAGATGATGCCGGTCCACAGTAAGATCTGGTTGAGATACCCTTCGTTCGACAGAATGCCCATCCAAGCGTAAACCCGGATCAGGAACGAGGTCCAGAAGGGCAGGATGACCAGCATCATCAGTGTCGGTCGCCATTCCTGAGGCGCGCGGGCCATGCCGTAGGCAATGGGATAACCTACCAGCAGTGTCAGGAATGTCGAAATCAAAGCGATCTTGACGCTGGACAGGTAGGCTTTCCAATACAGGTCGTCCTCGGTCAGCCAGACATAATTCTCCAGATCAAGCTGGCTGAAAAACTCCTTTATCCCCGCCCAACCGGCTGACAGGTCCAAAGTCGGGGTATAAGGCGGGATGGCAAGCGCGGTATCCGACAGCGAAATCTTCAGAACGATGAAGAATGGCACCAGAAACAGGGCCAACAGCCAGACGTAAGGAATGGCGATCAGAACGGCGCGGCGCATCAGTTGGCCAGCAGAACCGCAGCCGTGGCTGTCCAGGACAGCCAGACCGGGTCTTCCCAGGTGAAAGAACGGCGCGAGATGCGGCGAGTATTGGCCGTCTGCGCCTTGATGATTGTGCCGTTTGCCAATTCAACGTGATAGGTGGACAGATTGCCCAGATAGGCAATGTCGTGAACCTTGCCCTGCACGGCGTTGACCGCATCGACGGGCCGTTCGGCAGAGATCGTCACTTTCTCGGGGCGGATCGCCAGATGGCAGGGCTGACCGTCTGAGAAACCGGCAGGCGAAGATGCCGTGAACGGGGCCTGACCTTCGGCCCAATCGATCTGATAGGCGTCCTCTCCGGATGGCGTCGCGCGGCCTTCGATGATGTTCACATCTCCGATGAAGTCAGCGACATAAACAGATTCAGGGTTTTCATAGATCCGATCCGGGGTGGCCACTTGCTTTAACTGGCCCTGATCCATCACCGCGACGCGGGTGGCAACTGTCATCGCCTCTTCCTGATCATGGGTGACGATGACAAAGGTGGTGCCGGTCTTTTCCTGGATATCCATCAATTCGAACTGGGTATCCTGACGCAGCTTCTTGTCCAACGCCCCCAGCGGTTCATCCAGCAGCAGAAGCTTGGGCGCTTTGGCCAACGAGCGCGCCAGCGCGACGCGCTGCCTCTGACCGCCCGAGATCTGATGCGGTTTGCGACGGGCGAATTGTTCCAGCCGGGTCAGGCGCAGCATCTCTTCGACCCGGTCTTCCAGATCGTGCTTGGGCATGTTGTCTCGGCGCAGACCGAAAGCTATGTTTTCCCAGACACTCAGATGCGGGAACAGGGCATAGGACTGGAACATCATGTTCACGGCCCGCTTGTTCGGCGGGATGGGGTCGATATCCTGCCCGCCCAGCAAGATGTGGCCTTCGGTCGGGGTCTCGAACCCGGCCAGCATCCGCATCATCGTTGTTTTGCCGCACCCTGAAGGGCCTAGCAGGGCAAAAAACTCACGTTCGAAAATATCCAGAGACAGGTTGTCGATCGCCGTGAACTCGCCAAAGCGCTTGGTCACGTTCTGGAACTGGATCAAGGGTTTCGCCTGTGGGTCATTCCACGGCGCAAAAACGTCAGAACTCAAAGCAGCCCCCGCATGGTCAGTTTGGACAATAGTGCGGCGGGGCGATCGCCAGACCGCCCCGCGCTTTTGACCGGATCAGGTGCCTGACTTGATCTTGGTCCAAAGACGGGTCACGACCCGCTGTGTCTTCGCGGGGTACGGAGTCGTGATGTACAGGTTCTGCATCGTGGCTTCATCCGGATAAATTGCCGGATCGCCGATCACGTCTTCCTCAAGAAACTCCTGAGACGCCTTGTTGCCGTTGGCGTAGTACACGTAGTTGGACGCAGCAGCCATGTTGTTGGCATCCAGAATGAAATTCAGGAATTTGTGCGCACCTTCCGGATTCGGCGCGTCGGCGGGAATTGCCATCTGGTCGAACCACATCAACGACCCTTCTGCGAACGGGTGGTATTCGATGTTCACACCGTTGTCGGCTTCGGCCGCGCGGTCCCGCGCCTGCAAAATATCACCGGACCAACCCACGGCTACGCAAATATCGCCATTGGCCAGCGCGTTGATGTATTCCGAACTGTGAAACTTCTGGATGTAGGGGCGAACGCTTGTCAGAACGTCTTCGACCTTCTTGATCACTTCCGGGTCATGGCTGTCGGGGTCTTCACCGATGTACTGCAAGGTCATCGGTATCATTTCGGCTGGCGCATCAAGGAAGTGAACGCCACACGAGGCCAGCTTTTCCATATTCTCCGGCTTCAGAACCAAATCCATGCTGTTCAGGGCCACATCGTCACCCAAGACTTCCTTGACCTTGTCGACGTTCACACCGATGCCCGTCGTTCCCCACATGTAGTTCATCGAGTAGGCATTGTTCGGATCATACCCTGCGGTACGCTCCTGAATCACGTCCCACAGATTTACCGCATTCGGCAACTTGGCCATGTCCAGTTCCTGAAATGCGCCCGCCTGAATCTGGCGTTGCAGGAATGTGCCCGACGGCACCACCACATCGTATCCCGAACCACCGGCCAGCATCTTGGTTTCCAGAACCTCATTGCTGTCGAACACATCGTAGATCAGAGTCAGGCCGGTTTCTTCCTCGAATTTGCTCAGCAATTCTTCGTCGATGTAGTCGGACCAGTTGTAAACACGCACCTCTTCGGCGAATGCCGCCGAAGTCCCCAATGCGATGACCGCTGTCATGGTCAGCGTTTTGATTGTCATATTCTTCTCCCTGCAAGTGTACGGCTATTTTCCCGTTTTTTTGGATTTGATCAAGTTTTGCGTTTTTCCTCGATCCAGCGTATGGTTTCACGAGGTCTGTCACCTGACAAGTCAGGGTTAGTCGAAATGGGAAGAACCAATTGGATTTGATCAAAAATAAGGCATCTGCGTCGACAAACGACAAAGGGAAACAGCCCGCGCATGAGCAGGTTTATCAAACGCTCAGATCACAGATCCTGTTCGGCGAATTGGTTCCGGGCCAGCCTGTCACGATCCAGGGCCTGACTGATTCGCTGGGTGTTGGTATGACACCGGTGCGCGAAGCCATCCGCCGGTTGATCTCGGACGGGGCATTGGTGTTCCAAGGCAATCGGCGTGTAAGTGTGCCGCTGCTTTCCCCGGGCGACATCCAGGAAATGATCTTTGCCAGAACCGCAATAGAATCAGAGCTTTCAAGGCGCGCAACGTCGAATTTGCAAACCGAAGATATAGATCATCTGGAGCGACTCGACATGCATCTGGACCGTATGATTGCTGACGGGGATGTAGGCGGATATCTGCGTCTGAACCAGGCGTTCCACGAAACCTTGTACTCACACGCAAACGCACCGATTCTCAGCGATCTGGCCGAAAGGCTTTGGTTGCGGTTCGGTCCGTCGCTGCGTGTCGTATGTGGTCGATTCGGGACTCAAAGCCTGCCGGATCGGCACAAGGATATCATTGCCGCTTTGCGCAACCGAGACGCCGAAAAAGCCGCAAAAGCAACGGCACAGGACATTGAGCAAGGCATGGAATTGATCGCGGAGGCCCTGACTTCCACCTGACTCAACCCGATTCGATTGACAGCGATGAATTTGATCATATTGTGAACCGCAACTGCGTTCTTGTAGGAGATTCTCCGATGTCCACCATAACCAACCATATGCCGACCGCCGAATTGCAGGCGCTGGATGCGGCGCATCACATCCATCCTTTCTCGGCCAATGGCGCGCTGGGACAGGAAGGGGCACGCGTGATTACACGCGCCAGCGGAGTTTACCTGACCGACAGCGAAGGTGAGGAAATTCTGGACGCAATGGCAGGTCTTTGGTGCGTCAATATCGGTTATGGCCGTGATGAGCTGGCCGATGTCGCGGCGCGTCAGATGCGCGAACTGCCCTACTACAACACCTTCTTCAAGACGACCCATGTGCCCGCAATCGCACTGGCCGCCAAGATCGCCGAGCTGGCACCGGGTGATCTGAACCATGTCTTCTTCGCAGCTGGTGGGTCCGAGGCCAACGATACCAACATCCGCCTTGTACGCACCTATTGGGCCGAGAAGGGGCAGCCGGACAAGAATATCATCATCAGCAGGAAAAACGCGTATCACGGGTCTTCCGTCGGGTCGGCTTCGCTGGGCGGTATGGCAGGCATGCACGCGCAGGGCGGCATTCCGATCCCGAACATTCACCACATCAACCAACCGAACTGGTGGGCGGAAGGCGGCGACATGTCGCCCGAGGAATTCGGCCTGGCCCGCGCGCGCGAGCTGGAAGAGGCCATACAGGAGCTGGGCGAGGACCGTGTCGCGGCCTTCATCGCCGAGCCGGTTCAGGGTGCAGGCGGCGTGATCGTGGCGCCCGATACCTACTGGCCGGAGATTCAGCGCATCTGCGACAAATACGATATCCTGTTGATTGCGGACGAGGTGATCTGTGGGTTCGGCCGAACCGGCAACTGGTTCGGATCGCAAACCGTGGGCATCAGACCGCATATCATGACCATCGCCAAGGGGCTCAGCTCGGGCTATGCGCCGATCGGCGGGTCCATCGTGAATGACGAGATCGCCGAAGTGATCGGCGGGACGGAATTCAACCACGGGTACACCTATTCCGGCCACCCCGTCGCCGCTGCCGTGGCGCTTGAGAACCTGCGCATTTTGGAAGAAGAGAAGATCGTCGAGCATGTGCGCGATGTTGCCGCCCCCTATCTGAAACAGAAATGGGAGGCGCTGGCCGATCACCCGCTGGTGGGTGAGGCGAAGATCGTCGGAATGATGGCCTCCATCGCTCTGACACCCGACAAAGCCAGCCGCGCCAAGTTCGCGTCCGAGCCCGGCACGATCGGTTATATCTGCCGTGACCGTTGCTTTGCCAACAATCTGATCATGCGCCACGTGGGCGACCGCATGATCATCTCGCCGCCGCTGATCCTGACCCCGGCGGATATCGACGAGATGTTCGTGCGGATTTACAAATCTCTGGACGAAGCACAGGCGGAAATCATCGCTCAGGGGCTGATGAAAGCCGCATCCTGAGTTCAGAAAAAGGCTTCTACAAAGGGGCGGCCCGTCTGGGTCGCCTCTTATCGTTCATCGCAGCCGCTCCAAAAGTGTCGCAGTTGGATAGCCGTCCGGCACCAAACCCTGCGCCAGTTGGTAGGCGCGAACCGCATTGATGGTGTTCGGCCCGGTGCGCCCATCGATACCCTTTGTATCGAACCCCGCATCAGTCAGGCGGGTTTGCAGCTCTTTCTTCTCGGTGAAGCTCAGTGCCCGCTCGCCTCGGGGCCAGTCGGACTGAAACGGTGCGCCACCCGCAAGCCGGTCGGACAGGTGCCCGATACCGATCACGTAAGCATCGGCCCCGTTATAGGCCTCGATCACGCTGAAATTGTCGAAAATCATCAGCGCCACGCCCTGCCCCCCGGCGGGCAAAAGGATTGCGGCTTGCCCGTGATCCGGGACAGGTTTGCCGTCACGCCCCACCACGCCACGCGCCGCCCAATCTGACGGCAGCAGGGTGTAGTCCCGTTTGGCGGTGGCATAGTCGAACCCTTCGGGCAGGCGCACCTCGACGCCCCAGGGCTGCCCCTTTTTCCAACCGTGCCGTGCCAGATAGGACGCGGCCGAGGCCAGCGCATCCGTCGGATCATCCGACCAGATGTCACGCCGACCATCGCCATCGAAATCAACTGCGTGATCCAGATACGAGGTTGGCATGAACTGCGTGTGCCCCATCGCACCTGCCCAGCTGCCCAGCATGTTTTTGGCGCTGACATCACCTGCCTGCACGATCCTCAGGGCGGCGATCAACTGCGTTTCAAAGAACTGCGCCCGCCGTGCATCAAAAGCCAGCGTCGCCAAGGAACTCAGCGTCCGGTTGCTGCCACGATAAGAGCCGAATGATGTTTCCAGCCCCCAGATTGCCGTGACCACTTTCTTTTCAACGCCATATTCCGCCTCGATTTGCTGAAACACCTGCCGATGTCGTTGCATCGCGGCACGACCATTGGAAACGCGCGTGTCCGAGACGGCGGAATCCAGATACTCCCAGATCGGTTTCGAAAATTCAGCCTGATTGCGGTCTCGTTTCAGGATGTCCTCGTCAAAGATCATGTCCGAGAACACCCTGTTCAATGTTCTTTCCGATATACCCTGCTGCTTCGCGCGCTCCTGAAACGCGCCGAGCCAGGCCTGAAACCGTGCGGTCACGGCCGCGGACACCCGCAAAGCCTCAACCGCCGGGCGCGGGACCGGACGGATCGAAACCGCCACATCCGCCGAGGCCAGCTGTATCTTTTCGCCTGGCACTGCACTGTCTGGCCAAGTCGTTTTTTCTGATATGTCCGCCTGCACCATGGATGCCCATAATGCGACGGTCATGACGCCGCCTACGCATTTTTGCATTCCGATTTTTCCTGATTACTGCTCGACCTCAGGGTAGCGCAAAATCGGCGAATCACAAAGTCTCAGGCATCGTCATCGCGTTCTTGCGCGTCGCGCGCTGCGCGGATTTGCGCCAAAACTTCGCGCAGCATGGGCACCCGGTTCGGTCTAAAGCTTTGATCTGTCACGGACATGTCCTGAATGCGATCCAACCGGAAGACGCGAAAATCCTGTCTCAGGTGGCACCAGCCGAGCAACACATTTGATCGATCCATATAGACGATGCTCAGCGGGTTGACCCGTCTTTGTGTGGCATCGCCTTTTGCGTCCGTATACGAGAACTCGATCGCGCGTTCGTCCCACGTCGCCTGCCGCAAAATGGCCACGTCGATGGTCGGCGCGGGCGGGCGATTGAACCGCGTTGCCGCCAGAACCGCGTGGCTCAGCCGATGGGACTGTCGCTGTGGCAATCGCCCCTGCAATTTCCGCAGGGCGGCGCTGGCTGCATCTGACAAGGCCGGGTCACCAATCACCTGAACTTCGCGCAGGCCAAGAACCAGGGCCTCAAGCTCGTCATCGGTGAAACCCAATGGCGGCAATGTGGCATCTTCGATCAGGGTGAACCCAAACCCTGCCTCACCGTCAATAACGGCCCCCAGACCACGCAGCGCGTCAATATCCCTGTGTATCGTCCTGGCAGAAACACCCAGATCCTGCGCCAGTTGTTCAGACGTTCTGGGCGATGGGCCAGAACGCAGAGCTTGCATCAGTTGGAACAATCGGGCGGTGCGGGACATGATGAACCCTAGCCTATCCCTAATGACAAAAACTGTCATCAGGCCGGTTTACTCATCCGGCACGTCAAAAACACGGAGCCATGCGATGCTGACCCTTCTCACCTATCCTTCCGCCTTCGGACTGTTCAGCGCCAGCCCGTTCTGCGTCAAGACAGCCTTGATGCTTCAGCACTCCGGTCAGGTCTGGCAGCGTTCGGACATGCTTGACCCGCGCAGGATGCCGCATCAAAAACTGCCAGTGCTGCGCACGCCAGAGCGGTTGATACCAGACAGCGATCTGATCCGCGATTGGCTGGAACAGAAGGGGGCGGAGTTCGATCAGGGGCTTTCGGATGTGGAAAAAGCGCAATCCCGCGCGCTGGTACGAATGGCCGAAGAGCATCTGTATTTCCACATCGTTCTGGACCGCTGGGGCAATGACGAGGTCTGGCCGATCCTTCGCGAAACCTTTTTCACAGGAATTCCGGCTCTGATCCGAAAGCCGGCGTCCAATGCGATCCGAAAATCCGTTCTGAAAGGAATCACGTCACAAGGGATCGGCCGGTTCTCGTTGCCCGAGCGCATGGACCGGGTCGAACGCGATCTCGAGGCGATCTCGGCCCATCTGTGGCAACCCCGCTTCCTGCTGGCGGATCAACCGACTTCAGCAGATATGAGCGTCGGCCCGATGCTCGCCGCCATGCGCGCAACGCCTGCCGATACCCCACTGACCCGCAGGATCAAACAGGATAATCTGTTGAACAGTTACGTAGACCGGATGGAACAGGCGATACCGATTGCATGAAACCTTTTGATGACCCCTCGGTCGCCTCGGCCTTTGAAGCCATGCCCCCGCAAGCACGCGCGGGGGCCCTGGCGCTTCGCGACCTGATACTGAACACAGCAGAGTCTCTGCCCGCCGCCAATCCATTGCGAGAAGAGCTGCGCTGGGGCAAGCCCGCCTATCTTGCCCCCAAAGGATCAACGATCCGGCTGGGGGCTCACAAATCCGCGGATTTCGCACTGTTCGTGCACTGCCAAAGCCGATTGATCGGTGATTTCACCACGGCCTTTCCGGGCGAGGACCGGATTGACGGAAACCGGGCCATTCTGTTCGATGACCCGAGCCAGATCGATGAAACCCGCCATGGCTGGCTGATTGCCCGGGCGCTGACCTATCACCTTTGACGGCGCTTGCGTTCGACCTTGCGCTTGATCTTGTCCTTCTTGCGTTTGGTGCTGGCGGCCTTGCGTCTCGTCGACCGCTTGGCGGGCCCGCGCCCGCGCGGCAGGGCCTGATCGTCGATGGACAGCAGTTCCATCTCCAACCCGCCGGTCACAGGTGTCGCCTCGGTCAGCCGCACCGTGACCCGCTGGCCGATGGCGATGATCAGCCCGGAATCCGAGCCCATCAGCGTTCCGGCCTCTCGATCAAAATGAAAGAATTCGCGCCCCAAAGACCGCACCGGCACCAGGCCATCCGCGCCCGTTTCGTCCATTTTCACGAAGGCCCCGAACCGGGCAATGCCACTGATCCGACCGGTGAATTCGTTGCCCACACGTTCGCTGAGATAAGCCGCCAGATAGCGGTCGGTCGTATCGCGCTCGGCCATCATCGAGCGGCGTTCGGTATCTGAAATATGCGTGGCCGTTTCTTCGAGCCGGGCAATTTCGTCCTCGGTCAGCCCGTCCTTGCCCCAGCCATGGGCCGAGATCAGCGCCCGGTGCACGATCAGGTCGGCATAGCGCCGGATGGGCGAGGTGAAATGTGCGTAGTTGCGCAGCGCCAGCCCGAAATGGCCGTAGTTTTCCGGGCTGTAATAGGCCTGCGCCATCGACCGCAAGGTGCTGAGATTGATCAGCTCGGCATCCTCGGTGCCGGCGGCAGCATTCAGCAGCGCGTTCAGGTGACGGGTCTGGAGCACCTGCCCCTTGGCCAGATTCAGCCCGGCGGCCTGCGCCGTCTCGCGCAGGCTTTCCAGTTTTTCGGGCGCGGGTTCTTCGTGCACCCGGAACAGCAGCGGGCTGCGCTTGGCGATCAGCGTCTCGGCGGCGGCCACGTTCGCCAGGATCATGAATTCCTCGATCAGCCGGTGCGCGTCCAGCCGCTCGCGGAAGGCCACGCTTTCGACCTCGCCCTTGTCGTTCAGAACGATCTTGCGCTCCGGCAGGTCCAACTCCAGTGGCTGGCGATCAGCACGGGCCTTTTTCAGCGCGGTATATGCAGCATAAAGCGGTTTCAGAACCGACTCCAGCAGTGGGCCGGTCCGGTCATTGGGGGTGCCGTCGATGGCCTCTTGCACCTCGGCATAGTTCAGGGACGCGGCCGAGCGCATCAGCCCGCGCACGAACCGGTGGTCGATCTTGTTGCCGTTTGCATCGATCCGCATCCGCACCGCGATACAGGCGCGCGGCACGCCTTCGTGCAGCGAACACAGATCACCCGACAGACGGTCGGGCAGCATCGGCACGACGCGGTCGGGGAAATAGCTGGAATTGCCGCGCTTGCGCGCCTCGCGGTCCAGCGCGGTGCCGGGCCGCACATAGGCGGCGACATCAGCAATGGCGACCCAGATGACGTGCCCTCCAGGGTTCTTGGGATCATCGTCTGCATGGGCATAGCAGGCGTCGTCATGATCGCGCGCGTCCGAGGGATCGATCGTCAGCAAAGGCATATCCCGCAGATCCTTGCGGCCTTTCAGGCCGACAGGCTTGGCCTTGTCGGCCTCGGCAATCACCTTGTCGGGGAAATCATCCGGGATGCCGTGCTGATGGATCGCGATCAACGAAACGGCCTTGGGCGCAGTCGGGTCGCCCAGCCGTTCGACGATGCGCGCGCGTGGCAGCCCCATGCGGTTTTTCGGCCCGGCTTGCTCGGCCTCAACCAGTTCGCCATCCCGGGCGCCCAGCGCAGCGCCTTCGGCCACCAGCCATTCGGTCGATCCGGCCTTGTCGATCGGCACGATCCGCCCGCCTTCGGCCCCTTTGCGGAAGATACCCACGATTTTCCGAGGGTTCGTTCCGATACGGCGGATCAGGCGGGCTTCGTAATTGTGATCTTCCTCATGCACCACGGTCAGACGAGCCAGAATGCGATCACCTTCGCCCAGCGCCGGGTCGCTGGCGCGAGCAATGATCAGAACGTTGGGCTCGACCCCCTCGCCATGCCATTCCAGTGGCCGCGCGAACAGGTCGCCATCGGCATTCGGCGCCTTTACCTGTAACACGCTGACCGGCGGCAGGCGATCCGGGTCGCGGTAACTGCGCTTGCGTTTCTCAAGATGGCCTTCGGCCTCAAGCTCTTTGAGGATACGTTTCAGATCAATCCGATCCGCGCCCTTGATGCCAAAGGCTTTGGCGATATCGCGTTTTGAGGTCAGGGTGGGGTTCGCCGAGATCCAGTCCAGGACCTCCTGCTTGGTAGGGATGCGAGTCATACGTCCGGCCTAGCACGCGTTTGCGACCGCGTCATGACCAAAAAGCCTCAGGGTTCAAGATCGGCAACCGTATCCACATCGCGCAGCTGATCAAGCAATGACACCCGACCGCCAGAAATCGAGGCCAGCGTGTCGGCCAATGCGTGTTCTGTCGACCAGCGCACGTTTTGGAACAGACTTGCCGGCAAGGCTGCATATCGTTGCGCGCCGACCAGCCAATAGCCACCATCCGGTGCTGGCCCAAACACCATCTGAGAACGCCCCAATGCGTCGAAAGCACGGGCAATATGGCGGCGCGAAATGCCCGGAATATCCGCACCGATCAGACAAACCGGCCCCTTGGGCATCCCGCGCAGCATCCGCCCCATGCGATCCCCCAGGTCCCCACGCCCCTGCGCGGCGCGCGGCAGGTCCGCAGGCCATACCCGGCTGTTTAGACCCTGCTGATCGGGTGAGACGGCCAAAACGATTCGCCAACGGGGATCTCGCAGCCGCCGGATCAAGGACCGGGTCTGGTGTCGAAACCACCACGCCGCCGCGACCATGCCGATTTCTCGTCCAAGCCGTGTTTTGACGCGGCCCGGTTGAGGTTCCTTCACCATGATCACCAATGTGCGCTGCATGGATCAGGCGAAATAGTCGGTCAGGATTCGGGTATAAATCGATTTGAGTTGCTGGATCTGGGCCACCTCGACGCATTCGTCGACCTGATGCATCGTGCGACCGACCAGACCGAACTCTACAACCGGGCAATGGTTCTTGATGAAACGCGCATCCGACGTACCACCGGTCGTCGAAAGCTCGGGCGATGCGCCTGTTTCCGCCTCTACCGCTTTGGCCACCAGATCCGACAAGGGCCCCGGCGGGGTCAGAAAGCTTTCGCCTGAAATCTTGATTGTGACATCTATTTCAACGCCGAACTGAGCGGCCACCTCATCTGCTTCCGTCTTCAGCCAGTCACTCAGGCTGGCCCCGGAATGCAGATCATTGAAACGAATATTCACCGTTCCCTTGCACTGCGCCGGGATTACGTTGGTGGCCGCATTCCCGGTGTCGATTGTCACCACTGCCAATGTCGAAGCGTCGAAGTGGTCCGTGCCCTGGTCCAGTTCGTGCCCCGCCAGCCGATCCATCAGCCGCGCCATGGCTGGCAAAGGGTTTTTGGCACGATGCGGATAAGCCGAATGCCCCTGAACACCGGTGATCGTAAACCATGCGGTCATCGACCCGCGACGGCCGATCTTCATCATTTCGCCCATCTTGTTCGGGCAGGTGGGCTCACCCACCAGACAGACAGACATATGTTCATTCGCGCCGTCCATGTAATCCAGCAAGGCGGTCGTGCCATCTAGCGCGTCGCCTTCCTCGTCGCCGGTGATCGTCAGGATGATGGCTCCGTCCGGTGGGGTGTCGCGCACGAAATCGATTGCCGCCGCCGCAAACGCCGCAACGCCGGATTTCATATCCGTTGCCCCACGCCCATACATCACACCATCGCGTATTTCGGCCCCGAAAGGCTGCATCGTCCACGCGGCCTCGTCGCCGACCGGCACAACATCAGTATGGCCGTTGAACCCGAAACTCCGCGGATGGCCTTTTTGACCCCATCGTGCGAACAGGTTGCTGACGCCACCACGGTCGACACGCGTGCATTCAAACCCCGCATCCGCCAGCACCGATCCCAGCAGAACCAGCGCGCCACCTTCGGCAGGTGTGACCGATGGGCAACGGATCAGATCGGCTGTGAATTGGACGGGGTCGGTCATGCAATGGCCTCTGGAACTGTATCTTTCGCGGGTTCGCGCACAGATTCAACGAATTGGCCGGTTTTCCAACCCCAATTCGCAAAAATATCGTTGCGACCAAATGTGCAGATATCAAAGCGACACCCTAACAAATCATGGCGGTTTACCCGGCGACCATCTTGCCGCCCGCCGCACAATCGCGTTACAGGGCCGCGAAACAGGTGAATGAAAATGAAGCGCGCATTCTACGCACTGATCTGCCTGACTTTCGCCGTCCTCGCGCAGCAGAGCATGGCACAGTCTCTAACGGTTACGACGGTGACCCGCCCCCCGTTTTCCTATGTAGAGGACGGTGCGGAAACCGGCTTTTCGATGGATCTGCTCGCCGCGCTGGCAGAGGCGCTGAACTGGGACTATTCCATCAATCGGGTCGATTCATTCTCAGATATGCTGGAGGCGGTTCAGAATGGGTCCGCCGATCTTGCGGTCGCCAATATCTCGATCACTGCGCTGCGGGAAACGCAAATGGACTTCAGCCAGCCGATCTTTGAGGCGGGCCTACAGATCATGGTGCCATCGGAAGCCGCGCGCCAGCCTTCGCTGCTGCATGCGCTGCTCTCAAAAGAGCTGTTTATCGCCATCGGCCTGGCCTTCGCCATTCTGTTGGGCGGCGGCATGCTGATGTGGAGCTTTGAGCGTAGTGCTCAACCCTATTTCGATCGCAAGCTGAACGAGGCATGGTTTCCCTCGTTCTGGTGGGCGCTGAACCTCGTCGTGAACGGCGGGTTCGAAGAGAGGATGCCGCGCACGCCGTTCGGCCGGCTTCTGGGTGTCGTTCTGGTTGTTTCGTCACTGTTCATCGTGTCCGTTTTCACGGCCCGCATCACCTCGGTCATGACCGTGGATGCGATCACAGGCAGCGTGAATTCGGTGAATGACCTGTATGGCAAAAGTGTCGGGACAATCACAGACTCGACCGCGGCAAGTTTTCTGAACCGGCGTGATATTGAATTCACCGGCTATCCCGGGCTGGAGCAGATGCTGGATGCGTTCCAGTCCAAACAACTGGATGCCGTCGTATTCGACGCGCCAATCCTGTCCTACTATGCGGCCCATGAAGGCCGGCGAACGGCGTCGATGACAGGCGGCGTTTTCCTGCGCGAGAACTATGGCATCGCTTTCCCGACCGGGTCGCCTCTGGTCGAGGATGTCAACCAGGCTCTGCTTTCATTGCGTGAAGACGGAACTTATGACGAAATCTATCGCAAGTGGTTCGGTATGCGGAACTAGGCCTGCGCCTCGTCTCCGAAGAACGGTGTCATCTGCGCGACGATCACGGCGTTTTCATCCAGAGCACGCTGCATCAGGGCACGTTCGTCAGGTTCGATTTCATGTCCCTGTGCCTCACGCTCGGCCAAGGTCCCGTACCCGGTGACATCCAAAGGCGCGGTGTCGGCCTGCTTCAGAATAGCAACCGTCTCGCGCACGGCCTCGGCTTCGTCCACGCCACTGGCGTAGCAGATCAGTGCTGCCCCCGTCGCACCGTCCGGCAGCCCGTCGCCATCCTTACGGCCGATCTGGACCAGAAGGGTATAGACTTGCTGACGTGAGGGCTTCTTGCGCTTTTCCATGGGCCCTGCATTACGCGCGGCGTTTTGAAGGGTCAACTGCTTCCATCGATCCTAGCTTTAAGTATGGGATCTGACGCAGCCCCTTGCCCCGCCCATAGGCACTGAGGACTTGCAGAAATGCGACTCAGCAAAGCCCTTTTCCCGTTTTCGCCCAAAAATTGAGCAGCGTTTCATCTCCATTCCCTGAGTTGAATCGGGCACATTTCTGCCACATTTTGGCCTCAATTTTGGCCATTTCCTGCTGAGTTCGACGCGTTTCCTGCCTTTCACAACGGTGACGAGAAGCCAACTCTAAGATGCAGCCACTGCGTAAGTCATTTTTTACAGGAGAATTAAAATGAGTGTTCTGTCCAAGTTAATGATGACAACTGCAAGTGTGATTGTGCTTTCCGGAGTACCTGCTGTCGCCGTGCTGTCTTTTGTGACGCCAAGTGCAGCTTACGCCCAAGACGGCGGCGGTGAAAGCGAAGGCGGTAGCGATAGCGAGAGCGGTGGCGACAGCGAAAGCGGCGGCGATAACGAAGGCGGCGGCGACAGCGAAAGCGGCGGCGATAACGAAGGCGGCGGCGACAGCGAAAGCGGCGGCGATAACGAAGGCGGCGGCGATAACGAGAGTGGTGGAGAAAACGAAGGCGGCGGCGACAACGAAAGCGAAGGCGATAACGAAGGCGGCGGCGATAACGAGAGTGGTGGAGAAAACGAAGGCGGCGGCGACAACGAAAGCGAAGGCGACAGCGAAAGCGGCGGCGACAACGAAAGCGAAGGCAC
This sequence comes from Ruegeria sp. HKCCA0235A, assembly GCF_013033235.1. Taxonomy (NCBI): domain Bacteria; kingdom Pseudomonadati; phylum Pseudomonadota; class Alphaproteobacteria; order Rhodobacterales; family Roseobacteraceae; genus Ruegeria; species Ruegeria sp. HKCCA0235A. The sequence continues at coordinate 331,660 of NZ_WQDQ01000002.1, read as the reverse complement.
GGAAACCAACGCAGGAAGCTCAGAAGTTGACGCTATGCAGGGTGAAAATCGCTGATCCACACAGAGCGTTCGTCCGAGCCTGGACACAATCTCAGGACCGGCTCTGACCAAGGTTCGGTCACATACGCGTAACACCCCAAAAACTGGAAAGGCCGGAGCGGGTCAGCTCCGGCCTTTCTGTACAACCGGGGCGATCAGTCCCGCAGCAATTCGTTGATGCCGGTTTTCGACCGGGTCTTTTCATCCACCCGCTTCACGATCACCGCGCAATACAGGCTGATGTTGTTCTTTGACGGCATCGAACCCGCGACGACCACCGAATAGGGCGGGACTTCGCCATATGTCACTTCGCCGGTTTCCCGATCCACGATCTTGGTGGATTTGCCGATGAACACGCCCATCCCCAGAACCGAGCCTTCGCGGACGATGCAGCCCTCGACCACCTCGGAGCGCGCGCCGATAAAGCAGTTGTCCTCGATGATGGTCGGGCCGGCCTGCATCGGCTCCAGCACGCCGCCGATACCCACACCGCCCGACAGGTGGACGTTTTTGCCGATCTGCGCGCATGAGCCGACGGTCGCCCAGGTGTCGACCATGGTGCCTTCATCCACATAGGCACCAAGGTTGACGAAGGATGGCATCAGCACCACGCCCGGCGCGATATAGGCCGACTTGCGCACAACGCAGTTGGGAACCGCACGGAATCCAGCCGAGCGCCATTGATCTTCACCCCAACCAGCGAACTTGCTGTCCACCTTGTCCCACCAGCCGCCGTCCTGCGGACCGCCAGTCTGAATTTCCATGTCCTTGATGCGAAAGCCCAGCAGAACCGCCTTTTTGGCCCACTGGTTCACGTGCCAGTCACCGTTTTCCAGCTTTTCGGCAACACGCAGAGACCCGCTGTCCAGCGCATTCAGCGTGTCTTCGATCGCTTCGCGTTGTTCACCTGCCGTGGCGGGTGTGATCGTGTCGCGTGCCTCCCAGGCGGCTTCGATGGCGGCTTCCAGTTGCGCGTTGGACATGGGGCGTCTCCCTACAGAATCTGTTCATGTTGGTTTGGCCTATACGCAAGCCGGGCCAATGGCGCAATGCGACGAACACGGGCCGTTTTGCGTCTGAAAGGCGCTATTCAGCTGGCGCGGCGTATATGTCGGGTCAGAATACCTTTTGCCGTGCTCAGGTCCTTCCGCCTGAGCGCCTGAACAAGTGCGGCGTGATCCTTGTCAGTTTGTTGCACCCATTTCGACCGCCAGTGCGCAAACAAGTGGCGTGCGCTTGCGATATGTAGATCGTCGATGGTGTGCAACAGACGGGGCAACCCGCAAGGTGTCAGGATGGCGCGATGGAATGCTCTGTTCAACGCCTCCCATTGGGGCATCGTCTGCGCCTCGTCACAGGCGATGCGTGCGCGATCGATCTTGTCCAATGCGACCGGAGACATGTTCTGAACCGATTGCTGCAACGCCAGTGTTTCCAACGCCACGCGCATTTCGATGACCTCTCGCACCTCTGCCGGGTCCAGCGCCGTGACCCGCATGCCCCGGCGTGGCTCGTGCCGGGCCAATCCATGCGCCTCAAGCCGCAACAGGGCTTCCCGCACTGGAACATGGCTGGTGTCAAAGGTGCGCGCAATATGATCCTGCCGCAGCTTTTCCCCGGCGCCCAGCTCTCCGGTTATGATTTGCTGGCTGAGGTTCTGATAAATCGTGTCCGAGATCGTAGCGGTCATAAATTATAGATAAAATCTACGGCAGCTATCCTCAACCAGATAATTCACCCCGCAAGCGGGTCCGGCGTGATATTCGCGCCGCACACCAGAACGGCCACGCGCTCGCCTGGTTCGGGCCGATACACGCCCGAGGTCAAGGCTGCCAACGCCGTGGCGCCCGCCGGCTCCACCAGAATACGATGCGCCTGCCACAGCATCTTCTGCGCCGCCGCGATGGCATCATCCGACACCAGGACCGACGTCATCCCCTGTGCCAGGTCGAAACAGATCTGCCCGATCCGGCGCGCGCCCAGCGCGTTTGCCGCGATCCCGGATACGGAAACATCCACCGGTTCACCGGCCTGCAACGCCGCATTCAATGCGCAGGAGGTCTGGGGTTCGACCGCCACGACCTTGCGCGCTCCGTCGAACCAGGCCAACGCCCCGGCGATCAGCCCACCCCCGCCGACAGCGACCAGAACCGTATCTGCCTGTAGACCCTGCGCATCCCATTCCGCAAAGCAGGTCCCCTGCCCCGCCACGGTAGCCGGCGCATCATAGGCGTGAATCTGCATCGCTCCGGTTTCCGCTTCATGCGCCTGCGCCTGTGTCAGCGCATTGGCGTATTCGCCGGGCACAACGCTCAGATCCGCTCCGGTTTGCCGGATCAATGCAATCTTGGATGGCCCCGCCAGTTCGGGCACGAAAATCTTGGCCGTATATCCAAGCGCCTGCGCCGCAAAGGCCGCCGCTGCACCATGATTGCCGCCGGATGCAGCCACGACACCCGCATCGGGTACGTCGAGGCTCAGCAACGTATTGAACGCACCGCGCGCCTTGAAACTGCCCGTGTGTTGCATGTGCTCCAGCTTCAGCTCAATGGGATGGCCCGGAATTCGACTCTCGATCACCGGCGTCACCTGCGTATGTCCGGCGATACGATCCCGCGCCGCTGATATTTCGCTCTTCCAATTCATTCTTGTCTTTCCGTGACTGGCACTCTGCCCGCGAACCCTATAGCTGTTTGGAAAACACGCAAGCAGGGATCGATCACCCATGAGAGAAGACCGCCACAATCCGTTTCGCGATGCGCAGACAGATCGCTCGACCGCGAGCGAAGTGCCGGACACGCCGCAAACGCGATCGTCCGCCTATCGCCTTGCCTTTGCCGATGACGAATTCCTGTGCCGGGACGAGCTGCGCCCGGTGCGTCTGCAACTGGAATTGTTGAAACCCGAGATGATCATGAGCGAACGCGAGATCACCTCGACCATCGTGATGTTCGGCGGCGCGCGCATCCCTGAACCATCGCAGAAACACACCGCACGAACGGAAACGCTGGCTGGTCTGTCGGCCTATTATGACGAGGCGCGCGAGTTTGCGCGGCTGATGACCGTGAAATCGAACGAGACCGGCTGCCGTGAAAACGTGATCGTCACGGGCGGCGGTCCCGGTGTGATGGAGGCAGGCAACCGTGGGGCACAGGATGCGGGCGGATGTTCTATCGGGTTGAATATCGTTCTGCCGCACGAACAGGCCCCGAACCTTTATGTGACGCCGGATCTCAGCTTCAACTTCCACTATTTCGCCATCCGCAAGATGCACTTCCTGATGCGCGCCCGCGCCATCACGATTTTCCCCGGCGGTTTCGGAACCATGGACGAGCTGTTCGAATCCCTGACCCTGATTCAGACCGGCCGGATGGACCGCGTGCCCTTCCTGCTGTTTGGGCGCGAATTCTGGGAAAAGGTCATCAACTGGAAAGCGTTGGCCGATGCCGGAACCATCTCGGACGAGGATCTTGATCTGTTCCGCTTTGTGGACACGGCGCAGGAGGCGGTCGAGATCATCGAAAACTGGGAGCCCGCCCCGCCCCGCGACGAAATCCCGGGGCGCTGAACCATGGCACCCAAGACCGGAGAGATGCTGCATCTGCGTGGAAATGCCCTGAGCAAGGGCGAACCCGTAGCGCTGCCGCTGACCCAAAGCAGCATGTACCACCTGCCGGGCACCCCGGACGGGCGGGCGAGTTACGGTCGGGTGGACAACCCGACCTGGGTGCATCTGGAACATGTTCTGTCGCATTTGGAGGACGCGCCCTGCCTCAGCTTTCCCTCGGGCATGGCGGCGATTTCCGCGGCACTGTTTGCCACCGTAAAGGCCGGATCACGCCTGCTGATCCCCTCCGACGGCTATTACGTGACGCGCCTTTTGGCCGATCGTTTCCTGTCGCGGCTGGGTTTGATCGTTGAAGAACGCCCCACCATCGCCTTTGCCGAAGGCGGTTTTGACGGGTTCGATGTGGTCTTTGCCGAAAGCCCCTCGAATCCCGGGTTGGACATGATCGATCTGACCGAGGTGGCGGATCGGGTGCGCGCTGCCGGGGGCATAACCATTGCCGACAATACGACGATGACTCCGCTGGGTCAGCGTCCTCTTGATCTGGGCATCGACGTGGTCGTCTCGTCCGATACCAAGGCGATGGGCGGGCATTCCGACATGCTGATGGGTCATGTGGCCAGCCGCAACGGCGACATCATGGAACGGGTCGGGGAATGGCGGAAAGTCTCTGGCTCGATACCGGGGCCACATGAAGCATGGCTGCTGCATCGCGGCCTTGAAACGCTGGACGTTCGGTTCGACCGGATGTGCAGCTCGGCCGAAGTATTGGCCGAACGCCTGGCGGCACATCCCGCAGTGAAACAGGTGCGCTATCCCGGGCTGGCCAACGACCCGTCGCATAAACTGGCGCAAGAACAGACCACACGTTTCGGCTTTCTTCTGTCCCTGACGCTGAACAGCGAAGAACAGGCCGAAGCCTTCATCAACAATTGCCCGCTTCTGCGCCCGGCCACGTCATTCGGGGGCGTCCACAGCTCGGCCGAGCGGCGCGCGCGCTGGGGCGACGACGTTGATCCGGCCTTCATCCGCCTGTCCGTCGGATGTGAACCAGTGGACGAACTATGGCACGCTATCGAAACCAGCCTGAACGCTGTGTGATTACTTTTTGGGCTCACGCAGCTCTTTGAACACGTAGATCGGCAGTACCACGCTGGCGATCAACGCCCCCAGCCAAACCAGCAGCGTCGCAGCCAGCAGGTTCGAAACCCCGCCAACGGTCAGCCCGGCGGCAACCAGGTCGGTCACGAAAAGGCCCACGAAAGTCACGATCAAGGCGATACCGCCCTTCAGGGCGGGCGCTTTCTTTTCGCCCAGTTTCAGGATCAGGGGTTCAGCGACAACCTGCACGACGGTGAAGACAATCACCACCACGATGAACGAGATCGGCTTGATCGCAAATCCCGACAGTATCAGCGAGGCAAGCAACAACCCAATGGCATTCCCCGCCAGCAAGGCCAAAGCCGATTTAATTCTACGCGACATGTGACGATCTCCGTCAATCAACAATTAGAAACATGCAAATGTTAACAGACCTGCAGGATTTTACGAAACAATTCAATCGCCTCTTTCGTTTTACCCGTTGAAATCGCATGGTAGAACACATTCATCAAGATCAGACCTGTCCCTGAGCCATGAGTGTGAGATGAGCGACGATCCCTATTCCGTTCTTGGCGTGGCCAAAGACGCCAGCGCCGCCGATATCAAGAAAGCCTATCGGCGCATCGCCAAGGAATGCCATCCGGACCTGAAGCCCGGCGATGCCGAGGCTGAGGCAAAGTTCAAAGCCGCCGCCGCCGCATACGATCTGCTGAAAGACCCGGAAACCCGTGCCCGGTATGACAATGGTGAGATCGACGCCTCGGGGCAGGAACGTCCGCAACAACAGTACTACCGTGAATATGCTGAAGCCGCTGGAAACCCCTATCGCGGACGTCAGGCAGACCCGGACGACATGTCCGACATCTTCGCCGAGTTCATGGGGGGCCGTGGCGGTTTTGGCGGCCAGCGCGGCCATGAGTTTCACGCGCCGGGGCACAACCTGAACTATTCGCTGCAGATCAGCTTTCTGGATGCCGTGTTCGGTGCCAGCCAGAAACTGACCTTGCCAGACGGCGACCGGATCGAAGTCAAAATCCCCGCAGGTATTACCGACGGCCAAACCATCCGCCTGCGGGGCAAAGGGGCCCCGGGATATGGCGAAGGCCCTCCTGGCGACGCTCTGGTAACTGTTTCGGTCGCCAGTCATCCGGTGTTTGATCGTCAGGGCGACGACATCCACATCACGCTGCCCATCAGCATTGATGAGGCGATTCTGGGCGGCAAAGTCCCCGCCCCTACGATTGATGGCGGCGTGAATGTCGGCGTACCGGCGGGCACCAGCAGTGGTAAAACCCTGCGATTGCGGGGCAAGGGTGTCAAAAAACGCGGCTCGTCCGAGCGTGGGGATCAGTTGATCGAACTGACCGTCTCGATGCCCAACAAAATCGATGACGATCTGAAACAGTTCATGGAGACCTGGCGCAAAACACACAGCTACGATCCGCGGAAAGGAATGCCGTCATGACCCTGACCGAAAAGGAACTGATCGAAACGGTCACCCGTCTGACCTCGGACCGCCTGACCGAATACCTGGCGGCGGAAATCGTGATTCCGGAACAATCGGATCAAGGGCTGGTTTATCAAAATATCGACGTCGCCCGTCTGGAACTGGCCTGCGAGTTGCACGAACAGTACGACATGGAGGCCGATGCACTGTCGATGATGATCTCACTGATCGACCAGTTGCATGGGCTGCGGGCCGAACTGCGCGAAGTTCTGAACGCGATCGAGGCGCAACCCGAACCTGTGCGGCAGCAACTGGTCAAGGTCATCGGTACAGCGCGATTCCGTCGCAGATAACGGGGTTTTGGACTCGAAACATTTGGATTAGAAGGCCGGCTTGATCCTTTGACAGGTGGCGCCATGACCCAGTCCAGATCCGAATTGCTGATGCCTGCGGGCAATCTGCGCAAGCTGAAACTCGCTGTCCTTTACGGGGCGGATGCGGTGTATCTGGGCACGCCCGATATGTCGCTGCGCACAAAATCCGAGTTTTCGCTGGAAGAGGTGATTGAGGGTGTCGAGTTCTGCCACAGCCATGGCCGGCGCGCCTATCTGACGCTGAACCTGTTCTCGCACAACAAGGACATCCCGAAGCTGGACGAATATATCGACACGGTCCGCAAAGTGCAGCCGGACGGGTTGATCATCGCCGACCCCGGCGTGTTTCAGTACGTGCGGGACCGCGCGCCGGAACTGCCGCTGCATATCTCGACCCAGGCCAATATCTGTTCGTGGCTGTCGGTGAAGTTCTGGCAGGATCAGGGCGCGGAACTGGTGGTTCTGGCGCGCGAGGTTTCCTACCCCGAACTGGTGGAGATCCGTGAAAAATGCCCCGACATCAAGCTCGAGGCCTTCGTCCACGGTGCCATGTGCATGACCTATTCGGGCCGTTGCCTGCTGTCGAACTTCATGGCGGAACGCGGCGCGAACCAGGGCAACTGCGCCAATTCCTGCCGCTGGAACTATGCGCTGAAACTGCGCCTGAAGGACGGCACCCATCAGGAGTTGCGCATCACCGAGGAAAACGCCGACCTGTTCGAATTCCTGCTGGAAGAAGGCTGTCGCCCCGGTGATCTGATGCCCATCGAGGAAGACGACCGCGGTTCCTACATCCTCAATTCGCGCGATCTGTGCATCATGCCCAAGCTGGACGAATACCTGAAGATCGGCGTGGACAGCCTCAAGGTCGAGGGGCGCGGTAAATCGGAATACTATGCCGCCATCGTCGCGCGCGCCTATCGCATGGCCATCGACGATTACTATGCCGACCCCCAGAACTGGGACCCGAAACCCTATATGCGCGAGTTGGAGACCGTGGGAAACCGCGGCTACACGCTGGCCTTCCACGAGGGGCGGCTGACCAACTACGCCCATGATTACGAGCACACGGCGTCCATCGCGCAGTGGGAATATGCCGGGATCGTCACCGAAGTGACCGAGGATGCCTTTCTGGTCGAGGTAAAGAACAAGCTGGAACCGGGCGATGTGCTGGATTTCGTCTCGCCCATCTCGCGCGAGACGGTTCTGCTGCGGGTCTATGATTTCGAACGCGCATCCGATGGTGCGCGGATGGACGTGGTGCATGGCAGCACCAAAACAGTGATCCGCCTGCCCTTCACCCTGTTCGACCACGAGGATATCGACGATCTGCGCGCCCGGTTCCCCGTCTATTCCGTTCTGCGCAAGGAACGCGCCCTGACCGACGAACACTGGAGCCGCATCCGCTTTGACAAGCTGGTGCAGGGTTTGGAAACCTCGGGCCGTGACAACCCTGGCGCCTATGCCCGCCGTCGCGACGCCTTGGTTGAAAAGATCGGCGAAGACGGTAACGAACGCCGTTTCAAAACCAACCGCATCGGCACCGAGGGTTGCTGTGGCAAAGGTTGCAACGGCTGCTTGATTTTCTGGCAGGACGACAAATACGCGCTGGCCCGTGAAGTTCTGTCAAAGCGCAAACAAGGCGAACAACTCAGCCGCCGCGAGGCGACGGAACTGAAGCTGCCGGGCGCGCAACAAGCCTGAGCCGGCTCAGTCGCGTGTTCGATACTCTTCCGGCACGTAAAACGTATAGTCCCGATCTGCCACCTGTTCGTGGCAGACATGGCAATAGGCCACGGCACCGGCGCGGTCGCCCATAGTGTCCCCAAAGACCGAGCCGTCCGGCAAGACCATGATGTAACGCCAATCCGCCGTGTCCGGGCTGGCATCTTCTGCCAGTTTCTCCATTACGAACATAGCACCGGGATGCACGTGACCTTCATCCGTCACGGTCATGCTGTCCTTGGCAAGAACCGACCCCATGGGAAGTTCTTCACCTTCCTGCAACGTCGCGTAGTTATGCGCCATGCGATTGGCATAGCTGTTCACATACCTTTGCCCGTGGGTTGCCGAAATATAGGGCGCATCGTTGAAAAGCGGCCAGCTTTGGTAGTTGAGGATTAGGTCCAGTTGCGCCACGGCGTAGCCACGCGCCATGCGGCGATTGAGGGATCGGTAGTGTTCCAAAGCCTCTTGTTTGCTCAACTCGGCAGGGTTTTCGATTGCGATATGAGCGTCCTGGCCGTCAGCAAAGGCCAAGCCTGAACCCGAGACGATAGCAAGCGCAGCGGCACCAAAACGGATGATCGAAAAAGAACTTGCATTCATAATCGTGGCCCACCTGAAATTCAGTTCACCTGAGCGCTTTCTGCACCACTTGGAACAGTCTAGCGGAATCGCAATAACTCGCCATCTCTGACCCGGACACCTCACCGGCTTGTGTATCGAATTGAAGAGGCAAATTCAGCGACGGGCTCGAGAAATATAGCAAATTATGCATGTGGTTTCAGCATCTGAAACATTAAGTTTGAACAAAACAATTGTGACGTGCAGACAGAGCCAGAAAACACTTAAGGCGCGATCCGATCAAGCCAAGCCGAGATGGACCAAACCCTATCGGCTCAGACCCGTTTCGGCCTCGATTTGTTTGCGTGATTTGCGCGCCCGCTCGGTCGCCGACTTCAACTGACCGCAAGCCGCCATGATGTCCTCACCGCGTGTCTTGCGGATGGGCGAGGCATAGCCGGCCTGATAGATGATGTTGGCGAAGGCGCGGATGCGGTTGTTCGAGCTGCGCTTGTACGGTGCGCCGGGCCATTCGTTGAACGGGATCAGGTTGATCTTGGCCGGAATGTTGTGTCGCTTGATGTGATCGATCAGACGATGCGCATCTTCGTCACTGTCATTCACACCATCCAGCATCACATATTCAAACGTGATCCGTTCGGAATTCGAAGCATTGGGATAGCTGGCCAAAGCTGTCAGCAGTTCCTCGATATTCCAACGTTTGTTGATTGGCACCAGAACGTCGCGGGTTTCATCGGTGGTGGCGTGGAACGAGATCGCCAGCAGGCACCCGATTTCCTCGGCCGTGCGCGCAATCTCGGGCACCACGCCCGAGGTCGACAGGGTAATCCGCCGGCGTGACAGAGAAATGCCCTCGGGGTCCATGGCGATTTTCATCGCGTCGCGGACGTTTTCGAAATTGTAAAGCGGCTCGCCCATGCCCATCAGAACGATGTTCGACAGCAGGCGAGTTTCGTCCTTGGGTGCGCCGGGGGTTGGCCATTCTTCAAGATCGTCGCGCGCCATCATGATCTGGCCGACGATTTCTGCGGATGTCAGGTTTCGTACAAGTTTTTGGGTTCCGGTGTGACAGAACGAACAGGTCAGCGTACAGCCCACCTGAGACGAGATGCACAGGGTTCCGCGATCTTCTTCGGGGATATAGACCACCTCGACCTCATGCCCGCCGGCGATGCGGCACAGATACTTTCGGGTACCATCCTCGGACACCTGACGCGTCACCACTTCGGGGATTTCGATCACGAAATGCTCGGCCAGTTGTGCGCGATAGGCTTTGGCGAGATTGGTCATCTGGGCAAAATCGCGTACACCCCATTGATAGATCCACTGCCAGATCTGGCCGGTGCGCATCTTGGCCTGTTTCTCGGGCGTGCCGTGTTCAATCAAGGTGTCGCGCAACCTGTCGCGCGTAAGGCCGACAAGGTTGATCTTCCCGTCGGGCAGTTTGCGCGGGATGGTCATGACGTCTTGGGTGATCGGCGCTTTGGGCGACATTGGCGTATCTCAAAGGAATCGGGCTTGGGATGCGCCTCTATATAGGAACCTGCGCAAAGTTCAAAAGGTTTCCTAAGCCGGCAGGCCCGGCACGACGCACATGCCGGGCCTTTTTGATCAGTTTACCGGCGGCGGTGTGTAGCAATCACTGGCGTCCAGGGTCTGAACCGGATCTTCCGGGCCACATTGCTCGCCCGATATCGGATAGGAATCAGCGTTCTTCTCGCAAGCGCTCAGCACGGCGACGGATGCGGCAAGAACCAGAGTGATCCAAGTTTTCTGTTTCATCACGATGTCCTCTCTAGGTGGCTGAACCACTTAGTTCACATTGCCGAGTGCGAAACTTTGATACGGATCAAAACTGGCAGATGACCAGACGTCAAAAGCCCCGCTACGAGGCGGGGCCTTTTCAACACTCGACGCGACAAGATCAGTTGGTGCAGCGCTTCTCAGCGTCTTCAATCGCTGCGGTAAAGCCCAGCAGCGAGAAGGTGTCTTTCGTCTGCGTACCGCGCTCGGACCGGGCGGTCAGAACAGCCTCGGTTCCGCGCTTCAGGGCGGTGATGATCTTGGCATCATCCGCATCCGATGCGGCCCAGGCCCATTCGCCTTCTGTGAACAGTTCGAACTCGGTCCCGTCCACATTCAGGTTCACCGTCGAACCCGCGGCAAACGGGTAGCCGCCGGTAAAGGTCAATTGGCCTTTCACCTCGGCATTCGGGCGATAGAACACAAACAGCAGGATATCGCTGCGCCGTACGGAAACCACACGTCCACCGCGGGTGTTTACGGTTTCCTTGGGTGCCGAGACGCTCCAGCATTCGGTGGGATCGTCTTCGACAAAAACGCTCCAATCCGTTTTTGCAGCAACGCGGTTGGTGCTTGTCGCCTGTTGGGCGATTGCAGATGTTGCTGCGATGCCTGCCACACACAGGCCCGCTATTGTGCGAACGAGCATTGATCCCATTTGTCCAGCCTCCTAGCTCGACCCTTACCTCATACCCATCGGACACGTCTGCGAACCCTGCCAGTTCGTCTATTCGTTTGCGTCTTCCGATGATTGCCGACATACACACACTAACGCAGATTTCGCCACAGGCGAAAGGGCGATTGGCAGAATTTTGCGCATAAATTTCGGAGGTCCAGATGACGCAGCCCGTACCCATGACAGAACTTTGGCGCGGCCCTCTGCTGGAAAGTCTGCATCTGGGTCATGCGGTTATTTGCGATGACACGGGCCAGATCGTGCGCAGTTGGGGCGACCCGCAATCCGTCATATATCCGCGGTCATCCGCCAAGATGATTCAAGCGCTTCCGCTGGTCACATCAGGGGCGGCGGCGAAATACGGGCTGACCAGCGAACACCTCGCGTTGGCCTGCGCTTCGCATAACGGGGCGGCAATCCACACGGATCGCGTGACGGCGTGGCTGGACCATCTGGGGTTGAACGAGCACGATCTTCGGTGCGGCCCACAGGAGCCCGCCGACACCGCCGCGCGCGACCGGCTGATTTTGGCGGACGACACGCCTTGCCAGATCCACAACAACTGTTCCGGCAAGCATTGCGGCTTTCTGACTCTGGCACAGCATATGGGCGCCGGGCCGGAATACCTTGAAATTGATCATCCGGTGCAACAAGCCTGCCTGTCTGCCGTCGAAGAAACAACGGGCGAGACCAGCCCGGCATACGGCATCGATGGCTGTTCCGCCCCGAATTTCGCCACATCGCTTTTCGGTTTGGCACGTTCGATGGCGTGGTTTGCTTCAGCCGCAGACCGGTCCGACCGTTCCAGCGATGCAGCGATGCAGCTGGTGGCCGCGATGGTTAAACACCCGGAACTTGTTGCCGGTGAGAACCGGGCCTGCACCGAACTGATGCTCGCGATGAACGGACGTGTTGCCATCAAAACCGGGGCCGAGGCCGTGTTCGTGGCCATCATTCCGGAAAAACGCATGGGCGTTGCGCTGAAGATCACCGATGGCACCACCCGCGCCAGTGAATGCGCGATTGCCGCCATTCTTGTCAGCCTTGGCGTGCTGGAGGCCGAACACCCGGCCACCCGCAAATTCATGAACGCCACGCAATACAGCCGTCGCGGGCTGGAATGCGGCGTGATCAAGCCTGCGACGGGTTTCCCCGACTAAGGCCCTCACATCTCGATTTCGTGGATTTCGGCCACTTCAACCGAGCCTGTGCCGTTGACGACCATCGGACAGCCCTTGGCCATCTCGGTCGCAGCGTCGATATTGTCAGCCTTGATCACCGTGAAGCCCGAGGCCGGGTTTGCGCCGCCGTTATCGACCACTCCGTTGTTGCTGACGGTGTAAGACTGCCCCACTGGGTTTCCGGGGATATCGAGGGCGTCGCCCATATCCTGGAACCAGGCGCCCCAGGCCGCCATGGTCGCCTCGATCTCGGCGGGGTCGGCCGGGGTGTGACCCCCGTGATAGACAAACAGAAACTTGGGCATATCGCTCCTCCGTGACAAAAAACCTAAGTGCAAAGTGCTTCGAGTTTGCGCAGCGAAGACGTCCAACCCTGAGTGTGATTCGCAGCTGCTTCGGCATCGGCCAGTTCACGGTGGTCCAGCACAAGGCGGGCACCGTTTTCGGTTGCGGCAACGGAAAGGGTCACGTGGCTTTCGGCACCGCGTTGATCCTGATCGTCATGCCAAACCCATGTAAAACCCACCGATTTAGGCGGGTCGACATGCGTCACGTGGCCCGAGACCTTGTATTTCTGACCTTCGCCGTTCTCCATCACCGAGTACCAAGGACCGGTGCGCGAGAAATCCAGGTTGTGGTCCGGCACGTGCATCCCTTCGGGCCCCCACCATTGCAACAGCTTGGCACCATCGCTGATCCATGCAAACAGTTCTTCGGGACTGACGGGGAATTCCCGCTCCAGTTTCAGGTCGGCCATGAATTCTCCCTTTCAATTATTTCACTCAGACGATCCAGGCTGCCTTCCCAGAATTGCCGCTTGGAAATCGTCCAGTCGGCAATCGCCCGCAATCCTTCGGATCGGATGGAATACATGCGCTGGGTTCCCTGCACGCGCTGCTGCACCAACCCGGCCTCGCGCAACACCTTGAGGTGGCGCGAAATCGCGGCGCCGGACATGCCGCGCCCGTCGATCAGATCACCGGCAGGCAGTTCGCCCTGCTCCATCAGTTGCTCGACAATCGAGAACCGGGTGGCATCGGACAAAGCGGAAAACGTGGTCAGAAGTGTGTTCATACCCCTTATTTAACACAAGCGTTAAATAAAAGATAGCCCTGATCAGCCGCCTACGAAATCGGCGCGGCAATAGCCTTGCAGGTAAAGCAGCGCCGTCAGGTCGCCGTGATTCACCCGCACATCACATTGTGCGGCCACCGACGGTTTGGCATGAAGGGCAACCCCGGTCCCGGCCCGGCCAAGCATTCCAAGGTCATTGGCCCCGTCACCCACGGCGATCACGTCACTTTCCGACAGGCCCCGACGCGTTGAAATCTGCGCCAGCGCTTCGACCTTGGCCTGACGCCCCAGAATAGGACGCGCGACGTCTCCGGTCAGCTTGCCATCTTCCACCAGCAAAGTGTTGGCCCGGTTTTCATCAAACCCCAAAAGCTCTGCCACCCGCGCGGTAAAGGCCGTAAAGCCACCGGATACCAATGCTGTATAGGCCCCGTTGGCCCGCATCGTCGCCAGCAATTCCCTGCCTCCGGGCATCAGGGTGATCCGTTCCTGCAGAACTTTGCCGATGACGCGTTCATCCAGATTTTTCAGCAAACCAACCCGCTCGATCAGGGCGCCTTCGAAATCAAGCTCTCCGTTCATGGCACGGGCCGTTATGTCCTTGACCCGGTCGCCGACGCCGGCCTGATCCGCCAGTTCATCGATACATTCCTGCTGGATCATCGTGCTGTCCATATCGGCCAGCAGCATCTGTTTGCGCCGTCCTTGCGCAGGTTGCACGATCAGGTCCACCCCCATCCCTTGCAGGTCTGCCCAAACGTCCCAGCGATTGTCGGGGATGGCGTTCAACTCGAACTCTGCCGCCTCATCCGGGTTGAGCCAGAGGATGCCCCCGCCACCCCACGCATTGCGCAATGACTCGGGCAATGCGCTGTCCAGCGAAGGCGCTGCCGGATTGGTCAGCAAAGTGGCGACATACATATTCAATCTCCAAATTTCTTGGCCGGGCGAGGTGATCTAGGGGGTCAACGGCAAACGGCCCTGATCGGTCAATTCCCAGCAGGTCTGCCCTTCGAACACCGCGACACCCACCGGGCGCCCATATCCGGCACCTGTGTCCAGATTGACGCGATTTCCATAATGCGTTGCCCGGTCTACCGGAGTATGGCCATGCACGATCAGCTTGGGATGCGGACCCCGATGAGCATGAAAATCCTGCCTGATCCAGACCAGGTCGTTGTCCCGCTGCGCGTTTAGCGGCACGCCCGGGCGAATGCCTGCGTGAACCAAGGCAAGCTCGGGCGTCTGATGCATCAGAACCAGATCTCGCAAAAAGGTCAGGTGCGATTTCGGCACCGCCGCCTGCGCCATCTGATGCAGATCTTCCAGGCGAATCTGGCCTTCGTATTCCACGCCATAACTGCGCAGGGTCTCGACCCCACCCAGCCTTTCATGCAGCCAATGATAACCGACAAGCAAATGCGGATCGTGACGCGGCGTATCCTCCATGAACCAGGCGAACATGCGATCATGATTGCCCAGCAGAGTGATCCAGTTCAGGCCCGCATCGCGCCCGGCAATCAGACGCTCAATCAACCCGCGGCTGTCAGGGCCGCGATCCACGTAATCACCCAGAAACACGATCTGGGCATCCGGGCCGCCATCGCCCCGGATCCGAGACAGCGCGCGTTCCAGCTCGGCCACCTGCCCGTGCAGATCACCAACAACGTAGACAGGCTGTGTCATAGATCCTCCGACGGTAGGGTTCAGCTCGCTTGTGCCGCAGATTGCAGCCCGAGAAAACAAAGGACCCGGGCCTTCGGTCAACCGGGTCCTGAACTGTTTCTCAAACTCAACAGGCCACGTCAGGTGACATCAAATTCCAGCGGCTTGATCTGCGTGAACAGACCCGTTTCCGCCAGCTTGGCGCGTGCCTCGGCCGGAACGGGTTCGTCGACATAAAGCAACGCAATCGCTTCTCCGCCAGCCTCGGATCGACCAAGGGTAAAGTTCGCGATGTTGACGTTGTTCTCGCCCATGGTCTGCCCCAAAGCACCGATGATGCCCGGCACGTCTTCGTTGGTGGTGTAGAGCATATGGGCACCGACCTCGGCGTCGATATTGATGCCCTTGATCTGGATGAACCGCGGCTTGCCGTCGCTGAACACGGTGCCACCGATGGAACGCTCGCGCTTGTCGGTCACAACGGTGACTTTGATATAGCCTTCGAAGGCACCCGATTTGTCCTGATTGGTGGTCGAGATCTTGATCCCTCGTTCCTTGGCAACAACCGGGGCCGACACCATGTTCACCTCGGGGTTGAACTTCTTCATGATCCCGGCAACCACCGAGCAGTTCAACGCCGCCAGATTCATTTCAGCGGCCACACCGTCATACAGGATATTGATCGCCTTGACCGGCTCATCCGTCATCTGGCCGATGAAGCTGCCCAGATGGCTGGCCAGCTTGATCCACGGCCCCATCACCTTGGCTTCTTCCGCCGTCACACTGGGCATGTTCAAAGCGTTCTCGACCGCACCTGTCAGAAGATAGTTCGAGATCTGCTCGGCCACTTGCAGCGCCACATTCTCCTGCGCTTCAG
This sequence comes from Ruegeria sp. HKCCA0235A, assembly GCF_013033235.1. Taxonomy (NCBI): domain Bacteria; kingdom Pseudomonadati; phylum Pseudomonadota; class Alphaproteobacteria; order Rhodobacterales; family Roseobacteraceae; genus Ruegeria; species Ruegeria sp. HKCCA0235A. Next base: position 315,548 of record NZ_WQDQ01000002.1, on the reverse strand, counting down.
TCGTTGCTGCACCAAGATGCGGCGTGCAGACCACGTTGGGCAGATTGAACAGGGGATTGTCCTTGGCGGGTTCTTCACTGAACACGTCAAACGCGGCGCCCGCAACGTGACCGGATTGCAGCGCCTCTGCCAAGGCTTCCTCTTCCACCAGACCGCCCCGAGCGCAGTTGATGATGCGCACGCCTTTCTTGGTTTTGGCAAGGTTTTCACGGCTCAGAATATTGCGGGTCTGATCCGTCAGCGGCACGTGCAGGGTGATGAAGTCGGCGCGGGACAGCAACTCGTCCAGCTCTACCTTTTCCACGCCCATCTTGGCGGCTTTCTCTTCGCCCAGATAGGGATCATAGGCGATGACTTTCATCTTCAGGCCAAGCGCGCGCTCGCACACGATGCCACCGATGTTCCCCGCACCAATGACGCCGAGCGTCTTGTTCGTCAGCTCGATCCCCATGAATTTGGACTTTTCCCACTTGCCCGCATGGGTCGAAGTCGAGGCCTCGGGGATCTGCCGCGCCACGGCAAACATCATTGCAATGGCGTGTTCGGCAGTGGTGATCATGTTGCCGAATGGCGTGTTCATCACGATCACACCTTTTTTCGACGCCGCTTCCTTGTCGATATTGTCAGTGCCGATTCCGGCGCGGCCGATCACCTTCAGCTTGTCGGCTTTTTCCAGAATGGTCGGCGTGACCTTGGTGGCCGAACGGATGGCAAGACCGTCATACTGGCCGATAACCTCGGCCAACTTGTCCTTGTCCTTGCCCAGATCGGGCATGAAATCCACGTCGATGCCGCGATCGCGGAAGATCTGCACGGCGGTTTCGCTGAGTTTGTCGGAAACGAGTACTTTGGGAGCCATGTTTGTGGTCCTTGAATGTATTGAGAGGTCCGGGCCGATGCGGCCCGGTGAAGATGGGATGCGATCAGGCGGCTTCTGTTTGCGCCGCGATTTCGGCCTCGAAGGCCCAGGCCAGCCAAGGCAACATCGCTTCGATATCCGAGGTCTCGACCGTACCGCCGCACCAGATCCGCAAGCCCGCAGGCGCGTCGCGATAGGCCCCGATATCCAGCGCGACATTCTCGGACTCCAGCCGTTTGGCCACGGCCTTGGCAAAGCTTGCGCCGTCCTGAATTCGGGCATCAGTGAATTTCAGACAGACGGATGTGTTGGACCGCGTCGCAGCGTCTTCGGCCAGGTTTTCGATCCAGTCGTTCCGATCGCAGAACGCATGCACGGCATCGGCATTGGCGTTCGCGCGGGCAATAAGGCCCTTCAGACCGCCCACCGAACGGGCCCAATCCAGTGCAAACAGATAATCCTCAACCGCCAGCATTGACGGCGTGTTGATCGTCGCCCCCGTGAAGATGCCTTCGATCAGCTTGCCACCCTTGGTCAGGCGGAAAATCTTCGGCAGCGGCCATGCCGGCGTGTAGCTCTCCAGCCGTTCAACGGCGCGCGGCGACAGGATCAGCATCCCATGCGCGGCTTCACCGCCCAGAACCTTCTGCCAGCTGAAAGTGGTCACATCCAGCTTGTCCCAGGGCAGGTCCATCGCAAAGGCAGCCGAGGTCGCATCACAGATCGTCAGACCCTGACGATCATCGGCGATCCAGTCACCGTTCGGCACGCGCACGCCCGAGGTGGTGCCATTCCAGGCAAATACAACGTCATTGGCGAAATCGACCGATGCCAGATCCACGATCTGTCCGTAATCGGCAGTCTTCACCTCGGCGTCGATCTTAAGCTGCTTGACCACATCGGTCACCCAACCGGACCCAAAGCTTTCCCACGCCAGCATCTCGACCTTGCGTTCGCCCAATAGCGACCAAAGAGCCATCTCAACCGCGCCCGTGTCCGAGGCGGGAACAATGCCGATCCTGTAATCTGCCGGAATGCCAAGCACCTCGCGCGTGCCTTCGATGGCCGCTTTCAGCTTGTCCTTGCCAACGGCGGCACGGTGCGAGCGTCCCAAGGCCGCATCGGCCAGTTTGGTCAGATCAAATGTGGGGGGTTTGGCGCAAGGGCCCGAGGAAAAACGCGGATTGGCCGGCCGCGTCGCCGGTTTTTGAGTGCTCATCTGTATTACCCTTCCAGATACACGCCCCTCGTTGGGGAGGGGTGTCCCACGCACAGAGCTATGGGCCCTTCGCACCCGCAGCAAGCGAAAAAGACGCTTCGCTGGGTGAAAACGACATCCCAAAAGGGCTCAAATCAGAACAGGAGTTTCCGATTGGCGAAAAAACCCCGCCGAAACTCGGCGGGGTTTTTGATGCTATTCCGCGGCGTCTGCGTATGCGTCCATTGGGGGGCATGTGCAGACGAGGTTTCTGTCACCGTATGCGTTGTCGACGCGGTTGACGGGGGACCAGTATTTGTCGACGCCCATGGAACCCGGCGGGAAGCAGGCTTGTTCGCGGGTGTAGGGGCGGTCCCAGTCGCCGACCAGATCGCGCACCGTGTGGGGGGCGTTTTTCAGCGGGTTGTTTTCCGCGTCGATCTTGCCATCGATGATGTCCTGTGCTTCCGCCCGGATCGACAGCATGGCATCGCAGAAACGATCCAGCTCGGCCATGGGCTCGGACTCGGTCGGCTCCACCATCAGGGTTCCGGCCACCGGCCAGCTCATCGTCGGCGCGTGGAAGCCTGAATCGATCAGGCGCTTGGCCACGTCATCGACGGTGACATGCGCCTCGGCGTCCAGCGGCCGGGTGTCGAGGATGCATTCATGCGCCACCCGCCCCGATTCCGAGGTGTAGAGGATCGGATAGGCATCCTTGAGCCGCGCCGCAATGTAGTTGGCGTTCAGGATCGCCACCTTGGTCGCCTGGGTCAGACCCGCGCCGCCCATCAGCAGCACATAGGCCCAGGACACGGGCAGGATCGAGGGCGAGCCGAAGGGCGCCGCCGAGACCGGACCCACGGCGGTGCCGTATTCCGGGTGCCCGGGCAGGTGCTCGGCCAGATGCGCCTTGACGCCGATCGGACCCATGCCGGGGCCGCCGCCGCCATGCGGGATGCAGAAGGTTTTGTGCAGGTTCAGGTGGCTGACATCGCCGCCGATATCGCCGGGGCGCGACAGGCCCACCATGGCGTTCATGTTGGCGCCGTCGATATAGACCTGACCGCCGTGATCATGGGTGATCTGGCAGACCTCCTGCACGGTGGTCTCGAACACGCCATGGGTGGACGGGTAGGTGATCATGCAGGCGGCCAGATGATCCGAGTGCTTTTCCGCCTTGGCGCGGAAGTCGGCGACATCGATATTGCCGTTCTCATCCGCCTGCACCGGCACGACCTGCCAGCCCACCATCTGCGCCGAGGCCGGGTTGGTGCCATGGGCCGAGGTCGGGATCAGGCAGACATTGCGGTGCCCTTCGCCGCGCGCAAAGTGATAGTTGCGGATCGTCAGCAGGCCCGCATATTCGCCCTGCGCGCCCGAGTTGGGCTGCTGGGAGATCGCGTCATAGCCGGTGATCTGGCACAGCTTGTCGTTCAGATCGGCGATCATCTCGTGATAGCCCTGCGCCTGATCTTCGGGGCAGAACGGGTGCAGGTTGCTGAACTCGGGCCAGGTGACCGGGATCATCTCGATCGTGGCGTTCAGCTTCATGGTGCACGATCCCAGCGGGATCATCGCCCGGTCCAGCGCCAGGTCGCGGTCGGCCAGGCGGCGCATATAGCGGGTGATCTCGGCCTCGGCCCGGTTCTGATGGAAGATCGGGTGGGTCAGATAGGCGCTTTCACGCAGCGCGTAATCCGGCAGGCGGTATTGCTTGTTCGAGCTGTCATCCTTGCGGTCGATGCCGAAGGCCCCCCAGACCGCCTCGATCGTCTCGGGGCGGGTCTGTTCGTCCAGGCTGATGCCGACGCGGGTCTCGCCCACCTTGCGCAGGTTGACGCCGCGCGCCACGGCGGCCTCCATCACCGTCTTCTGCAGGTGGCCGACCTCGACCGTGATGGTGTCGAAGAACACTTCCGGTTCCACGGCAAAGCCCGCCTCTTCCAGGCCGGCGGCCAGGCGCGAGGTCTTGCGGTGCACCGATTGCGCGATCGCCTTGATGCCGTCGGGGCCGTGATAGACCGCATACATCGAGGCAATCACCGCCAGCAGCGCCTGCGCGGTGCAGACGTTCGAATTCGCCTTCTCGCGGCGGATATGCTGCTCGCGGGTCTGCAACGACAGGCGGTAGGCCTTGTTGCCGCGGCTGTCGATGGACACACCGATGATCCGGCCCGGCATGGATCGCTTCAGCTTGTCGGTGGTGGCCATGTAGGCGGCGTGCGGGCCGCCATAGCCCATCGGCACGCCAAAGCGCTGGGTCGAGCCGATGGCAATGTCCGCGCCCATCTCGCCCGGTGACTTCAGCAGCGCCAGCGACAGGATGTCGGCGGCGACGATGGCGATGGCCTTGTGTTCATGCAGCGCCGCGATCTCGGCGGTGAAGTCGCGCACATGGCCATAGGTGCCTGGATACTGGAAGATCGCGCCGAATACCGCGCCCGCGTCCAGCTGATCCGGGTCGGCGACCTGCACGTCGATGCCCAGAGGCTCGGCCCGGGTCTTGATCACCGCGATGGTCTGCGGGTGGCAGTTCTTGTCAACGAAGAAGGCCGCGTTGTTGGCCTTGGACCGGCCGCCGCGCTTGGCCATCGCCATGGCTTCGGCGGCGGCTGTGGCTTCGTCCAGCAGCGATGCGTTGGCCACATCCAGCCCGGTCAGGTCGCTGACCATGGTCTGGAAGTTCAACAGCGCCTCAAGGCGGCCCTGGCTGATCTCGGGCTGGTACGGCGTGTAGGCGGTGTACCAGGCCGGGTTTTCCAGAATGTTGCGCAGGATCGGCGCAGGCGTGGTGGTGCCGTAATAGCCCTGACCGATCAGCGAGGTCAGAACCTTGTTCTTCCCCGCCACCTGTTTCATGTGGAAAAGCGCATCGCGTTCCGTCATCGCCGGGCCCCAGTCCAGCGGCTGTTTCTGCCGGATCGCCGGTGGGACGGTGGCGTCGATCAGCTCGTCCAGCGTCTTGAAGCCGATCACCTTGAGCATGTCGCGCATCTCGGTAGGGCTGGGACCGATATGGCGGCGGTTGGCAAAATCATAGGCTTCGTAGTCGGTCAGTTTGAAGGCCATTGCAGCGCTCCCATGGATAGGTCAGGGCCGGCGGAGGCTGCGGGAGCCTCCGGCGGGGATATTTCTTGCCAGATGAAGGGCGGGGCCCAAATTCGGCGGCATCAATTGATTCGATGGAGCCCCATGCCGGGACTCCGTTCGGGTTTACCCGATGAAGGCCTTGTATCCGGCTTCGTCCATCAGATCCTCGAGCTGCGACGCGTCACTGATCTTGATCTTGTAGATCCAGGCCTCGCCCTCGGGGTCTTCGTTCAGCGCGCCGGGATTGTCGGCCAGCGCCTCGTTCACCTCGACGATCTCACCATCGACCGGTGCATAGAGTTCCGAGGCCGCCTTGACGGATTCGATCACGCCGATCTCGCCGTCTTTCTCGAACTCGTCACCCACTTCCTGCTGCTCGACGAAGACCACCTCACCCAGCTGTTCAGCCGCGTGTTTGGTGATGCCCAGCGTGGCGGTGTCGCCTTCGACGCTCAGCCATTCATGCTCTTCGGAATAATAGGTTGCCATGCTTCTCTCTCCTGACTTCAACGCTTGTAATTCTGTTTGACGAAGGGCAGCGCCACGATCTGCGCCGGTTGCGCCTTGCCCCGGATGATCAGGTTCACCTTCTCGCCCGGCGCGCCATGGCCCGCGGACACATAGCCCATCGCGATCGGGCCACCCACCGTCGGGCCAAAGCTGCCCGAGGTGATCTGACCGATGCTGTTGCCCTCAAGGCATTGCACTTCCACGCCCTGACGCGCCGGCGCGCGGCCGTCGGGCTTGATGCCCACCAGCTTGCGCGATGCGCCCTCGGCCAGTTCGCGCTGGATACGCTCCGCACCCGGAAAACCACCTTCTTCCTTGCGGCGCTTCTGGATCGCCCAAGCCAACGAGGCCTCAATCGGCGAGGTGCTCTGGTCGATGTCATTGCCATACAGGCACAGCCCCGCCTCAAGCCGCAGGCTGTCGCGTGCGCCCAGACCGGCGGCCTCGCAATCCTCATGTGCCAGGAAGGCCCGTGTGATCTCGATCGCCTTGTCCTCGGGGATCGAGATCTCGTACCCGTCCTCGCCGGTATAGCCCAGCCGCGAGATGCGGCATTCGACGCCCATGATATCGGCCAGGGTGGTTTCCATGAACTTCAGGTCACGGGCCGCGGGGCAGAGTGCGCCCACCACATCCTCGGCCTTGGGACCTTGGACCGCAACCAGCGCACGGTCGAAGATCTCGGTCACTTCGACGCCGTCAAGGTTCGCTTTCATATGCGGAATGTCCTGATGGCGCAGCGCCGCGTTCACCACCACAAAGTAATGATCCCCAGCATTCGACACGATCAGATCATCCATGATCCCGCCTTCCGCGTTCGTAAAGAACCCGTACCGCGCCTTGCCTTCCTTCAGCGTCGCAAAGGCCTGCGGGCACAAAGCTTCCAGCTTCTCACCCACATTCTCACCGCGCAGGATCACCTGACCCATGTGAGACACATCAAACACCGCCGCCTTCTCACGGCACTGCTTATGCTCTCCCATGATCCCCAAAGGATACTGAACAGGCATCTCCCAACCAGCAAAATCAACCATCTTGCCGCCAAGCTCGACGTGCAAAGAGTGGAGAGGCGTGCGCTTCGGTGTGGTCATTTCTTCAACCTTTCAATCAGCGGGACTGGTCGCGGACGACCATGACGGTGCAATGCGCATTGCGCACGACACGGGCCAGGTTAGGGCCAATCTCGTAGTTCGGGAAATCGCCCTTGGTCGATGCCATGACGATCAGATCAAAGCCTTCCTTGTAGGCAAGCTTCAGGATTTCGCGGTAAACACTGCCTTCTTCGATGTGGACCGGCACGTCGGAAGCCTTGGCATGATCCAGAATCGCCTGAACCGCACCCCGCACGTGGTCTTTGGCGCCGGCACCATAGTTGGCGGGCAGGTTCGGCAGCTGGATGATCTCGGGGATGACGGCAACCGCATGCAGTTCGGCGCCGTAGAATTTGGCCTGCTCCAGCGCGACCGGCAGGGCCAGTTTCCACGAGCGGTCGTCGGTGTGATCAATGGGCAGCAGGATTTTCGTGGCCATCACGTCTCTCCTCGAGATATGGAATTCTATGTCAAAGGCGGGGGGCCGGGTTGGCCCCCCGTTTTGGTGGGGCCGAGCTTATTCGGCAGGTGTGCCGCCCGGCTCTTCGGACTTGCCGCCCGAGGCGAAGAACTCTTTCGTCAGTTTGAAGACGATCGGGCTCAGCAGCGCCAGGGCGATCAGGTTCGGAATGGCCATCATGGCGTTCAATGTATCGGCCAACAGCCAGATGAAGCCCAGATCCGCAGTTGCGCCGAAGTAGATCATCACGATCCACAGAACGCGGTAGGGCATCAGGGATTTCACGCCCAGCAGGAACTCGACACATTTCTCGCCGTAGAACGACCAGCCGAGGATGGTGGTGAAGGCAAAGATCGACAGAGCGATGGCGATCAGGTACCCGCCGATACCCGGCAGTGACAGTTCGAACGCGTGGCTGGTCAGCGCCGCACCGGATTCACCCGATGTCCATGCACCCGACGCGATGATGGCCAGACCGGTGATCGAGCAGACGATGATGGTATCGATGAACGTACCCAGCATCGCGATCAGGCCCTGGTTGACCGGACCCTTGGTTTCGGCAGCGGCGTGCGCGATCGGGGCCGAACCCAGACCGGCCTCGTTCGAGAACACACCACGTGCCACACCGAAGCGGATGGCGGCCCAGACGGCTGCACCTGCGAAACCACCTTCGGCGGCGGACGGGGTAAACGCATAGGTAAAGACCAGCGACAGCGCATGTCCGATGTTGCCGATGTTGATGAGAAGAACCAGCAGGCCCGCGATGATATATGCAACGGCCATGAAGGGGACCAGCTTACCAGCAACCGCACCGATGCGGGTGATACCACCCAGGATAACGGCTGCGGTCAGAACCATCAGAACAACGCCAGTGACCGAGGTGTTCAGGCCAAAATTGGCTTCCAGCACCTGAGCAACACCGTTGGCTTGCACACCGTTGCCGATGCCGAAGGCAGCAACCGCGCCGAACAGAGCAAAAGCCACGCCCAGCCAGGCCCATTTCGCACCAAGACCGTTCTTGATGTAGTACATCGGGCCGCCGACATAGTTGCCCAGTTCGTCTTTCTCGCGATATTTCACGGCGCAGACGGCTTCTGCATATTTGGTGGCCATGCCCACCAGGGCGGTCATCCACATCCAGAACAAGGCGCCTGGACCGCCCAGGAAGACAGCAGTGGCCACACCGGCGATGTTACCTGTACCGATGGTCGCCGACAGCGAAGTCATCAGTGCGTTGAACGGGCTGATCTGCCCTTCGCCCTGCCCTTCACGGCCTTTGAACAACAGGCTGAAGCCTGTGCCAATGCGCAGGATCGGCATGAATTTCAGCCCGACCTGCAGGAAGAAGCCAACGCCGAGGATGAGAACCAGCATCAGCGGCCCCCACACGACGCCATTGATGGCCCCTACGATTGAATTTAACGCTTCCATGGTTTCCCTCCCATTTGCGTTTGGTTTATGCCCCGGTCGCGATGGCCCGCTGGCGGGCCTGCTTGAGGGCAGTGAAATCTTCGTCGGCATGGAACGACGAACGGGTCAGCGGCGTGGCTGACACGTGCAAAAAGCCCTTGGAACGGGCGATCTGTTCCAGTTGGGCGAACTCCTCGGGTGACCAGAACCGGTCAATCGGATGATGTTTCGGTGTCGGTTGCAGATACTGCCCGGCCGTCAGAAAATCGACGTTGGCCGCGCGCAGATCATCCATCACCTGACGCACGTCGTTCAGAGTTTCACCCAGCCCGACCATCAGACCTGACTTGGTGAAAATCTCGGGGTTCGATCGTTTGGCATCGTCCAACAGCCGCAGCGAGGCATAATAGCGCGCGCCGGGGCGAACCGTCGGATAAAGGTGCGGGACGGTTTCCAGGTTGTGGTTGAACACGTCCGGCGCTGCGTCAAAGACGATTTTTGCGGCGTCGCCTTTGCCCAGGAAGTCGGGGGTCAGAACCTCGACAGTGGTGCCGGGGTTCTGATGGCGTACGGCGCGGATTGTCTGGGCGATATGCTCGGCCCCGCCGTCGGACAGATCATCGCGATCAACCGACGTGATCACCACGTGGCGCAGGCCCAGTTTCTTGACCGCCGCCGCAATCCGGCCGGGTTCGAACGCGTCCAGCGCATCGGGGCGGCCGGTGGCCACATTGCAGAACGAACAGCCCCGCGTGCAGATCTCGCCCATGATCATCATGGTTGCATGGCGCTTGGACCAGCATTCGCCGATATTGGGGCAGGCCGCTTCTTCGCAGACCGTTGCCAGATCGTGTTCACGCATCAGACGCCGGGTTTCGTAGTACGCGGCGCTTTCGATCTTCTTCTTGCGAATCCATTTCGGTTTGCGCGGGATGACACTGTCGGCCTTCTTGGCCTTTTCCGGGTGACGTGGTCGAAGCTGGATGGTCATCTGGCTGTCCTCACTTACGCGTGGATTGCGCGGCCCATGGCATCGAGGCAGGCTTCCTTGACCGCCTCGCCCATCGCCGGGTGCGCATGACAGGATGCTGCAACTTCGGCGACGGTCGCGCTTTTGGTCATGGCCAGCACCAGCTCGGCGATCAGATCGCCGCCATGGGCACCGCAGATATGGGCTCCGAGGATCTTGCCATCAGAACCGGCCAGAACCTTGACCGCGCCATCTGTTTCACCCGTCGAACGCGCCCGCGAATTGGCCATGAAGACAAACTTGCCGACAGCATATTCGACGCCCGCGTCTTTCAGGGCCTCTTCGGTCTGACCAACCGAGGCCACTTCGGGATCGGTGTAGACCACACCCGGCACGGTGTTGTAATCGACATGACCGGCTTCGCCGGCCAACATCTCGACACAGGCAACGCCGTCCTCTTCGGCCTTGTGGGCCAGCATCGGGCCGGGAACACAATCACCAATGGCATAGATGCCGGGCACCGACGTCTGGAATGTGCTGTCGACTTCGACGAAGCCACGCGGGTTCACGGCCACGCCCAGCTCTTCCAGCCCAAGCCCGCGCGTCACCGGGCGACGGCCCACAGCGATCAGAACCTTGTCGGCCTCGATCGCCTCTTGCTTGTCCTTGCCGAGGCGGTCCACGGTCAGGGTCAGGCCAGCCGCGGTTTTCTCAACCGATTTGAGGGCTCGGCCCAGTTGGAACTTCAAACCGCGTTTGGACAGCGCCCGCTGCGCCAGCTTTGCGATCTCGCCATCGATGCCGGGCAAAATGCGATCCAGATATTCGACCACAGTGACCTTGGCACCCAATCGTGCCCAGACCTGACCCAGCTCCAGTCCGATGACACCCGCACCGATCACCACCAGATGATCCGGAACGCTCTGCAACGCAATTGCGCCGGTGGAACTGAGCACATCCTGCTCATCAATCTCGATCCCCGGCAGTGAGGTCGGCTCGGATCCTGTCGCGATCAGGATGTTCTTTGCTTCGTATACGCTGTCGCCGACCTTGACCTGACCAGTGGCCGGGATGCTGGCCCAGCCTTCGATCAGATCGACGCCGTTCTTCTTGAACAGGAACGCGATGCCCTTGGTCAGATCACCGACGATCTTGTCCTTGCGCCCCATCATCGCACTGACGTCGATGCTGGCCCCCTCGACCGCAATGCCTTGGGAGGAGAGATGCGCAAGCTCGGCATATTTGGCCGAGGAGGTCAGCAACGCTTTGGAGGGGATACACCCCACGTTCAGACAGGTACCGCCCAGTGCGCCGCGCCCTTCGACACAGGCCACATTCAGCCCCAGCTGAGCCGCGCGGATCGCGGCAACATAGCCGCCCGGTCCGCCCCCGATAACGATGAGGTCATAGGTATTCATTTCGCGCGCTCTCAGTAGATCGGGTAGCTTGCGCAAAGAGCGCGAACCTGTTTGCGGGTTTCCTTTTCGACGGTTTCGTCACCGTCAGGAGACTTCGCGAGCGCCTCCAGAACATCACCGATCAGATGGCCGATCTGCCTGAACTCTTCCGGGCCAAAGCCACGGCTGCACCCGGCGGCGGTGCCCAGACGGATGCCGCTGGTGATGGTGGGTTTTTCCGGATCTCCGGGAACGCTGTTCTTGTTGCAGGTAAAGCCGGCCCGTTCGAGCGCCGCCTCGGCGTCCTTGCCGGTTACGCCGATCGGGCGCAGATCGACCAGCATCAGGTGGTTCTGGGTGCCGCCGGAAACGATGTCACATCCGCGCGCCATCATGACGCTGGCCAAGGCCGATGCGCTGTCAACGACGCGCTGCATGTATTCCTTGAATTCGGGTTTCAGTGCCTCGCCAAAGGCCACCGCCTTGCCTGCGATGACGTGCATCAGCGGGCCACCCTGCAGGCCTGGGAATACGGCCGAGTTGATCTTTTTCGCCAGCGCCTCGTCATTGGTCAGGATGATGCCGCCACGAGGGCCGCGCAGCGTCTTGTGCGTGGTCGAGGTCACGACATGTGCGTGTCCTACAGGCGAGGGGTGCAGGCCGGTCGCCACCAATCCGGCAATATGAGCCATATCGGCCAGCAGCCATGCGCCAACCTCGTCCGCGATTTCACGGAATCTGGCAAAGTCGATCTTTTGTGAGTAGGCGGACGCACCTGCGATGATCAGCCTGGGCTTTTCCGCCCGCGCCAATTCGGCGACCTGATCATAATCGATCAGCCCTGCATCGGTCAGGCCGTACTGCACGGGCCGGAACCATTTACCGGACTGCGCCGGTTTCGCACCGTGGGTCAGATGGCCACCTGCGTCCAGCGACATGCCAAGAATGGTATCGCCCGGGTTCAGCAGCGCTAACTTGACGGCCCCGTTGGCTTGTGCGCCGGAATGGGGCTGAACGTTGGCATATTCACAGCCAAACAGCTTCTTGAGGCGTTTGATCGCCTCGACTTCGACCTCATCGACATATTCGCAGCCGCCATAATAGCGGCGGCCCGGATAGCCTTCGGCATATTTGTTGGTCAAGACCGAACCCTGCGCTTCGATCACGGCCTTCGAGACAATGTTCTCCGAGGCGATCAACTCGATCTGTTCCGCCTGGCGTTCACGCTCGCGTGAGATGGACGCAGCAATGACGGGATCTGCCTCAATCAGCGACGTTTTGAACATAGTCTCCTCCTTTTGCCCCGAATCCTCAGTGCGAAACTTTGTTTCCTATAAGGGAAATAATGCGCCTTAGGCAACAAAAATCTCTTATTCAAGAAGTTGCGTATATATTGGGAGGCATGTAACCTTTGATAAAACAGGGGGAATTCAATGGGCGACGAAAGCCGAAATGATGTTTCCGGACAGGAATTTCAGGATGAAGGAGAGGCTCTGGGCCGCTCCATCCGCGATGCGCGGCGCGCGAAAGGGTGGACTCTGGAAGAAGCCGGCCGCGCTGCGGGTATCGGGCGCTCGACGCTGTCCAAGATCGAAAACAACCAGACGAAGCCAAGCTTTGACATTGTACGGCGTCTGACACAGGCCTTGGATATGAGCACCCCGCAGTTGTTTCTTCAGTCGGGTCAATCCGGCATTTCAGGCCGCCGTGATTTCACTCCGAAGGGCGAGGGAGAATTCAAGGATACGCCCACTTACCTGCATGAACTGCTTTGCCCCGAACTGACCAGCAAGCGAATGCTGCCCTATATCGCGACAATCAAGGCGCGGGACCTGTCGGAGTTCGAGACGTGGATCCGACATTCCGGAGAAGAATTCATGTATGTGCTCAGCGGTGAACTCATCTTCGTTTCTGAACATTACCGCCCTTTGCCAATGAAGGCCGGTGACTCGCTTTATTATGATAGCGGAATGGGGCATGGGTGTATTTCGACCAGCGAAGAAGACGCCAAGGTGCTGTGGGTTTCGCTGGAATAGCACCCAGGGTTCTTTGGTTTTCCAGGAAAGCGGGCATCGCCATGCGTACCCCTTTCAGCCGTCTGGCAGGCTACGGTGGCGAAACGCAGTGGGTGTCTGGCCGAATTCTGCCTTGAATGCCCGCGTCATGGCGCTGGCGTTTTCATATCCGCATCGACCGGCGATTTCGGCGATGGACTGCTCGGTATCTTCTGCCAGATTGCGTGCAAGGTTCAGTCTCATTCGGCGGTAAAGCGCCTGCGGCGTGGTCTTGAGCTCCGCCTGAACGCGCATTTCGATCCGCTTTTGCGAACACCCGATCTTGCGGGCCAGTTCCCTGATCGAAAGCGGTGTTTCAATGTTCGCCTGCATGACAGCCAGAGCGCGATTGACCAAAGTGTCTTCGGACTTGAGAGGCAAAGGGTAATGATCCTGCCCATTTCGGCTCATCAGAAGATGCCCGACTTCCATGGACAGAAGAGGGCCGTGATCCCTGCGGATAATGGCCGAGGCCAGATCGAACGCGGCCATCGCCCCGGAACAGGTCAGCCTGTTGCCATCGATGACAAAACGTTCCTGCACCGCATCCACGGCCGGAAAGCTTTCTTCGAACCGGGAAAGTTCGTCCCAGTGAATGGTTGCCCGGTGCTCATCCAGCAAACGGGCCCGGGCCAGCAGCCAGCTGCCGGTATCCAACCCTGCCACTTGCCGGTGTTTTCGGGCCGCAGCCAGCACGATGCGTGTGGTCGATCGCGTGTCCAGCTTGCGATATCCATAAGACGGCATGACCACCAGAACGTCGCCTTGCTGGTCAGAGATTGGACCATTCGGTGTAACGACAAGGCCGCTGGAACTTTGCACGGGGTCTCCGTCAATGGAACAGAAACGCCATGAATACAAAATCTGCCTCGACAGGTTGTTCGCAGCCCTGAGCGGTTCGACCATATTTGCAAGGCAATGGTTCGAAAACCCGTTGAAGAGCAGGATGTTGTAGTGTCGCGTCAAAATTTTCGAATTTGGCATGATTTGATATCAACTCTGCATGCCGAGACCATGGGCGATGGCGTTTGGTTGGTCAACCACTGATCCAGGGAACACGCGCCATGCAGTTTGGTCTGACAGAAGAACAGGACATGATCGTCTCGACGGTCCGAAGCTTTGTTGAAAACGAAATCTACCCGCATGAAGACGCGGTCGAGCGCTCGGGAACCGTGCCTCCTGAGCTGGGTGAGCAGATCAAGCAGAAATGTATAGATCTGGGCTTTTATGCCTGCAACTTCCCCGAGGAAGTCGGCGGGGCAGGTCTGTCTCATCTGGATTTCACCTTGGTCGAGCGCGAGCTTGGCCGCGGGTCAATGGCGCTGACGCATTTCTTTGGGCGCCCGCAGAACATCCTTATGGCCTGCAACGACGAGCAGCGCGAACGGTATCTTTTGCCTGCCGTACGTGGCGACAAGATGGACGCTCTGGCGATGACCGAACCGGATGCGGGTTCGGATGTGCGTGGTATGAAATGCCAGGCGGTGCGCGATGGCGGCGACTGGGTTGTCAACGGATCGAAACATTTCATCTCGGGCGCGGAACATGCGGATTTCTTCATCGTTTTCATCGCGACCGGCGTGGACGAAACTCCCAAGGGCCCGAAGAAACGCATCACCACTTTCCTGGTGGATCGCGGTACTCCGGGGTTTGAAGTGCGCGAGGGCTACAACTCGGTCAGCCACAAGGGCTACAAGAACTATATCTTGTATTTCGACAACTGCCGTCTGCCTGACGCACAGGTCCTAGGCGAGGTTGATGGCGGTTTTGCCGTGATGAACGAATGGCTTTACGCAACCCGCCTGACGGTTGCGGCGTTCTCGGTCGGTCGCGCGCGGCGCTGCTTTGACTATGCGCTGAACTATGCGGCCGAGCGCAAACAGTTCGGCCAGCCCATCGGCAAGTTTCAGGGCGTCGGCTTCCAGATCGCCGACATGATCACCGAGATCGACGCCGCCGATTGGCTGACACTCGCCGCCGCGTGGCGTCTGGATCAAAATCTGCCATCAAACCGCGAGATTGCCTCGGCCAAGCTCTATGCCTCGGAAACGCTGGCGCGGGTGACGGATACCACACTGCAAATCTTCGGGGGGATGGGTTTGATGGACGATTTCCCGATCGAACGGTTCTGGCGCGATGCCCGGGTCGAGCGCATCTGGGACGGCACCAGCGAAATTCAGCGCCACATCATCAGCCGCGATCTTCTACGTCCCTTGGGCGCCTGACCATGAACAAAGACCTGACCCGGCTGCTGCGCCCGAAAACCATCGCTGTCATCGGTGGCGGCGCGTGGTGTCAGCAGGTTGTTCTGCAATCCGAACGCATGGGCTATGCCGGTCAAATCTGGCCGGTGCATCCCAAAGCGTCGGAAATTGCGGGTCACAGGGTTTTCGGCCACATCGAGGACCTGCCCGCAGCCCCGGATGCGGTTTTCATCGGTATCAACCGCCACGCCACCATCGAGGCCGTTCGTGTCCTGTCCAGTATGGGCGCAGGTGGGGCGGTGTGCTTTGCATCGGGCTTTTCCGAGGCCGTTGCCGAAGATGACACCGGCGGGGACTTGCAGGATCAACTGATTGCCGCAGCCGGTGACATGCCCATTCTTGGCCCGAACTGCTATGGCTTCATCAACGCGCTGGATGGGGCGCTGTTGTGGCCGGACCAGCACGGGGCCACCCCTGTGGGCAAGGGCGTGGCGATCCTGACGCAAAGCTCGAACATCTCGATCAACCTGACCATGCAGAAACGTGGGTTGCCGATTGCCTACATGATGGCCTGCGGAAACATGGCCCAGACCAGCCAGGCCGAAATCGCCTGGGCCTTGATCGATGATCCGCGTGTAACCGCCGTGGGTCTGCATATCGAAGGGTTCAAGGACATCTGGGAATGGGAGGCGCTGGCCGCCAAGGCCTATTCAAAGGGCATCCCGCTGGTCGCCTTGAAAGTGGGTGCGTCGGAACAGGCACAGGCCGCGACGGTCTCGCACACTGCGTCTCTTGCAGGCAGCGATGCGGGCGCGCAGGCCCTTCTGGACCGGCTGGGCATTCCGCGTCTGTCCGCGTTGCCGGACTTTCTTGAGACGCTGAAACTGTTGCACTGCTATGGGCCGCTGCCGGGTGGCCGCATCGCTTCGATCAGTTGTTCAGGGGGTGAGGCGAGCCTGATCGCGGATATGGCGGTTGGCACGGGCCTGAGTTTCCCGCAGTTGAGCGATGACAAAAGGGCGCGCTTGCGTGACGCGCTTGGCCCTATGGTCGCGTTGAACAACCCGTTGGATTATCACACGTATATCTGGCGCGACGAAGAGGCGATGGCGCAGGCCTGGTCGGGCATGACGGGTGACGACATCGACCTGACGTTCTCGATCGTCGACTATCCGACGACGAATCCGACCGACTGGAGTTGCGCGACCCGAGCTGCGTTGAAAGTGCGTGCTGAAACCGGCGCCCGGTTTGCGATTGTTGCGACGCTGCCTGAACTTCTGCCTGAAGACGTCGCCCAAGACCTCATGGCCGGTGGTGTCGTTCCATTCATGGGATTGCGCGAAGCGCTGGCGGCCACGCGCGCCGCGGGTCAGATTTCGCCACCGTCCGCACATCCTGTCTGGTTGCCTGGAAAGGCTGAGGCGACCCAAACCCTGACCGAAGGCGAATCGAAAGGGGCGCTGGCCGAATGCGGACTGCACGTTCCGCAAAGCCGCACGGTTTGCGGCCCGGCAGAGGCCCACTCGGCCGTGCAGGACATGGAAGCCCCCTTTGCCGTGAAAGGTGTTGGGCTTGCGCATAAATCCGAACACGGCGCTGTTCGGCTGGGCATCAAGGCCGAGGACGTGGCCGATGTCGCAGCCGAAATTGGCACAGATAGCATCCTGATCGAAGAGATGATCACCGGAACCGTTGCTGAATTGCTGGTCGGTGTCGTCCGTGACCCGGCGCATGGGTTTGTCCTGACATTGGGGGCGGGGGGCGTGCTGACCGAAATCCTGCGCGACACGGCGTCAGTGCTGGTGCCAAGCACGCCCGAGGATATCCGTGCCGCGCTTGGCAAATTGAAAATTGCCCCGCTTTTGGCAGGCTATCGCGGCCAACGGGCGGCTGATATGGATGCAATCATCGCCGCAGTCGAGGCCGTTCAGGCCTATGTCATGCAAAATGCCGACACGCTTGGCGAGGTCGAGATTAACCCGCTCCTGTGCACGCCGGACAAGGCCGTTGCCGTGGATGCACTGATAAGAAAGGCCTGAGATATGGACCCGATCAAAACCCGCCGCGACGGAGCGATCCTTGAGGTGACGCTGGACCGGCCCAAGGCCAACGCCATCGATCTTGTCACCAGCCGCAGGATGGGTGAGGTGTTCGCCGCGTTTCGCGACGATCCAGGGCTGCGCGTGGCCATTCTGACGGGCGGCGGAGAGAAGTTCTTTTGCCCCGGCTGGGACCTGAAAGCAGCCGCCGACGGGGATGCGGTAGACGGGGACTATGGCGTCGGAGGGTTCGGCGGCTTGCAAGAGCTGCGCGACCTGAACAAGCCCGTGATCGCGGCCATCAACGGCATCGCCTGTGGCGGCGGGCTGGAGTTGGCCCTGTCAGCCGACATGATCCTTGCCGCCGATCACGCCACGTTCGCCCTGCCGGAAATCCGCTCGGGGACTGTCGCGGATGCGGCCAGCGTCAAACTGCCCAAGCGCATCCCTTACCACATCGCGATGGAGTTGCTGCTTACGGGCCGTTGGTTCGACGCCGAGGAAGCCAATCGCTGGGGGTTGGTGAACGAGATCGTCACCTCGGATCAACTGATGGACCGCGCCTGGGAACTGGCCCGGTTGTTGGCCTCGGGACCGCCCCTGGTTTATGCCGCGATCAAGGAAATCGTACGCGATGCCGAAGATGCCAAGTTTCAGGATGCCATGAACCGCATCACCAAGCGTCAGCTCAGAACCGTGGACGTTCTCTATGCCAGCGAAGATCAGCTGGAAGGCGCGCGCGCCTTTGCCGAGAAAAGAGACCCGGTCTGGAAAGGGAAATAGGCAGACGTTTCCCGTGATCGCAGAGCGTGAATTTACCATTTACTGATCCGCACGGCACGTGCACAGTTAGGCATGCCGTATTTCGAACGAAAACCATATGTTAGTGCATCTCGGGCGGTCAGCCCGATTGCGCCGCAGCTCGACGATCAACCGATTTCCGATATTGCGCGCCGCGTGCTCGAAACAGAGCGGAGCCCGCGGCAACATCTGGACGGTCCGTTCAGGTGTCGCAAATCCTGCCATCCCGGCAGCACCGCCACCATTCTGCTGTCCTTTGAAGCACCGGAAGGCGCGGCCCCTGTTCAGATGCAGTTCGAACCGGGCGATCTGACCAATCCGAACGGCGACATTCTGCCGGCGAACCGCATCAGTGTGATCCCGCCACAAATCCAGCTTGAGCCGGGGGAAGCAACGGATGTTGCTGTTGCGGTGACCATACCCGACCTCTCCGAACCCGGTGAATATCACGGTCGGATCGCCTGTACCGGAACGGACCAGACCTCGGTTGTGGTGATTTTCGAGGTGGCGGGCGCTCAGACCTGACGGGTCACCAGATAGTCCATGAACTGTCCCAGAAACGCGCGCGGCCCGTCTTCTGCGCCCGCGAACACCCGCGCGAACTCATTACGGGCCGCGGCCAGCAGATCATTCGCTGCGTCCTGCGCATAGCGGATGCTGCCGTAATGGCTCATGCGCTCCAGCACCCAGGCGACATCTTGCGTCGACCGGGCATCGCGTGGGTTTGACAACATCTCGGCCAACCGTGCCTGTTCAGGCTCTTCCGCCTTCAGGCCAAGCTGGCCCAGCATCAGCGTGCGTTTGCCTTCATAGATGTCGCCGCCGATTTCCTTGCCGTAACTGTCCTGTGAGCCGACGAGATTCAAGACGTCGTCCTGAATCTGAAACGCTGCACCTAGGAAAAAGCCGAAGGCGTTGAAATCATCCAGATTCAGCGCGCCGGACGCGACATCATGTGGCCGCGCAATCAGGGCCCCGATGCGCATCGGGTGAATGAAACTGTACCAGCAGGTCTTTTTCAGACACATCCTCAGATAATCTGATGCATCGACGTTCAAACGGTTGTCGCGGATCCAGCCAAGCTCCAGCGCCTGACCTTCGATGGATTGCTGCAACAGATGGTCGAACTCATCCACCACGCGCATACCGGTTTCCGGGCCCAACGGCCCCAAGTTCTGACGCAGCAGACGCAGGGCAAGCGATTGCATCCCGTCGCCGGTATTGATCGCCAGGGGAACCCCAAGCCGCTTGTGCATACATTCGCGCCCGCGCCGGAAATCGCTTTGATCTTCGATGTCGTCATGGATCAGAAAAGCGTTATGCAGCAGCTCTAGAACTGCGGCCGAGACCCTTGCATTCTCGCTGTTTCCGCCGAAGGCTTCGCATGTGGCCAACAGCAGGGCGGGCCTCAGGCCCTTGCCCGAGGTTTCGATGTAATCGCGCATCGGGCCATACAGATAAGCCTGAGGCTCACCCGTCGGCAACAGGCCCAAAAGCGTTTCGCGCGCCTGATCCCCGTAAAAGGTTAGGGTTTTCAGAAAATCCTGTTTTGCCGCAGGATCCAAATGCGCGGTTCCGGATTTCACAGGCTCAGCCCTTCTGGGTGATGATCACGCGACTTTTGTCTTCCCGCGCGCCGGATCGTTCCGGACCGCCGCCAAACGCAGAAAGCGGTGCATCCGAAATTGGCAACGCCCTGGACAAGGCACCTGATTGACCACTGTCCCGACCCAGATCATACGCGACATCTTCCGCCAGCTCATCCCCCGGGATCGGCAGATCCGCGGTGGGCTCGTAATTCGCGATGAGGTCGAACAGCTCTTTCGGGGGGCAGATCATTCGAAGCGCTTCGGCAACGGCTGGCTCCTCGGTGATGCCGCCGGGTTTTGAATATTCCGCCGCCGGTTCGCCTATGGCGGCAAGAGGGCCATCACCGCCACGATCAACTCCTGCCGTGTCCTGACCCATTTTCAGCGCGGCTTCGACCGCAACCGCGAACCGATTGTCCCACGGAAGGCCAGCCTGATAGCGGGCGTAATCATAGGCGCGCAGCGGTTTCAGGATGTCGGGTTCATGCAGGTCCCAGATCTGGCAGGGCTCGGCATCCGATCCACTGCGTTGAAGAATGGCGTTGACGGCCCGACGTGCGGCCTCGTTCGCCCCTTCCATCGTGGCAAGGTCGGTAAAAGTGCGGACGTAATCCGATGCCAGGAAGAAATTCGGGATGAGCGTGGCCGCATCCGGGCGCAAGCGCCAGCTGTTGATACGGTTGACCAACAAGGGTTCGACATTGCTTTGACGCTTGGGGTCGTTCGGGTCTTGAACGATATCAGGATCGAGGAACCAGTAATGCATATCCTCGTCCCGCAGAATGGTCTGGCCATCCACGTTGATGCTGCGCTTGAGCTGTTCCCAAACCTCTTTTGCGATCTCTTCCCGGCTGCAATCGCGCGCGGTTTTTCCGTTCAGCCCCGGCTTGTCCCATTCGGAGATATCGATTGACAGCAGGCCTTTGGTCTTTCCTTCGGCCCAGTTTTCGAAGTTGATCCCCGGCCAGAACTGTTTTTGCGACACAGCCGTCAAAGCCCATGGGCTGTCGATGAAAATGACGTGGCCGTGGGTCAGCGCGACATCCTTGGTGAGATAGAACTGAATGCCGTTCATCCATTGCACGTCATCGGCCAGCAAAGGCAATTTGGCAAGTGCGGGGTCAACCGCCATCATTTCCGGGGTCACAAGCGGTGCCATGCGTTCAATCGGCATGGCGCTGATGAACCAATCCCCCGTGACCTGCTTTTCTTCGCCATCCTGTTCGACCGTTGCGCCGACGATCTTGCCGTTCCGGCACTCGATTCCGGTGACTTTGGAGTCAAAATTGTACACGACCCCCTTGCTAGTCAGGTAATCCAGCCACGGTTGAATCCAGACAAGATTGGTGGGCCCGTTCAGCAGCCTGTTGCAGTGGGGTTCGGGCGTGGCGATACCCAGCTGAAGCTGAACAGCAATGTCCCCCACTGTCTTCGTGCTTGCCGTCGTGGCCTTGGCGGCCACCAACGAACGGGTCAGGCCGATGGCAAGGAACTTCTGATAGGCTTCCGAACGGTCCTGCGCGCCGATGAAATCCCACCAACCGATCCGTTCATATTCGTCAAACCGGCGTTCCTTGCAGGACGTCGCGATCCGCCACATGCAGGCGACAAAATGTTCGACATCCTCATACGCGATCTGGTCCCTCGGCGAAAGCGCGAAGGCAATGGTCTTGAAGGCATCCGCAACATCCTTGAGCGTGCGGGGGAACCGTTCCGGGACAATGATGCCGGGCTTGTCGAACTGGCTGACCAGAACTTGCGTGGTCGGGACCAGATTGTCAAAGCATGTGCCCTTGTCGTAATACGGCGTGCGGGCCATCGTGTCGGTGATATGCCGATAAAAGTTCGGAAAGAACCTGAACCCATGTTCACCGGGCAGCCAGGGCCGTTTCACGCCGGGCGGATAATTGGCCCCATCCATCTCGGCCCATTTTTCCAGCGCCTTGATGTGTTTCGCTTTCGAGCCATGATCCCCTTCACCCTTCATCACGGGAATGCTGCGGGCCTTGCCGCCGGGGATCAGCTGGCGTTCGTGGACTTCTACCTCGAACCCGCGTTCAATCAGTTCGTGCGCGGCGCTCATGCCAGCCACGCCTCCCCCAAGAATGACAACCTTGTCAGGCATCGGAAATTCCTTTCGCGGAATAGACGTCAAAGCGCAGGGTTATGTCTGACAGGCTGGCTTCGCCAATGCCAAAACCCTGCACCCGATTCATCCAGCTGAAATGCGGATTCGAGGTCAGGTAACGCGGTGCAAGCCGTACCGGAGCCGAAGCGGGCAGATTGCCCTTGGACAATGCCGCATATCCGTCCGGGCCGAAGTCACACACACCCGTATCTTCGAACAGGATCGGAGCTTGTCCGATGGACGGTCTTATAAGTGCCTTTGCATGAAGCAGCCCCACACCATCCGGCCGAACGCGCATCCAGTCTCCTCCGATCGGTTCGATCACCCCTTTCAGATGCGGGCCTTCGACGGTGCCCCCTTCTTTGATGGCGAAATGCAGCCAAATCCCGTCCGGCGTCTCGCCCGAGGGGTGAAAGCTGCTTTCGAACGGCACCACAAATTTGGCGACATGTTCCAGTACCGGCGGCGCCACTGCGGTTTTTGCCGGTTCCGGTGCGGCAGGTTCAATTTCTTTTTCGGGCCCGGGGTCAAACTCGCGCCCTCCCGACGTCAGCACCGGACGCCAGGACAAGGTTTTTTCCTGTTTGACCGACGGAAGAATGGCTGCGAATTGTTGAAACCCTGTTTGCGGGTCCCGCAACAAGGGCCACCCGCGAATGGCACGCTCGGGGCCGCCATCTTCCGAACAGATCAGACGTAGCGTGTCATGCGACGACACGGATGGACCGGCTTCCACCAACACCCGACTGAGACCGTCTGCGTTGATCGCCTCGGACCAACGCAGCGTCACGTCCCGATCTGAAAACTCGCGCACGACCCGATCTCCGGTCAACAGGTTATGGTGCGGACGGCCTTAGCTTCCTTGATCCTGAGATGGAACTTCTGCTGCACGCGGAAGACGTGCTCGCCCTCGGCAGAGGTTTGCAGATACTTCACGGCGATATCCGAGGGCACGACGATTTCAACCGGTGCACCCAGCAGGGACACAAGCACTGCCTTGTCCGGGGGCAGGGTGCTGGAACGCAGCAACGGCCCGTCCAGGAACGGGAGAATGCTGTCACGTGGCAGCACCATCGAATTCGGCAGCGGGGTCGTGACCGCACGGAACAGACCGTTGCCCATCACACAGGCATAGGGGCCCAGATAGCCATGCGTTTCCAGCGCGCTGATGCCCTCGACGACGGCCTCGAAAACATCGGTTCCGCTATAGTTCTTTTTGGTCGTGGATTTGGTTTTGCCTTCGCCCGCTTCAAGCAATCCCGGATATTTGCCACCGCCGCTGATCGTATAGATCTGCGGCAACGAGTCGGGCGCGCCGCCGGCGTGTTTGGGGGCCTGTCCGGTGCCGGGTTGACCGTTGAAAATGATGTCATCCTCTACCCGTGCCACAACGGCGGCCGCTCGGCGGAACATGATCTGAGCCGCCGTCAGTTCCGGATCAGCCACCTGTGCGCCTTTCAGGTACACGTTCACCGATACGGTGGTAAGGCGCAGCGTATCATAATCGTTCACGTCAAGACGTTCTTTGGATGCACCAGATGAGTTCTCGACCAGATCCAGCTTGTTCAGCGGGACGGACTGCGTGTCAGCGGGCAGCGGTCCGTACAGGGGCAGGAAACTGGCGGCCACCCGGGCGCGAAGCGCCTCATCATGGACGGCCTTTTTCACCGCGCTCCACTGATCTTCATTCCAATCCAATGCATCGGTCATTGCAAATCCCTCTCGGTGCTGCTGCCCAATTCGGCGGGGCAGTCAATCTTGTTCATTTTTCTTCTTTCAATCTGTCCAGCAGATCGCGGGCCCGCTGCTCCTGAACAACTCCACGGCAATCCCGGGCAAGCGAAAGCGCTTGCTCCGCCTCGCTGATTGCAGCGTCCAAGTCCCCCTTTGCGGCAAAAGCCTTTGCTCGCACACGGTGATATTCAGGTTTGTTCAACGTCTCGCCGCGCTCCCAGCCGGGTATGCAGACGGTTTCCAGCCGGTCCAAAGCCTGATCAACATCTCCGTGATCAATCATCAACTCAGACAGAACAATCTGATTCTGAGGAAAAGTAAAGTTTCCACCAGATTTGGAAATCAGGTTCATGCATGTCTCGATGCGTTCCGGAACACCTGCGATGTCGCCCTTTCCGGCCTGCGCGAGGCCCATATAGATGTCCTGCATCGCGTGAAGGTAAAGAAACCCTTCCTCATCCGCGACTTTTCTGGCTTCTTTCATCGTTACGTCAAGCCGGTCCCATTCCCCCGCATAGGGCAGGAACATGCTGCAAGCGCCCATCACGTAGACAAGGTTGGGTGCGTGGTTCAGCGCCCTGCTGACCTCGATGGATTCCAGACGCGCGGCCTCGGCTTTTTCGAACTTTCCTTGCTGCCACAGCAGGCATCCCTGAATGGCCAGCAATGACGCGGCCGTGGAAGACTGGGTCATGGGCATCATGGCCATATCCAACTCGGGTGTGATCAGGGCGAATGCGCGCTCCAGCTGTTGTTCGCATTCCGCAAATTCCCCGCGGAAGTAATGCGTAAAGCTCAGCGCCCGTGCCGCAAGCACGTTGGCGACGGGGTCTTCGGACATGCCGGCCATCATGTCCAGCGCCTGTCCCATTTCCATCGCTCGGTTCATCTGACCGGCAACAAAGAAATGGGTCCAACGGCAGAAGGTTGCGGCAAAAAGCGTCTCGCCGTCGCCCAAAGACTGGGCCAGTTCCATCGCCCGGGCGGCAGTTTCGCCGACCTGATCGGACGACCATCCGTAGATCGCCATATAGGCGGGCAGAATGTTCATCTGAACCCGAAGCTCGAAACCGTCGCGATCCGCGTTGGCCTTCATGGTTCCGATGTTGCGCAGGGCGGCCCGGAAAGCGGAAATCGCGGGCAGGTTCGCCAGTCGGGACAACGCCAGTTCACCTGCTGTGACCCAATTCGTGACAGCCTCATCCTTCAATCCGCCAAGATCGCAGTGATGCGCGACGGTATCGGGGGCCGGGCTGCCGAATGCTCTGTGACCGTCCAGCAATGCTTGGGCGATTTTCAGATGCACTTTCTGCCGGTCTTCCCGTAGCAACGAGTTATAGGCCGTATCCTGAACCAGCGCGTGGTTGAACGTGTATGTGGCCGACCCTGAATCGCTGGTGATCAGCACGACGCCAGCCGCCATAAGCTGCATGAGGGCGCTTTCCACATCCATGTCTTCATGCGCCACCGCGTGGATCATCTGAGCGGTGAAACTGCGCCCGATGACCGATCCGAGCTGGGCGACTGGTTTGGCATGTTCCATCCGGTCAAGACGCGACATCAGCGAGTCCTGAAGGGTGGCCGGGACGCTCAGCGCATCCAGAACCTCGGCGTTGATCGGGGCATCCTGGGGCAGCTGGTCCAGAACCGCCTTTGTCATTTCTTCGATATACAGCGGCACGCCATCCGCCTTCTCGATGATCTGCCTGATCAGGATAACAGGCAGGCTGTACGGCTCGGCCACGCGCCGGACCAGTTCGGATGCCTCGGTAGTGCCAAGCGGAGACAGATCAATGCGCGCGGCTCGGCTTTCCAAATGTTCCGGAGGTTCGTATTCAGGTCGGTGCGACAGAACCACCAGTACCGGAAAGTTGCTCAAGGCGGATGCAAGTGCATCCAGTACATCCAACGTGGTCGCATCGGCCCAATGAACGTCTTCGACCACCAACAACAACGTGCCGCGCCTGTCACACAGGCTGCCCAGACTGCGCAGCATCACGTCAAGAGATTTGCGCGCCTTCTTCAACGGGTCGGATTCTGACGGGGCGCCGGTCTCGATACCCGCCAGATCCAGAAGAACGGGCAAGTCCGCGTCACTCAGCCGAGAGGCCGATTGCACGAAGTCCGAAATCGCCGCCCGGATACTTTCATTTGATTTGTCGCCCGAAACGCGCCTCAATTCTCCGACAATCGGGTGCAGCGGAAGACTGGTCAGGTGCGGGATGCACTGCAATGTAAAGGGTTTGACCCCTATTGATTCAGACAGTGACTTGATCAGCCTCGACTTGCCGATTCCCGCAGCCCCCCCGACAAGCGCCAGCCGGCCCGAGCCTTCCTGCGCTTCGTTCCAAAGCCGGGTCAGGGTTGAAAGATCGTCATGCCGGGCGACAAGATCGACCGCAGATTGACCCACCCGCGCGTCGAACCGGCTGGTGGATATGATTTCCGAAACCACGCGATAGACTTTGCGCTGATTGTCAAAGCCTTTCAGCTCGTGGCTGCCACGTGGTTCGAATTCAAAGGCACCCTGGGTCAGCCTCCAGGTTTCTGAAGAAATGATCACTTCACCCGGTTCGGCCAGCCCCTGAAGGCGGGATGCAAGATTCGCCGTTTCACCCACCAGAAAGTCCTGAGACCCCAGGCTTTTCGAAGAAACGACGCCCACGACAACCATACCGGTCGCAATGCCTGCGCGCAGGTCGAGCTTTTCTCCAAACTCGTTTTCAAGGTTCTGAACGGCCTCGATGGTCTCCAATACGGCTCGTACGGCCCGTTCGGCATCATCTTCCATGGCCTTGGGGTATCCGAAATACACCATTATGCCGTCGCCCTGCCGATAGGCCAGATGGCAGCCGTGCTGCTTCAGGGTGCCGATCGCCGTATCCAGATACAGGTTCATGATCTGCATCAGGTCTTCCGGATCATATCGCTGAGCCAGCCGTGTCGACCCCACAAGATCGCAGAAAACCAAAGTCAGCTGCCGGCGCTCGGCCTTGGACTGGACTTCGGGCCGCTTCGACGCTTCCTGCGATTTCAGCCTGGCCTGCGCCTTTCGAAAGCGCTTCCTTTCACCAACCGTCAACCCGAGATCACGCAGTTCCGGATCAGTCAATTCGTCCAGAATCTCGTCGTCAACGCCCTCTCTCTGAAACAGAGTGGCATAGTCATTCAGATCTGCCAGATGTAGGACTTTTGAAATGCGTGGTGATGCCTCAAGGACTCGCGTCATTGTCTTGCGACTCCTTCCATAACTGTCCCCCTGTTTTCCCCTTAATACATATACATAATGTATATGTATAATCCAAAAGTAGAGAGGTATTCATGCTGAATCCATAGCAGGAACAGGCGGCACTGTTAACTTGTTACATTGATTGACCGGTTTACTTCAGAATTTCCACGTCGTCACGCGCATTTCCTTGGAAATCATAAGGTTCAAGTCTCAAGTTGACTTTGTTGGCAAGGTTTCAGGGCGGCCGAACGACCGGATAGGCAGGGCTGCGCCTGACGTCACGTCAAGGCTGACAGAGGTGCAAAAGTGCCGTGGCCGACATGAGATACCGGACAGAAAGGCAGACACAACCCGAGCACCAGCAAGAAGCCGACGCCCGAACGTGCTTCGAATGGAAACATCTAAGCTCCAGGCGCATCCCGTATTTTGCCCGGCCCGTTCTTCTCGGGCATCCCGGCACCATGGAAAGCGGCTCAAAGATCTGAGACGAGGCAGGAAACATCCGGTATCCAGGGCGGATCCGGCCGTGGATGAAACCCTATTCCTCGGCCACGGCTTTCACATGGGCCGCAAAGGACGGAGCCAGCATCAGGGACTTGCACCGCTCGAACCGGTTGGTGGCATAGGCCCAGAAGTCTTCGGCGGGGTTTTCATCTGCATGCTGGATCAATCCCCACAGCGTCCACAGCAGGTCGCACATGGCTTTGTAGATCACCATGCGCCCGATCTGAGCCTCGCTCGGCGCGTTTCCGAAATAGGCGGTCAGCATTTCTAGTTCCTGTTCGTCGTTCAGCCCGGCTTCGACCGACAGATCACCCAGATCCCAAAGGGCATCGTTCATGCCTGAATACTCGTAATCCACGATCCACATGCGCTGGCCGTCATCCAGAAAATTCTCGCACAGCGGGTCGCAGTGGCTCGGGACCAATGTCCCGGGTTTGTCCCGCAGCACCTCGCGGATTGGGGCCGCCTCGGCCACGACGTCCGCGTAACCCTCTGGCAGGGTAGCGTTCTTGTCCGCAACCACCTTCATGTAGTCGTTGATCATCGAAAACAGCTCGAACCGAAACTTGAACGGCTCGGGGGCATCGTGCAACTGCCTCAGCGCCTTTCCCGCGCGGGCGGCAGACCCGGGGCGCGTCGCAAACATCTCGGGTGTCATCGTCACGATGTCGGGCACGCAATCACTGATCATCACGCCGGATGCCGCGTCTGCCCACAGAACTTCGGGGCCGACCCCGGTTTTCGCCGCCACCCGTGCGTTGTGGATTTCAACTGCGCGGTCGATATAGGCTTCGGTGCCTTCACCGGGGATGCGCACGATCACCGTCCTTGGCCCGCCTTCGACGCGATAGACCAGATTGGTCAACCCGCCCAGCCGCTGGGTGTGAATGTCCGCCTCGGCAAGGGTTTCGAACCCCGCCACGTTGCGAAGGGCCTGAATAATCTCATTTGTTGGTTCATTCTGCATCGCTCTCTCCCTCAGGCTTTCAACCGGCTGTTTGCCGGGTCGTAAAGCGGCCCGTCCACGCGGCGGATGGCGTGGCGTTCGCCGAACACCTCCACTTCGAAATCTGACCCACCAGCCAGTCCCGCAGGCAGATAACCGTAGAGGATGCTCTTGCCGACGGTAAACCCATAGCCACCGCTGCACGCCAGCGAGACTGTTTTGCCGGAATGCAGTATGGTTTCCCCTCCGGTGATCGGCAGCCGCTCGTCGGTGATGAATGTACAGAGCCGCCGGTCAGGACCGGTCGCTTTCTGCGCCTCCAGCACCGGTCGCCCGATGAAGCCCTGTTTGGATTTCAGATGTACCCGCGCGCCAAGGCCCGCTTCGATTGGTGAATAGTCGGGGGTGATGTCGGCGCTCCAGTAGAGATAGCCTTTTTCCAGCCGCAAGGACTCGATCGTGCGGTAGCCGATGTCGCGGATGCCATGGCTCTGACCGGCCTGCCAAAGCAAGTCATAGACATGCAGGGCGAACTCGGTCGGGATATGTAACTCCCATCCCAGCTCTCCGATGTAACCTATGCGGATCGCGCGAACCTTTGCCGTTCCCAAGGTGATCTCTCGGGCCGTTGCAAAGGGAAACGCCTGGTTCGAGACGTCTTCTTCCGCGACGGCCAGCATCACATCCCGCGCCTTGGGGCCGCAGATATTGATGACGGCGCGTGCCGACGTCATTTCGATCAGCTGCGCGCGCCCATCGCGGGGCAGGTGACGTCGGATCCAATCCGCGTCATGCACGCCGAATCCGGACCCGGTGACGATGTAAAAATGGTCCTGCCCCAATCGGGTGACGGTGATATCGGCTTCAACCCCGCCGCGATCATTGCACAATTGGGTGTAGATCACCGTGCCATCCGGCTGGTCCATATTTGAAACGGCAAGGTTTTGAAGGGCTTCCAGTGCGCCGGGGCCGATCAGTTCGAACTTTGAGAAACTGGTTTGATCGATCAGAACGACCCCGTCGCGCGCGGCCTTATGTTCCTGTTCGGCATAGGTTTTCCAACCCGGCGACAGGAAATCCAACTGATCCACCGGCTCTACACCGGCCGGAGCGAACCAGAGCGGTCGCTCCCAGCCATTTTTTGACCCGAACACCGCGCCATGTTGTTTCAGCCGCTCATGCAGGGGCGACAGGCGCAGGTTTCTGGCCGTTTCCGCCTCCTGCCCCGGATATCGCATCTTGTAGTGATGCGCGTAATGCTCGACCGCGCGAGGATACATGAAGGCGCGCGTGGCGTGATGCGGGCTGAACCGGCGCACGTCCAGAGGCCACAGATCAAGGCTCGGGCGGCCTTCTACAATCCACTCCGCGATCATCTCTCCTGCGCCACCACCTGCCGCGATGCCGTACAGAAATCCGGTCGCCAGCATCAGGTTTCGCAGTTCAGGCGCCCATCCCATGACAAAATCGCCATCCGCGGAATAAGGGATGGGGCCGTTGATCACCTGCCGGATTCCAACCGTGTTGACGACCGGCGTAACCTGACCTGCCAGTTCGGCAAGGGGGGCAAACCGCTCCAGGTTGTCCGGCAAAAGCTGCCGGACAAACGCGCCCGGAATACCCCTGTCGCCGAATGGCAGCGTGTTGTCCTCATACCCGCCGATCACAAGCCTCCCGCCTGCATCCGGTTTGTAATACACCAGCCGCTCGGGATCCCGCAGGGTTGGCAGGCGTTTTACAAGATCGGCGTCGGGCAGGGGTTCAGTCACGATGTATTGATGCTCGACAGCGCAGGCCGGGACAACGACCCCGAGTTTCGCGGCCAGCTCGCGACTCCACATTCCGGCGCCCAGAACGACGGTGTCCGCTTCATAATCCCCTTCCGATGTCATCACTTTGGTGATGCGATCGTTATGGATTTCAAAATCGGTGACCTCTACGGATTGGCGGATCCGGGCACCGTGCATCCGGGCGCCGGATGCGATTGCCTGACACAAGCCTGCGGGATCGACATGACCGTCCGAGGGGATGAAGGCCGCGCCTTCCAACCCTTTCGCGTCGACATAGGGGAAAAGCGCCTTGGCTTCGGCGGCCGAGATTATTTCCATCTCCAGATCAAAGCTGCGGGCCATTGTCGCCAGGCGCTTTGCTTCCAGAAGCCGCTCTTTGCTTGCCGCCAGGCGCAGGCTTCCGACTTTCTTCCAGTCGAATTTCATCCCGGTTTCTTCGGCCAGACGATCATACAGCGCCACGGACCGTTTCAGCATCCGCGTCGTGTTGCGCGATGATCGCAACTGCCCGACAAGCCCCGCCGCATGCCAAGTAGCCCCCTCGGTCAGGGACGCCCTTTCCAGAAGAACAACATCCGTCTCACCGGACCGTGCGAGGTGATACGCGATGGAGCATCCTATGATGCCCCCGCCAATGACGAGATGTCTGACCGAATGCGTTGTCATGCGTCCACCCATTTCAAATAACATGTCGTCATCAAAAGTCGCAAAGCAACAAAAAGCAACAAAAATGTTTGAAACGTGTTGAAAAAAGTCGCTTGAACAGCGTCAACCTTGCAAGTAACCTGATGAAATCAACAAATATCGCGGCGCTTCATGTCGAAATACGAGCAAGACATTCTCAGCACGGTAAACCTGCATGGGCGAATTTCGGTCATTGAGCTGGCGCGCATTCTCAACGTGTCGGACCAGACCGTAAGGCGAATCGTGAAGCCGATGGTCGCCAAGGGCAGCCTGTCCAAGGTGCATGGTGCATTGGTCAGCACTCAAAATGTGCTGGATCCTCCGTTTCTGGCCCGCATGGCGCAGAACCGTGCCGCCAAAGTCGCGATTGCCGACGCCGTTGCGGCGCGGATACCGGACGGTTCGGCCATTGCCATCGACACGGGGTCGACCTCGGGCTTCGTTGCTCAGGCACTTCGCGCGCGCAAAAACCTCACTGTGGTGACAAACTCGGCCTTCATCGCCGCCACGTTGTCGATGGAAGAGGGCAACAGGGTCTTCATGGCGGGAACGCAGTTGCGCAACCACGACGGCGCCGCTTTCGACCGGGTCGCCTATGACGTAATTGCAGGGTTCTCGGCCCGGACTGCCATATTGTCGGCGTCACTGGTGCATCCCAGCAAGGGCTTCATGGTCTATGATCAATGCGAAGCTGATATGGCCCGCGCGATGTCTGATATTGCGGACCAAACCTTTATGGCGGTTGATTCCACAAAATTCAACGAGGCCCAGACCAGCCCGGCTTTGCGCCTGCCCGGGTTGACAGAAAAAGACGTGCTCATCACCGATCGCACATTGCCCGCATCCTTCCAGTCCTTGCCCGGAGATGCGGAATTGGTGATAGCGGGCGTGAAATCACAAGAAGACAGTCATTGACTTGGTGACGACACTGCCCGGCCCGACGTAACTAGCCGGTTCCACCGAAACGGTGAAACCGGCTGTGTTTCAGGCTGTTGCGCCCTTGATGCGAATGGCAGTGCCGAGGCTGCCTGCACAGACGCCGACCACAATAGCGATGATCAGTTCCAGTGGCTCTACATGCGCAAACCGGAAGCCTGCGAAAACCAGCGTTTCGAATACGCCGACTGCGCCGCCCAATGCCGCACCCAGCCACAGCTTGCGGGTCATCATGCCTAGCGCCAGACCGAGTATGCCGGGCAAGCTCAGGACGTTGCCACCGATGGTTCCAAGTAACTCTAACATCTCTGCCCCCACATCAATTCGAGCTGTTGTTCAGGAAATCGCGGATGTCGTCACCCGCGGCAGCGTGCTCCTGCACAACTTCATCTTCCAATCCAGCAGTCACCTTTTCGTATGTTTCCAGATAGTTGGGTGGCAGGCTGTGGGCGATACCCTGGTGGCAATCAATACAGGTCATACCGTTGTCGATGGCGCGTTGGTGTTCCGAGGCAGCGCGGGTTTCCTGAATGGTGAAGTCCATGTAGTCAAAGTTGTGACAGTTGCGGCACTCGCGGCTGTCAGACGCCTTCATTTTCTTCCAGACGGCCGAGGCCATCGCCAGGCGGTGATCCTCGTATTTCTCGGGTGTGCTGATGGTGCCCGCCAGTTCATGATAGACGTCCTTCACGGCCATGATCTTGGCTTTGATCTTGTGGTTCCATTCATCCGGAACGTGGCAGTCTGAGCAGATCGCACGCACGCCGGAGTGGTTGTTGTAGTGGATCGTCTCGCGATACTCACCCAGGTTCGTTTCCATCGTGTGACACGAGACGCAGAACTCTTCGGTGTTGGTCAGTTCCAGGGTCCAGTGAAATCCGCCCCAGAACAGGATACCGGCCAGAAATCCGGCAAGGATCAGAAAGCCCGAGCTGAACATTACCGCCGGCGTCCAGATCGCGTTCCAAAGGCGACCCAGAAAGCCGCGTTTTTCGGGGGAGTCTGCCATGTCGGTGCTCCTTTCAGTCTTGTTTTGGATCAGTTGCCGGTCGAGGGCTGGAACACGTTTTCAACAAGCGGCGGTGCGTCCGCCTGCGGAACGTGACATTGGTTGCAGAAATAACGGGTCCCGGCGACGCGGTCCAATTCGCGGCCTTCGCGATCCAGATAGTGTGTCATTGAAAGGGTCGGTGCGTTACGCTCACCTGCCTTGGACCAGTCATGGCAGGACAGGCACTGATTGGTGCGCACATCAATCTGATATTGCTCGATCGAATGCGGAATCAGCGGTGGCTGCTGGCGATAATTACGTTGCATCCGTCCTTCGACATTTTTGTGAATCTGATCCAAAGGGATCGGCTCGTCTACGTCCGCGCCCCGCAGGGTTTCGACTTGAGCGGATTGGGCAAAGGCCCATCCGCTCAGCAACACTACGGGTAGAAGGGCAATTCCGCCTGTAACGATTGATCTTTTCATCTTGGCACTCCCCTAGATAGGTCTGGCAGCGCGCGGCTCAGGCGCGGCAACTGGATCGGAAGGTTGAACGACATGGTCGTCGAACCGGTGAGTAAAGTTGAAGACGTCGACTGCGCAGACATCGATGCAGCGTCCGCAGTTTGTGCAGTCGGGTGACAGGATCAGGGGCGAGCTTCCCGGCTTGCCTTTCAGCGCGGGTGAGATCACCTGATTTTCAGGACAGACCGCATAACAATCCATACAGTCATCACAGGCCGTGCGATTGGCTGCACTGACCCGCAGCAGGCTTTTCGACCCGATCAGCCCGTAGAACGCGCCCACGGGGCACAGATGGCCGCACCAGCCATGGCGTGAGACGAAAACGTCAAACACGAAGATGGCCGCGATCATGGCCCAGACAAAGCCCATGCCGAATACCAGCCCGCGATGCAGCATGGTGATCGGGTTGACCAGCTCCCACGCGATCACACCACTCAGGCCCGAGACCAGCAGCACGGTTGCCGGAATCCACAGCCGGGTGCCGCGTTTTGGTTGCCAGCCTTTCGGCAGGTCCAGTTTGCGGTGCACCCAGTTGGCCGCGTCCGTCACCGGGTTTATGGGGCAGACCCAGGAACAATAGACACGGCCACCAATCAGGGCATAGACCATCAGAACGATCAGCCCACCGATCAGCGCGGTCATTTCGGGCCAATGACCTGCAACCAAGCTTTGCAACAGGATGAACGGATCAGTCAAAGGCAACACGCCCAGCGTCAGTGACCCCGCCAAAGTGCCCTCGACAATCCAGATGCCGAACCACGGGCCCAGCAGAAACAGAACCAGAAAGAACAGCTGGCTTGCGCGGCGCACCAGCAAAAAGCGATGCGCCCCGATCCACCCTTTGCCTTCAACGGCCTCCTGACCGACGGGCATGTGCGTGCGAGTACTCATTGCCCCACCCCCGGCAGATCAAATTCAGGGGCAAAACCGCCGGGCGCGGCAAGATTGTCGGTTCCCGGTCCGGGCAAACGATCCGGCAGATCGATGATCCCCTCGACCACCGGCGCGCCTTTGGCTGCCTTTTCCTCCCAACCCTTGCGGTAATGCTCGGCCGAACTGCCGCGCGCCAGCCGTGCTGGCAGAACCTTGATCGCGGCCTCAGGCAGAACACAGCTTTTCTCGCACATGCCGCAGCCGGTACAGCGTTCGGCATGAACGGTTGGAATGAACAAGGCATGATGACCCGATCGGGTATTGTGCGCCGTCTCCAAAGTGATCGCCTCGTCAATGACGGGGCAGACGCGATAGCAGACGTCGCAGCGCAGACCGAGGAAATTCAGGCAGTTTTCCTGATCGACCAGAACGGCAACACCCATCTCGGCATCGTCGATATTCTCCAGCCCGGGGTCCAGCGCCCCTGTTGGACATGCGGCGACACACGGAATGTCGTCGCACATTTCGCAGGGAACATCCCGGGCGGTGAAGAATGGCGTTCCCGTCGCCACCGCATCCGAGCCGAGCTCGGCCAGTTTCAGGGTATCGTACGGGCAGTCCCGCACGCATAAACCGCAACGGATGCAGGCCGACAGGAACTCCTTCTCGGGCAATGCGCCGGGCGGGCGCAATGCATCGGCGGGCAGGGCGCGGGCGTCGCGGGCCAGATAGGCCAGCAACGATCCGGCGACCACGCAGCCGCCCGCCGCCCGCGCCGAGTCCTGCAGGAACCGGCGCCGCTGCGGCGAAAGGGGTTTATCGACAAGAGACATGGGAACGCCCCGTATGATCCTTGCTGGTTACGCGCGCTCAACCTTGCAGGCGCACTTCTTGAAGTCGGTCTCTTTCGACAGCGGGCAGGTTGCGTCCAGCGTCAGCTTGTTGGTCAGCTGGTGCTCATCGAACCACGGCATAAAGACCAAACCGCGTGGCACCTTGTTCCGACCCCGGGTTTCGACACGGCTGGTGACCTCGCCGCGGCGGGTCGACAGAACAATCTCTTGACCCCGGCGCAATCCCCGATCCTTTGCGTCCTGCGGATGCATGTAGACCACGGCAGCGGGATAGGCGCGGTGCAGTTCCGGCACCCGGCGTGTCATCGACCCTGAATGCCAGTGTTCCAGCACGCGACCGGTGCACAGCCACAGATCGAATTCCGCATCCGGCTCCTCTGCTGCGGGCTCGTATGGCGCAAAGATGATTTTGGCCTTGCCATCCTTGTGGCCATAGAACTCCACGCCGGCACCCTCGGACACGTAGGGGTCATAGCCTTCGCGGAAACGATAGAGCGTTTCCTTGCCATCCACGACCGGCCAGCGCAGACCGCGGGCCTGGTGGTAGGTTTCGAATGGTGCCAGATCATGCGCATGGCCGCGCCCGAAGTTGGCGTACTCTTCGAACAGACCTTTCTGCACGTAAAAGCCGAAATGCTCGGATTCGTCGTTGTCAAAGCCTTTGGCGGTTTCCGACAGCGGGAACTTGTCGACGCTGCCATTGGCAAAAAGAACGTCATACATGGTCTTGCCGCGATGCTCGGGCATGGTGGCCAGCAATTCTTCGCCCCAGACCTCTTCGACGGTGAAGCGTTTCGAGAACTCCATCACCTGCCACAGGTCCGATTTGGCCTCGCCCGGGGCCTTGACCTGCTGCCGCCAGAACTGGGTGCGGCGCTCGGCGTTGCCATAGGCGCCTTCCTTCTCGACCCACATGGCGGTGGGCAGGATCAGGTCAGCGGAAACCGCAGTGACCGTCGGGTAGGGGTCTGAAACAGTGATGAAGTTTTCCGGGTTGCGGTAGCCGGGATAGCCTTCCTCGTTGATGTTCGGCGCAGCCTGCATGTTGTTGGTGCACTGAACCCAATAAGCGTTCAGATCGCCATCCTTCAGCTTGCGGTGTTGCAGCACGGCGTGGAAACCGGGCTTGTCAGGAATGGTGCCGGCGGGCACGTTCCAGGCGGATTCGCAGATCTCGCGGTGCTTTTCGTTCATCACCACCATGTCGGCGGGCAGGCGGTGCGCAAAGGTGCCTACCTCGCGCGCCGTACCGCAGGCCGACGGCTGACCGGTCAGCGAGAAGGGTGAGTTGCCGGGTTCCGAAATCTTGCCCACCAGCAGGTGCACGTTGTACATCAGCGAGTTCACCCAGGACCCGCGGGTATGTTGGTTGAAGCCCATGGTCCACAGGCTCATCACCTTGCGGTTGGGGTCGGCATATTGCTTGGCCAGACGCTCCAGCTTGTCAGCCGGAACACCGGACAGTTCCGAGGTGTATTCCAGCGTGTATTTCGAAACGGCTTCGGCATATTCCTCGAAGCTGATCGGCTCCAACTTGCCCGAGTTCGGGTTTTCAGCCTCTTGTTGCAGGGGGTTGTTGTCCCGCAGGCCGTAACCGATATCGGTGGCGGTTTTGGTGATGTTGACGTGGTTTTTGACGAACTCTTCGTTCACCGCGCCATTCTGGATGATGTAGTTCGCGATATAGTTCAGGATCGCCAGATCGGTTTGCGGCGCAAAGACCATGCCATTATCGGCCAGCTCGAACGAGCGGTGCTCGAAAGTCGACAGCACATGTACTTCGCAACCCAGTTTCGTCAGGCGGGTGTCGGTCAGGCGCGACCACAGGATCGGGTGCATCTCGGCCATGTTCGATCCCCACAGCACGAAAGTATCGGCGTGCTCAAGGTCGTCATAGCACCCCATCGGCTCATCAATGCCGAAAGTGCGCATGAACCCAACCACGGCCGAGGCCATGCAGTGACGCGCATTGGGATCAATGTTGTTCGACCGGAACCCGGCCTTCATCATCTTGGCGGCGGCATAGCCTTCCCAGACCGTCCACTGCCCCGAACCAAACATCCCCACGCTGGTCGGGCCCTTCTTGGCAAGGGCCTCTTTCCATTTGGCGGCCATCACATCAAAGGCTTCATCCCAGCTGACCGGTTCGAACTCGCCATTCTTGTCATACTGGCCGTTGGTCTTGCGCAAAAGCGGTGTGGTCAGGCGGTCTTTGCCGTACATGATCTTGGACAGGAAATAGCCCTTGATACAGTTCAAGCCCCTGTTCACCGGTGCGTCGGGGTCACCTTGCGTGGCCACCACTCGACCCTCTTTGGTGCCCACCAGAACCGAACAGCCTGTACCGCAGAACCGGCAGGCAGCCTTGTCCCAGCGAATATCGGGCGCGCCGACCTGAGCGTTGGCCTGACCTGTGGCCATGGGAATGCCCGCAGCCGAGGCAGTGGCTGCCGCTGCGGACGCTTTCAGAAATGTACGACGGGATTCAGAGATGGTCATTGCATGGGCCTCCTGGTGGACGGTTGGCTTGGAGCATCAGGACGCGGAGCCGTCTCCGCGAGATCTTCGAAATGGTGATAAGTCAGTGACAGTGAGATCACTCCTGGGATCTGGTGCAGATCCATGATGGTGTCCGAGGCCAACCTGTCGGCCGTATCCTCGACAACAACTACGAAACGGCCGTCCTCGGCTTCGGCATGAAGCTCGACGCCCTGGGTTTCGGCCATCGCCGCGCGTGCGGCATCGGTGTAATCGGGGGCGATGTGGACCAGACAGCCACAGATGTTCATTGGGTCACCTCCGGGTGTTGTGGGGCGGGGCGGTGCATCACGATCGCCCCGGCGGGGCAGGCGGCGGAACAGCTGCCGCAGCCGATGCAGGTTTCTGTTTCAAGCGCCGGTTCCGCGCGTCCGCCCAGTTGCAGGCGAAAGCGGATGGCATCCTGTTCGCAATTGTCCTGACACAGGCGACAGCTTACGCCGTTCGTCGACAGGCAGCTTGAGTCATCTATTCGTGCGCGCCATGGCCATTCGGCAACACGTTCCGACAGCAACGCCGGGGTCGGACAAATGTCAGCGCAGTCACCACACAAGGTGCAACCGCCTGCGGACAGGTCCAGAACGGGGAAACCGGCATCGTCGAATGTGATGATGTCTTCAGGACAAGCCGCAGCGCAGTCTTCGCAACGTGTGCATAGATCGCTGAAGCCAGTTGCAACTGCACCCGGCGGACGGATCGCATCTGGGTCCTCCCGCAGGGCACGCGCGCTTAGAAAAGCGCGTCTGCTGGTCATCTGGCTCATAGCTGGCGACTCGAAATTGGATTGATAGGTTCGCGTCCTTACTTCCTAGCTGCCTTAAGCAGCGCACGAATTGACCTATATCATACTTTTATATTTTTTTGTTCGGTCTGAGATTTGTAATTCTTCATTAAACGTTCAATTCGATACGGGCGTCGGGGAAGAACTCCAGGATCTCTTTGGCTCTGCCGGCGGATGCCGCGCAAAGTGCAGTGGACAACCCATCCGCAATTGCCGCTTTCGGGGCAGAAACCGAAACGGTCCTGTCGCGGCTTGAAGGCCCATCCAAGGTAATGATGTGTCCGACTCCCTGGCTGATCTGAGTCGCCAGCGTTGAAGATGTCGCCACTGCCCGATCGTTCAATTCAATCCGCTTCAGAACCGTTTGGTCCGGCGCCGCCAATCCCACTTTCCATGGCGCACCGTCACCACGCGCACCCAGGGCGGCAACCTCTCCCATATTGACCAGAACATCACGCAGACCATGAGCACGCAGCAGGTCGGCGATCCGGTCGGTGATCGCGCCCTGCGCTATACCGTTCAACGTCAGCGCCGATTTTCCGGGCACCGGAAGGCGAATGGCCGAGGCGTCATAAATTACCTTTTCCCAGCCTATCGCCTGCTGAACTTCAACCAGATCATCCGGGCGCGTGCCCGCAGCCAATGCCGTCCACACGGGTTGAATGCTCGGATCAAATGCGCCACCCGATGCCTGATGCAGCGCTGAGCTGAGGCTTAGCACCTTCAACAATTCAGGAGCGGGCGCCGTCAGCACACCATCGCGATTCAACCGGCTGAGCTGCGATTGCGGACGATACAGGCTGAAGATGTTTTCCAGCCGGGCAATCTCGGTCTCCATGGCGGCCATGATGGGTGCAGCTTCGGCGTCCGTCAGGCCCACAAGGCGCAGGCTGGCGGTAGCACCCAACGCGGTCCCGTGCCAGCGCGCGTCCGAGGCCGCAAGTGGTGTGGCCGCAGCACAAGCGGCTGAGATGATCAGAAATCGGCGGCGCGACAAGGCGGTCATACGGGGGTCTCCAACGACAGTTCAAGATCGACAGGGCCAAGCACTTCGGTGTCCGGAATGTCCGGCAGGCCCAGTGCCGTTCCGCCGTAGATCTCAATGAATGCCTGAGCATCGGCAGGATCGGCAAAAGGCACCACTTCGCGGGCGCCCATGCCACCTGCCACATTGGCGCCGACAACAAAGGTCGCGCCATCCGCGGCGATCCAGTTCGAGATACCCGGCTGCCGCCAACTTGGCGCAATACCCATGTCGCTGACATAGACGGCTGTGATGTCGGCATCACGTTCAGGGCTTTTGAGGTATGCCACCATGTCGCGCACCTGCGCAAAAAACAACGGTGCGGGATATCCTTCCAGATGGATCTGCCCCTTGGGCCCGCCATGTTCGGCGATGTTCATCTGGCAGAAATAGCTCAGCGCGTCCGGGGTCAGATCCACCGGATCGGGGGCCTCGGCCAGGTCTTCCTTGCAGGCCGCCAACGCGATCAGGGCAACCAGAACGAGGGGTTTCATGGCTCGACCCTCCGGAATGCCAGCCGCGCGAGGGCAAAACCGATCACTGGCCAGATCAACAAAGATGCCGGCGCGGCCCACACAGGCAGGGCCTGCGCGGCCCCGGTCATGCCCGAAGCCATTGCGACTCCTTCGGTCGCGGCGATGTTCCACAGGCGGAATGCGTCGGCCGGGTTGGCCACCATCACCCATGGAAAGACGGATTGGGTAAAGGTGCCGCCCTTGTCCATGACGACAGCCCCCAACAGGCCCAGATCATAGAGGACAACAAAAACCAGCCAGAGCCCGGCCGACAGACCTGCCGCCGCCGTGGCCCCCTTAGCCAGGGCAGACAGCAGGTATCCCAGCGCCAGAAACACGGCGCCCAGAAGGATGGATGTGAGGATGAGACGGACCAACGCCATCAGGCTTTCCGGCCCGGCACCACCAAAGAAGGCCGCCACCGCGCCGGCGGTACCGAAACCGACCGTCATGGCGAAGGCCAGCGCTGCAAGGTGTGCGGTGAATTTGCCCAACAGGATTTCTCCGCGCCCCGCAGGGTAGGACAACAGCAGCGACAGGCTGCCCCGGTCCACGTCACCGGCGATGGCGTCGAACGAGATCATCAGCGCCAGAAGGGGCGCGAGGTAGACCGAAAGCGTGGTCATCGACGCAACCGAAACGGTCAGCATATCGACACCCAGTGTGCCGGTTGGTGCGCTGCCTGCGAAGGTCAGGGCCAGCGCGAACAGCACCATGATCAGCGTCGCCACCAGCAGCCAGCGATTGCGGCGAAGGATCAGCATTTCGGTACGGGTAATGGCGAGGAAGCGGGTCATGGCCTCTCCTCCTGTGCATAATGGCGATAGAGGTCTTCCAGCTTGGGCGGGGTCATTTCTACATCCGCCACGGCATCACCCAATCCGGCGATCCGGCGCAGGGCCTCCATCTTGTCGGCGGGGGAACACAGCAGCTCGACCGAAGCGCCGTTGATCCTGTTGCCGCCCAGTTCGGCGGCCAGCACGTCGGCGTTGGCGCTTGCACGTACTTTCAGACGGATCGGCAGGCCTGCAAGGGCCGACAGATTGTTCAGCGTGTCATCAGCCACCATCCGGCCCTTGCGCATGATTGCGATCCGGTCGGTACGGGCCTCGACCTCGGTCAGCGCGTGGCTGGCGATCAGCACGGCGATGCCCTGCGCGGCCAACTCGTCGATGATGGCATAGAGGTCCTGGCGCGAGATCGGGTCCAATCCACTGGTAGGTTCGTCCAGCAAAGCCACTTTCGGCTGACCCAGCAGCACCTGTGCCAGACCCAGACGTTGTCGCATCCCTTTGGAATAGGTGCCGATCCGGCGGTCCAGGGCATCGCTCAGACCTACGCGCTCCAGCAGACCGGCCACATCCGCCCTGGTGCCGGACAATTTCGCAAACAGGGTCAGTTGCTCGCGCCCGGTCAGGGCCGGGTGGAAGGATACCGCCTCGGGCAGATACGCCGTTTCCCGCCGCGCCTGGGCGCTGCCGGGGGTGGCGTCTCCGATCCGAATTGCTCCGCCTTGGATCGGCGTCAGGCCAAGGATGGATTTGATCAGGGTCGACTTGCCGGCGCCGTTATGGCCCAGCAGCGCAACGCGTTGACCGGGGGCAAGAGACAGGGTGATATCGTCAAGAACGCGGGTTTTGCCCCGGTCCTTGCTGACATGGTCAATAGTCAGGGCCTTATCCGTCATGAGGCACCTTTTCCATAGCTGGGGGTTCAGGGGGTTGCATCAATGGATTGCTGTCCATCACGCCACCGGGCAACAGTGCCGGGAAGGCGGATTGCGACCAGCGCACCAGCTGCACGGCAGGAGAGCCGAGCAGCAGTTTGGCTGCGGGTTGGGTCCACAGCACATGGTCCATACTGTCATTCGGGCGATAGGGGGCATCGGCGATGCCGTTGCCATCCACATCATAGGCGGCAAAATCGGACCAGTAGTTGCCGCGCCCGTCTTCGGACCACTCGACCCATTTGGTCGAGACGTATTTCACCTGTGTCCGGTTCCCGATGAAGGAATTGCCAACGATGCGGTTGCGTTCGCTGCCGGCGGTGAAGTGGATGCCGATGCCGCATCCCTGGAACCAGTTGTCGGTGAATTCGTTCTTGTTGGAGTTATAAAGGAAGGTGCACTTTTCCTTGGCACCGATCACCACGTTACCGGTGATCTGACTCTTGTTGGCATAGTTCAGCATCACGCCATGTTCACGGTCACCGATCGAGACGTTGTCTGCGACCTTCACATTGGTCGTGAACATCACCGCATAGCCCAGATCGTTGCCGATCGAGACATTGTCGCTGACCACCGAATTATCGGCATACATGTAATGCACGGCAAAGCGCAGATCGCGGAACAGGTTGCCGGTAAAGGTGTTCTTCTTGGACGAGTTCACGAAGATCCCGTCGCGCCCATAGCGGATATCATTGTCCTCAACCCGCGCACCGGGTGCATTCCAGACATAAACGCCATTGCCACGGTCATTCATCCGCTGGTCCTGACGTCCTTCGATCCGGTTGCCACGCACGATGCTGTCCTTGGCACCATGAATGTCGATGCCGTAAAGATTGCCCAGCAGCACATTGTCTTCGACCACCGGCGCGCGGGCCGTCTTGGTCAGCTGGATGCCACTGTCGATCCCGTCATGGCTTGAACCCGAGCCGATCACTGTCAGGCCGCGCACGGTCACGCCCGGGCCGGTCACGGTGATGACGCTGCCGGTGCCTTGCCCGTCAATGGTGGCCTGTCCCAGCCCGTCGATGGTGACGGGCCGTTCCAGAACCAGATGTTCGGCATAAACACCGGGGCTCAGGCGGAGGGTGTCTCCATCCGCCGCCTGCGCCAGTATTTCATTGATGGCCCCCGCCCGGTTGGGCACATCCCAATCCGCCGCCCAAAGGGGCGAGCCGAGCAGGAGCGGTATGAGCAGGGGCCAGCGCATGGGTCAGGCTCCTTGCGGTTCGACCAGCATCCGGCCGCGCATTTCCATGTGCAGCGCATGGCAGAACCACTGGCAATAGAACCAGTGCACGCCCGGACGGTCGGCGGTGAAGGTGACCGAAGCGGTTGCCATCGGTGCGACTTCCATCGCGATGCCGTAGTTGCCCAGGCAGAAGCCGTGGGTCACGTCGTCCACGTCATCGAGGTTGGTGATGTAAACTGTGACCTCGTCGCCCTGTTTGACGGTGAACTTCTCAAGGCTGAAGGTCGGCGCCTGCGAGGTCATGTAGACCCGCACCTTGTTGCCGTCCCGGATCGGTTCTTCCGCACCTTCTTCCAGATCGATGCCATCGGCTTCGGCCTGTTTGCGGGCGTCTTCCCAGGTAACATCGTTGCGATCCCAGACGTTGACCGGGTTCACGATGTCGCTGCGAACGATGATCGAGTCGTGCGGCTCGGCAAAGGTCGGGCCGTCATGCACCACTTTCATCTCGTCCGACGAAATGTCGATCAGCTGTTCGTTCTCGGGTTTCAGAGGACCCACGTTCAGGAAGCGGTCTTTCGAGAACTTGTTCATCGAAATCAGCCACTTGCCATCGGCTTCCTTGGTTTCACCCATGGAGGTGGAGTTGTGACCCGGCTGATAGTGCACGTCGACCTTCGAGATGATCGGGTCCACGTCCTCGCCGTTGTAGGCGCG
Organism: Ruegeria sp. HKCCA0235A; assembly: GCF_013033235.1. Classification (NCBI taxonomy): domain Bacteria; kingdom Pseudomonadati; phylum Pseudomonadota; class Alphaproteobacteria; order Rhodobacterales; family Roseobacteraceae; genus Ruegeria; species Ruegeria sp. HKCCA0235A. The sequence goes on along the minus strand of NZ_WQDQ01000002.1, from coordinate 272,190 downwards.
GATGGCCTTGTCGATGTTCCACTTCACGATCTGGCTGTCCAGGAACAGCGTGGTGAAGGCGTTGCCCTGACCGTCATAGGCGGTGTGAAGCGGGCCAAGGCCCAGCTGCGGCTCACCCACGATGCACGAGCGCGGGTCGGCATCGCTTTCGAACAGGGCGTCCAGCTTGGTGACGTCCATGATCGAGACGGTCGGCGACAGCTTGCCGTTGATGCAGACGTGCTTGCCGTCTGGCGCGGTGTTGATGCCGTGCGGAGAGTTCGGGATCGGAATGTAACGGGTGTATTTCTTGTTCTGACCCTTGCGCCCGTCCAGAACCTTTACGCCTTTCAGCTCCTGATAATCGCCGGCTTCGATGCCTTTTTCGATCTCGGCGATGTTGAAGACGACGACGTGGTCCAGCTCGTTCTCGGTCATCTCGGCCAGGTTCATGCCCATTTCTGAGTTGTACGAGGTCGAGAAGGCGTATTTGCCCTGATAGTCGCAATCGGTGTTGTCGAGGTTGCCCGACACGATCACCTGCCACGCCACTTCCATGGTGTCGCCGTCCAGCGCGGTGAAGATGTTCACGTATTGCGACGGATCGTCCAGCACGCTGCCATCGTTGACCAGCGGTGTTTCATCTTCACCATTGGCAAAGACATAGCCGGTGCGCGGGAACTTCTGAGGACGCAGACCGTGGATCGCCTTGGCGTTCGGGATCTCGGTGATCTTGTCGCATTTCATCACGTCACAGCGGACACGCGCGACGCGGGTGTTGGCCTTGTCGTTCATGAACAGATAGCGGCCGTCATAGGTGCCGTCGGTGAACGACATGTGCGGGTGGTGAAGGTCGCCGTTGTCATAGGTCTTCATGCCACGCTTGGCGAGAAACTCCTTGGTTTCAGGCAGCAACCCTTCGGTCATGATCTTCAGTGACTCGTTGGTCTGACCCCAGCCCGTGGCCGAGCAGCGGTTGAACACCGGCACCCGCATCAGCTCGCGCATGGACGGAAAGCCCAGAATGCGCAGCTCGCCGGTCTGACCCGAGGACCAGAAACCGTAATACTCGTCCAGTTCGCCCGGTTCGAGATTGGCATTGGCCGCGGCGCTCGCCTGTTTCGCGGTCATCAGGGTCGAGCCCAGACCGGTCCCGGCCAGCACGGCACCGGTTGCTGTTGCACCCAGCATCCCACGGCGTGTGACGGTTAGTTTGTTGTCATGTTCCGACATGTTCGTTCCTCCTTTTAGGAAACGGATTGCGGTTTGGCGTTCGGATGGTTCGCCGGTGGTTGTCCGAGCGGGGTCTTCATCTGGACCGATCCTGTCTTGGCCCGCCGTTTCAGCTGGCGGATAACGACGGGACATTTGTCCTCGGACTGGTAGAGCACCTGACAATGCAGGCAGGTGACGCACTCGTTCGGATTGATCTCACCGGTGGGGTGGATCGCCTGAACGGGGCATTCATTGGCACAGGTCTGACAGGGCGTGCCGCAATCCTTGTAGCGGCGCAGCCAGTCGAACATGCGAATACGGGCAGGGATCGCCAGTGCTCCGCCCAGCGGGCAGAGATAGCGGCAATAGAACCGTTCGATGAACAGCCCGATCCCCAGCAGGACCAGCGCAAAGACCACGAAAGGCCAGTCGCGCATGAATTTCAGAATGATCGCCGTTTTGAACGGCTCGACCTCGGCATATTTCTCGGCCAACGGGATCGAGATGAAGCTGAGCCCGAAAAGACCCAGAAAGATCATATATTTCGCCGGCCACAGGCGTTCGTTCAGACCCCAAGGCAGCGTCCATTGCGGTACTTTCAGGGCGCGCGCGATCTTGTTGGTCAACTCCTGCAACGCGCCGAACGGGCACAGCCATCCGCAATAGGCCCCGCGACCCCAGAACAACAGCGCGGCGGCGACGGCGAACCATTGGATGAACACCAGCGGGTCCAGCAGGAACGCATCCCACGAGAATCCTGTGCGCAGGCTGCCCGCCAGAGCCATCAGGTTCACCACGCTCAGCTGCGCGTTGGCGTACCAGCCGATGAAGAACAGGGTCATTGTCAGGTAGCCGATGCGGAACCAGTAGAAGACCCGCGCATTCATCGTCGCGTGGAACTGGAAGAAGAACGTCGCGGTCAGGACCAGCAGCATGACGCCAAGAACGGCGATTTCGACGGTGCGATCCTTCCAGATGCGCTGCCACAGGGCAGCCTTGGCGGCGGCTTCGCCGGTCGCATCGTCGACAATCTTTGGGGCTGCGACGGGCAGCAGGTAACGGTCGGGCAGTTTGTAGCCCAGATCGAATGTCAGAAAGGTTTTCTCAACAGCACCCACGGCACGCTGTACCAGCAGTTGCAGGCGGAACGGCTCGGTCGGGTCGAACTCGGCATCGGCGGGGATCTTGAAGATGTCCAGCTCCGTGAAACTGGGTGCATCCGGGGCTGCAACCTTGCCAAGGCGTACTTGCTGTTTGTCGAAGAATCGGACCGAGTTGTCGCCCTGGATCAACTGGATCCGATCGAAAATCCCGCCGCGCACATAGCCTGACCCCTTGAAGCTGTAGGCACCGCGCCCCAGCACCAGAATGGCCTGTTCGCCCTCGTCCAACCAGTTCACGAGGTTCTGGTACTCGGCGTCGCCCAGCAGTGACGTGCCGATCGACGGAACCGAGACAAGCGCCATATGCATGTCGATGAAAGTGTCATCCGGTTCGCCCGGTTCCGGGCGCTTGATCGCGCGCTGGTCTCCGGTGGCCTCGAAGGCGGCATTGACCTGCCCGACATCCAGCGTCAGCCGCCGGATCGAGCCGTCACCCGAAAGGGTCGACCAGTCATAGACCGCATTCTGCGCCATATCGACTTCGCGCCTTGGCCCGTCGGCCTGCAACGGCGACAGGCCGCCCAGACCCAATGCACGCGCCACCTTGATACCGCCACGCACAAGGCTGTCGTCGATCACCATGATCGTGACCGTCGCGCCCGAGATGATGTCGAGGTCGTGCCCCTCACCCCCGGTTTCGGCTTCAACCTTCAGGTCCAGGCCCGCATAGCCTTCGGTCAATTCAACCATGCGGGAATTGGGGATGCCAATCAGCACGATGGGTTCCGAATGCTTGACCAGTTGCACACCGGTCAACACAGCGTCGTTGTCGATGGCGGCAACGACGTGGATCGGTTTGCCGGAATAGCCCGTCGTGCCAACAAAGTCCGAGGTCAGGAATGCCCAGGCAACGGTCTCGCCGCCCTTCAGGACGGGGGCGACCTTGACGTCATCGCGCACCGGGCCAAAGGCATCGGCGCCGGGGGCCAGATCGGCAGGTTCGATGTCGGGCAGGAAACTGGCCAGGCTGTCGGCATGGGCGTTGATCGCCATCAGGCAGGACAGAGTGAAAGCCAGCAGGAAATGGATTGCGCGACTTACGACCACGGCGCACCTCCGATTGCTAGGGTGGACGCCACGGACGCGCGCAGGGCGCGTTCAAATTCTTCTTGGGTCGCGAACGGGGGCCCTCGGGTTTCGGGCCACAGTCGCCTTGAGTTGTACAAAATGCACAGATCCCCGATTGCAGCGGGTACTATCCGTACATTTTCGGATTGCATCAGCAGCGGCAGATCCGGCAGCGGGGCTGCCGTTGTCACCGCGCACAGCGCGCAATCGGCGCATTTCGGGCAAGGCGCGGTCGGGTCATCAGTACCTTCCTCAAGGTCCACTTCAACCCAGACCGCCCCTGCCTCCGAGCAGATCTCGATCCACATGCTGTCCCCGGGACTCGCAAGCACCGGGCCAAGCATCTGCAAAAGCAACAGGAAAATACCCACCAAACCGCACACCGCGCGGGACACGCGATCAAACAGGCTATGCGGGGGGCGGACGGTAGGCATTGAGAATCCAGCTCGGCGTTCTTTTCAAAAACTTAGGGGATTCTTCCAGGCGAAGACTTGACTTAGGTCAGGTGCCTGAAAATTTGCACCTACCCGTCGGCCTCGTCCATCAATCCGCGCAGCCACCGACCGGCCAGCCATGCCGCAGGGATGCCCAGCGGAATCGACCAGATGATCGCCGGCACCGGTTCAATTGCGCCGAACCCGACGCTGTGCAGGATAAGCCCGAGCAAAAACAGGTTGATGGCAACGGTCAACGCCGTGGCCGGATACAGCAGAATGGCCAGTTTCCAAACCGGCCATTTCCCCTCAGTGGCTGGTTCCTTCCGAGAAGGTGATCTTGTTCCAGACATTGTATTTCCCCGAAGGTTTGCGCATCGGCAGGCGGCGGATTTCTTCCAGCGTCTGCGCGTCATAGACGATCACCGCGCCGTCATCTTCCCAGATCGAAACCAGCGCGTGGCTGCCATCTCTTGTGAACTCGACATGGGCCACGGTCTTGCCCGGCGCAGGGCGCAGTGTTTTCACGATTTCAAGGCTTTGCTTGTCGATGACGTGCATCGCGTCCTTGTTGGGGCCAAAGAAAACATCGGCCCAGACATAAGGCGAATTCTCATGGCTGCGCATGAAGAAACCGGGGCCTTCGGTCTTGATCCGTTTGACGGTTTCCCAGCTTTGCATGTCGATCACCGACACGGCGCCGTCTGTCAGGTGCGGCGTGGCCATCACGGTCGTATCGCCGTGTTTCCATGTGATCCCCGAGCCCAGATGCGGCATTCCGGGCAAATCCAGATCGGCCACCTTGTGCCCGATCACCAGATCAATCACTTGCCCGCCCTTGCCATCGCGGGACGCCCCCATGACATATTCATAACTCTGGTCGAAAAAGAAATCGTCCAGATAGTCAGCCGTGGTGATCTTGCGCACAGGGAAAGGATCAGGGTTCTTGAACTGACCTTCGATGCGGAAATCATGACCAAGCCCGGATTGCGGGGGATTGGCGCCGTAGAACACTTCCCAAATCTCGGGCACATCCTTCAGCGCCAGAACAAAGCTCTCGCGCGGCGGGGCCTGGTAGACCGCAGAGACGCGGCTGGGCAGGCCCGTCTTGCTTTTGACCTCGATGACCTTTGCGACGGAAAGGTCTTCGGTGGACAGCACCGTCAGGCTGTTGGGCAGGTAATTCGCCACGGCCACCCATTTGCCATCGCCCGACATTGCGATGTTGCGGCTGTTCAGGCCGGCACGCACACGGCCCACCTGTTTCAGCGCCCAGATGTCGTACTTCTGGACCCACCCGTCGCGGGACATGATGAAGACATACCGCCCATCCGGGCTGAACTTGGGGCCGCCATGCACGGCGAAGGGGGTTTCGAACCGGTCCAGAACCTCGAACGTGTCACCGTCCAGAACGCTGACATGGTGATCGCCGGTTTCCACCACCAAGGTGATGTTCATCGGGTCGCTGTCCCAGACAGGCGCATCCACCGGTACATATTCCTCGTCCAGCGTCCGGCTGGCCAATATCTGGGCCTCGCCCCATTCGGGGTCGGATTCCAACGGCGATTTCAACCAACCGGCCAGCTCTTCGATTTGCAGAGCATCCAGCTCGTGCGAGAAGGCCGGCATTTGTGTTGCCGCGCGCCCTTCCGCGATTACCGCAGCAACCCGGGGACCCCGCATGCGTTTGAGCGTTTCAGGGATCAGCGCGGGGCCAACCCCGCCCAGACGGTTCTCGCCGTGGCATGAGGCGCAATGTTCGGCGTAATCCGATTGGGCATCCGCCCAGGCGGTGCCCGCCAGCAACACCGAGCACAAAGTACCGAATGTGAGTGTCTTAAAAGAACTGATGCGCCGGATCATGGCTTTTCCCCCGAAACGGTGTGACCTGAAGGCGTTCCCCTGCATCATCCACACCGATTTCCTGGTTGGACAGGTAACAGGCCGGATCCTCGGCCCAGGGATCACCGGTCAATTGCAGGGCGCGGATGCGGGTATTGCCGCCGCACACGTCCTTGAGTTCGCAGGCTCCGCAGCGCCCCTTCAGCGGGCGTGGGCGGGTGCGGAGCATGGCAAGCATCGGATCATCGCCGGTCCAGAGTTCGGAAAACGATTTGGTCTTTACGTTGCCCACCGTGTAATCGGACCAGTAAGTGTCTGGATGGACCCGGCCGAGATTGTCGATATTGGCAACACCCAAACCACTTGAGTTTCCACCCCACGCGGCCAGGTGCGCACGCACATGTGCAGCCTTGTCGGCGTCGAAATGCGTGCGAATCCAGTTCAGGAAATATCCGGCATCAGCGTCATTGTTCCCGGTCACGATATCCAACGGACGACCGCCCGATGCGGCTTCCCAGGCGCGTTCCAGCAACAGATCCAGGCCCTTGCGCGTGCGCTGATGCGCGGCATCTTCGCCCCGGTTCTTGTCGCCGCGCCCCGCATAGACAAGATGCGACAGGTAGAACTTGTCGACACCTTCATCATCACAAAGGCTCAGCAAGTCAGGCAAGTGATGTTGCGTTCCTTCGGTCAGGCAGAACCGCAGGCCAACCTTGATGCCGCGCTTTTTACACTCTCGCACACCGCGCAGTGCGTCCGCAAAAGCGCCCTCGACGCCGCGAAACCAGTCATTCGTCGCTCCGATCCCGTCCAGCGAGATGCCGACATAGTTGAAGCCCACATCCGCTATCATATCGGCGGTTTCGTCATAGATCCGGGTCCCGTTGGTCGACAAGGCCAGCATTGGCACCAGATCACGGGCGCGTTTTGCAATGTCGAAGAAATCGAACCGATCCAGCGGTTCCCCACCCGAGAGGATCAGGGCCGGGACGCGAAACTGGCCCAGATCCTCAAGGGTTACCATGGCTTGCTCATGGCTGAGCTCACCCGGGAACGCGACATCCGCCGAGACGGTGTAGCAATGGCGGCACTTCAGGTTGCAGCGCCGCGTCAGATTCCAGATCACAACCGGCTTTACCGGGCCGGGGCGCCGTTTGCGCACCGGTGTCGGCTTGACCAGCTGATGCATGTATTCGGTCAGGCGGAACATGTTTCAGCCTTTCTGTTTCAGGCGCAGCCCGGTCTTTTTCAGGATGCGCGTGGAATAGAGGATGTCGCTGCCGCGGCAGGCCGATCCCAGAATCGCGGCGATCTGGCCGCGTTTGTCCTCGACCTCGTCGCGCGAGCTGCCATGAACCATGGCGAACAGGTTGTAGGGCCAGTCTGGCAGGGCGCGGGGCCGTTCATAGCAATGGGTGACGAAAGGCAGTGCCCCGATATGAGCACCCAGTTCGGTGATCAGGTCATCCTGCACGTCCCAGACGGTCATGCCGTTAGATGTCATTCCCAGCTTGTAATGGTTGGGGGCTGCTGCGATCCGTCGGATCACCCCGCGCGCCTTCAGCGCGGCCAGCCGGTCCAGCAATGCGGCCTCGGTCAGGCCCAGATCGGCAGCGACCTGCGCATAGGGTGCGGCCACCAGCGGCAGTCCCCCCTGGAGGGACTCGATAATCTGTCTGTCTGTTGCGTCGATCATGCCGCCACCCGGAAGCCGATGAAAAATTCCTGAAGTTTGGGGAAACGGAGAACATTGACTCCCGTTTCCCGTTCGATGGCATCGGCGGTGGCTTCGATCCCTTCGGGTGTTTCGGTGGCCAGCACGAACCACATGTTCAGCCGATGCGTGCGTTCATAGTTATGTGCCACTTCGGGATGTGCATTGACTTTGGTCAGGACGGTTTCGAATTCTTCGTCTGGAACGGCCATTGCGCAAAGGCAGAAAGCCCCACCCATGGCCGCGGCGTCGAAAAATGGACCGAAGCGCGTAATGACGCGGTCATCTTTCATACGTCTCAGACGCGACAGCAATTCCGCCTCGGACAGGCCAAGCTCTGCGGCGACGGTTGCGTAAGGGTGCGAAGTAAGCGGCAGATCCTCTTGCATGCGATTCAGGATCGCCCGATCCGTTTGGTCCAGCGTCATGCGGCGACCTCCTTTGCCTGAATCAGCGCGCCGGTCTGTTTGAAACAGCGGGTTGAGAACAGGACCTTGTTCCGTGCTCCGGCCAATTCGGGCAATGCAATCGCACCGGCCAGAACATCCAAAGCCTCTTTGCGTGTGCGGGCGTGGATCATGGAATACAGGCGATATGGCCAGACATCAGGAACCGGATTACGCTCATAGCACAGGGTCACCCCCGGGAAGGCGGCCAAAGCCGGACCCGCGGTTTCAATCTGTTCTGCCGGCAGATCCCAGACCACCATCGCATTGGCCGACCAGCCAAGCGCCCGGTGACGCACAATGACGCCGAGCCGCGAGATTATTCCGGCGGCATGCAGGGCTTCGACCCGCTCCATCACGTCTGTCACATCCCGTTTCAGCGAACGAGCCAGAGCGGCGTAGGGTTCTGAGACCAAAAATAGCCCGGAACTCAGAGACTGTAGCAGGCAACGATCGCCCTTGCGCATGACGGATGCATCGACCTTTCGTGCCGTGGGTACGTTTTTGGCTCCGCCTGTCATGCGAAAACCAAGATCCACGTTGAAAGGGCGCACCAGCCGCAGATCCAGAACCTGCAATCCGGTGGATCGACTGATCCGCGCCAGGGTATCGTTGACATGCGCGCGGTCCGGTCCGGTCGCGACAAACCACAGGTTCCAAGCGTCTTCGCGTTGATAATTGTGGTTCACCCCGGGCTCGGCATCGATCAGGGCGGCGACCTCCTCCAACCGATCTTCCGGAGCCGCCACGGCAGCCAGGGTGCTGGCCGTCACCGCGCCGGGCGTGATGGTGGCGCCAACCCTTGTAATACGGCCTGTGGCGCGCATTCGGGACAAGCGATGAATGACTTCGGCTTCGTCCAGCCCGAGTGCGTTACCCAACATCTGGAACGGTCTCTCGGTGATCGGGAAGTCGCGCTGAAATTCGTCCAGCAGGCGGCGGTCGATCGGGTCCGTGATATGTCGCATCGGTTACAGCCCCGTTCTGTGCGCACGGGCGGTGAAGAAGATGCCGGACGGGCTGTCCGCGTCGATCTCGCGCAGTTTTTCAAAACTGTGCGTGTCGTAGACCATGACCTTGTTGGCATCGCGCACGCTGATCCAGACTTCATGCCCGCGTGGCGTGAACTCCATGTGCAATACCGCCGGGCCGGGTTTGAATTCGTGGATGATCTGTTTGCTGACACTGTCGATCACCTGAATGGTGTCATTCAGCGGGTGGGCGAAATTCACCCAGACCTGCCGCCCATCGGGACGGGCCATGGCAAAGACCGGTTGCCCGTGGGTTTTGGTCCTCCCCGTTTCGGTCAGAGTGTCGGCGTCGATCCACAGAACCTCGTGATGGCCGACAGCGGGCAAAACGAACTCGCGGCCCGTCAGCGCCCAGCCTTCCAGATGAGGCATCTTGTAGACCGGCATTTCTTCCTGACCACGCCCGTAATCGGGAAGAACCCGGATCGGTTCGGGGGTTTCGGCCCACAGATCCAGCGCGGTCAGGCCGTCCTCGCCAAACAGACCGGTGATATAGGTACGGCCATTGGCAGTGATCAGCGCGTCATAGGGGTTCTTGCCCATGTCCGGGATCTTGGTGATCTCTGGTGCGCCCTTTGCGAAATCGGCAATCCAGGTTTCCCCAGTGTCCCACATCGTGAAAACGAACCGCCGACCCGGCGCATCGACCAGGCCGATGGTTTTGCTGTCGGTCGGGATGTCAGCGATCATCTCAAGCGTGTCCGCATCGAATACGCGCACGCCACCGGGTTCATAATTCGACACCGCGACAAGCTTGCCATCGTCCGAAATCGCCCCGCCGATGGCGTTGCCGGCCTGCACGACGCGGTTCACGATCTGGCGGGTCACGATGTCGATCTTGGTCAGCCCGCCGTCGCGACCAAACACATAGGCATACCGTTCATCGGGCGAATAGACCAAAGACGCATGCGACAGATCACCCAATCCCTCGATCCGGGCCAGAGCTGCACGGTCGGATTGATCCACAAGAAGCACCGAGCCCTTGGCGCGTTCGATGACCAGGCCAAGGTCGCCTGTCGCGGTCGGTTCAGCCTGCGCTGTAGTCATCATCAATGTGGCTGCAAGGCCAAGAATGAAGTGTTTCATTGTGCCTCCTGTTCCAGCAGGTAACGGGCGATCCATTCGGCCTCTTCTTCACTGATCAGGGGCCGCCACGGGGGCATTGCGGTGTCGGGGATGCCGTCAAGGATGACGCTGGTCAAAACATCCGCGTCGTAGTGTTCAAGTGTCTCACTGCGCAGATCGGGACCAAGACCGCCCTTCAGGGACAGGCCGTGACAGGAACCGCAATCCTGATGCACAAGTCTTTTCAGGGTGTCGGGATCGATGACATCCGCCGCGAAGGCGGAGGTCGCGGCCAGAACCGCAATGGTCAGACAGGTTCGCGCCACCCATCCCGAGCGCCCCGGCGACCTGTCGGTGCGTGTTGGGTCAATCCCTTGATCTCGTCTTCCCAGCTTAGCCATGGGCCTGTTCCAGAAGCTCGGCCACAGGCCGTTCGGCATAAAGCGAAACCACCTTGCCAATGATAAACAGCGTCGGCGCCTTCAGGTCGGCTGCACGCACATCCGTGGCCAACTGGTCAAGTCGTGACACTAGACGACGCTCATCAGGTGTCGTGGCCTTGCCCACCGCCAGAACCGGTGTCGAGCCTGGCAGGTTCTCGGTCATCAACCCCATGGCGATCTGACCGATATTGGCGACGCCCATATAGACCACCAGTGTCGAGTCCGGATCGGCAAGACGTTTCCAGTCCAGATCCAGCACTTTGTCGGCCTGCCGATGTCCGGTGACATATTGAACCGAAGTCGCCAGCCCGCGATGGGTCAGCGGCACACCCGTCGAACAAGACGCCCCCTGGGCCGCCGTGATGCCCGGTGCGTATTCGACAGCGACACCGCGGGCCATCAGATAGGCAGCCTCTTCCGAGCCGCGGCCAAAGATCATGGGGTCGCCACCCTTCAGCCGGGCAACCGTGTGACCAGCGCTGGCTTCTTCAAGCAGTATTTCGTTGATGCGGTCCTGCGGAACGGTGTGGCATTTGGGGGCCTTGCCGACAGGGATCAGCCTGGCGCTTTCCGCGTGCAAGTTCAGAATGTCGGCGGACACCAGCCGGTCATAAACCACGACATCCGCTTCTTGCAGCATCCGCAGTGCGCGCAGGGTCATCAGCTCGGGGTCGCCGGGGCCTGCGCCAATCAGAAAAACCTTACCGCTCATGTGCAAACTCGCTTGGTCTGAAAGTCTTCGAGACCCGGTATCCCATGCAGATCCGTTGCGTTTGCAAGACGTTGCTGGGTGAGCCGGGCGTGTCATGGGGGAAGATTGGCCCAATCGAAAACCAACCTCCTTGACATAAGTTAAGGAGCGCGGGATTTGCGCCCGCGCTCCTTCATCCTGCCTGTATTGTGCCTTGTTTCAGGGTTCGACGGTGATCATTCCGATCATGTTCTGTGTCTCCCAATGCGGGCCGCACAGATAGTCCTGTGAGCCGGGCGTGAGAAAGGTCAGTTCAACAGATTCCTCGGGGAACAGGCGATCACTTTCAGGTTGGCTGCCATCCTTCAACAGGACGGAATGGCTGGTGCGTTTGTCGACATTCACCCATCGGACAGTTGTGCCTGCCTTCACGGTCAATTCGGATGGGCAAAAATTGTATTTGTACATCAGCACTACTTCGGCGTCTTCGACGGCCGACGAAGGCTGACCGAACAACTCGACATAGCGCTCTTCGGCCTCGGCGCAGATTTCGGCGGTTTCGTCCGCCCAGGCGGGCGCGGCCAGAAGCAGCAGCGCGGGAAGAAGGCGTTGGGGTTTCATGGTCCATGTCTCCTTTCCAAGAGTGGCCGGGGCCGGTTGACCCGGCCCCGATCCGTCATTGTTTGACCACGTTGATGAACGCGCTGTCATCATCCAGCGCCAGGCTGGTATTCAGCGTCACGTGGTGGAACCGTGCTGCGGTAAAATCGTCGTGGATGGCAAAGCCAACGGTATAGGTCTTGCCTGCCTCCAATGGCACATCACCGGGCGCGCCCGAATTCAGGGGGCGCGTAAACACCACGGTCCACATGCCACCGGACAGTTCGGCCGATGCGGCGATTTCACCATCATTGACCACGCGCTGCTCCAACAGATAGCCATTGGTGGCGCTTCCGTCGGCGTAGACACGCATCAGGTCAAGATAGGTGCCGTCGGCCAGATACTGCTCGATCTGTTCCTCGGCCTTCAGCTTGTCCCAGCCACCCAGGGCCTTGCCGCGGCGACCCTTGACCTCAACATCCGTGCGGCTTTCGCTGATGTATTTGGTAACGGTGTCCGTGGCATTGAGGCGACCGGCAACATCCGCATTGGCCGCGATCGCATCCGCTTCGGGCGCAAAAGGCATATAGGTGTTGTCGGCGTGGCACGAAGCCCAGCATCCCACCTGATCTCCAAGCTCGATGCCAGTGCCGGTAATCATCATGGCAACCTTGATCTGGTTGTCCGGGTCCATCTTGCCGCCATCGACGAACGGGGCAGGGTTGTGACCCGCGTCCGGCCATTGCAGGCGAATGTACAGGTTTTCGTCGTCATGCGCCGCCTGAACGGTTGCGTCGATGACACCGCGTTTGCCCGGAATCGGGGTCGGTTCCAGATCTCCACCCGCAACGATCTTGTTGCCGATGGTGTCCAGTTCCTTGGCGTGACAGGTGGTGCACTGATCCCCGCCTTTGGTCAGGGGGCGCGCGCCACCATGGAACTTGCCGTTCTGGACCCATTCAAACGAGGCCTGACCAGGGTAAAACAGTTTCAGATCCGCCGCGGCCACTGCGTTCCAGTCGATGTTGGGCGCAACGTCGCTTGCTCCGCCAGAGGGCGCCGCGGCGTCTTCACCGGAGGTTTTTGCGCGTTCTTCATCCAAAGCAGCGTCAACAGCCGCTGCGATCTGGGCCTGAACGGCCTCTTGCTGAGCCTTTTTGGCGGCTTTTTCTGCTTCTGCTTCAGCGGCCTCTTTGGCTTCAATCTTTTCGAGACTGGCCAGATATTCCGGGGGGATGGGCCGGATGAAGTCCGGATTCGGTGCTTCAAGCTTTTCCAGATACTCTTCGTCCGCCCGGTCGCGTGCATCCGAGTGTGCAATCCCCTTGTGGCAGTCGATACAGGTCTGTCCGACAGTCATCGCATTGAGGTGCTGCTGACGGGCGCGTGGTTTCTGGAATTCGGGCATCATCGATTCGAAATCGTGACAGTTGCGGCATTCGCGCGAGTCTGTGGCCTTCATCCGCTCCCATTCGTTCATGGCCAGATGTACACGTTTGGCCTCGAACTTTTCACGGGTGTTGATGGTACCGACCATCTTGCCATACAGCTCTTTGGACGCCTTGATCTTACGGATCATCTTATGTGTCCAGTCTTTGGGAACATGGCAGTCGGAACAAACTGCCCCCACACCCGACCGGTTCACGTCATGGATCGTGCCGGTATATTCTTCGTAAACAAAATCTCGCATCTCGTGACATGAGATGCAGAATTCCTTGGTGTTCGTGGCTTCCATTGCGGTGTTGAACCCGCCCCAGAAGATGATGCCGGCGGCAAAGGCCGCGGCGATACCGGCCACAGGCATTCCCCATAGGAAATACCGGCGCCAGATCGGTTTTTTCTTTTCCGGTTCGGAGGTCATATCCGGGCTCCGTTTTGGCTGTATTGTCTGGCCCTTGGTGGCAGGCCGGTGAGTTTGGCTGATGACTCAAACAAGGAAAGGGCGGGCGAGGGGCCCGCCCTTTCCTGTGGTCGTCCTGACCTTGTCAGGTGACGTGGTTCGACCGGTTGTAGACGTTGAACTTGCCGGTCGGGGCATAAAGCCCGTCGATGCGGCCGATTTCTTCCAGCGTCTTCGCGTCGAAGATCACGATCTGACCATTGGGTTCCTTCGAGTCCGACAGGTTCCACTTGGAAACCCATACCTCGGTACCGTCAGCGTTGAATTCGAAGTGAACAGCGGCGCTGCCTTCGTCTTCAGTGATCTGGATCGTCTTCACGATTTCGCCGGTTTCTTTCGAAATGACCTGCACGGATTGCTGCACTTCCGGTTCCGGATGCTTGGTCTGGTCAGCCCAAATATAATCCGAGTTCGGGTGGGTGCGGACGAACAGGCCGGGGCCGTCGGTTTCCACTTCGTAGCAGACTTTCCAGGCGTCATCCGGACGGTTTTCAGGATCGTTGCCCCAAACGGTCACGGTACCGACACCAAGGTGGGTTGTGCCTGCCACAGGGCCACAGTTCGGGTCGACCCAGTTGGCGCCCGGACCGGGGTGCGGCAGCGCGGCTGTGTCGATCATCGCCTCAAGCTTGTGGGTTTCGGTATCGACAACCACCATCTTGTTCGACGCGTTTGCGGCGATCTGGAAATACCGGCCTGTCGGATCGAAGAACCCGTCATGCAGGAACTTGGCGCTGTCGATCTTGTCGATCCGAAGGTTGTCCAGATCGGTGTAATCGACCTGCCACAACTGTCCCAGCTCTTTCACGGCAACGATCCAGGTGGGTTCATTCGGAGTGGTGTAGATGGCTGCCACACGGGCTTCTTCCACATACTCACCGTCGACGTTCACGCCGCGGGTCGATACGACCTTCACCGGTTCCATGGTCTTCGCGTCAACGATAGCAAAGTGCGGCGGCCAGTAGCCACCACCGATGACGTATTTACCATCGCCGGAAACGGCGACGTCACGGGCGTCATATGCAATCTTGACTTCGGATACCAACATCTTGTCCGGCGTCTGCCAAAGGTCGATCTTGGTCATCTTGCCGTCGCGACCCATTGTGTACCAGAAGCGACCGGGGTGTTCCGGCTCGGTCAGGCTGTGGTGTTCGGACGCTTTCAGAACGTGCACGGCGTAGCCAGTGGGGATGTGGGTCAGCACCTCTTTGGTGTCGCCGTCGATCACGGCCACCTTGCCTACGTCACGTTCGATGACGACAAAGAAGTTTTCCCAGTTGCGGCCGTGCAGCGGCTCGGTCGGATAGTCCTCTTCTTCGACATAGACCTTACGCGTCGCCATCATCTGTTCCAGCGACATTTCAGGTGGTTTTGGCGGCTCCATCATGATGTAGGTCGCCATATCCTTGATTTCCTGCTCGGTCATGATGTCCGAGAAGTTGTTCATGCCGCCTTCGGTTCCCCAGGCGATAATCTTTTCAAGGCGCTCCTGTCCCAGTTGCAAGGTGCCGCCTTCGGTTACAGTGCCGTCGGCTGCGGTCTTCTTCCAATGCGGTTCCAGGTTTTTACCCGTGGCCCCTTTGCGCAATACGCCGTGGCAGCCTGCGCATTGTTCGAAATAGAGCTGTTTAGACGATTCAAAGGCTTCTTCGCTCAAAGTTGGCTCTTCGGCGAAGGTCGGAGCAGCGACGCTGCCCAACAACATTGCCAATCCGACCCCTAAGGCGCGGCCGGGTTTGTTGTAGCTGATTCCAAGTGACATGATCACTCTCCATATGCGTGGTGAGGCGGTGTCGAGAGTGAAACATCACGTGGATGTCATCCTTGACCAAAGTCAACGGCAAGGGTTCAGACAAAGCACTTTGGAAAGAAAACACAGATCAAAACCGCCAATAAATCTTGTGTTTCTCACACATGTTTAAGCCCAGTCTTGATTTTGGTTAAGGGCGCCGGGTCATGCGGGCACTACACATTGTTCAACGGCGGGAAAAGCTATGGAGAGCAGGCATGACAGCTGTAATCGCGCGTGTTTTCAGTGAAGGGTTCCGGGTCTTTTTTCTTTCGGCGGGTCTTTACGGTATGTTTGCAGGAGTCGCGTGGGGCGTATGGTTGGCGTCGCTCGACGGGCTGATGCCCTACATGGAACAGAGTTACGCGATGCCGCCGGTGATGTGGCACGCGCATGAGATGATTTTCGGGTATGCAACGGCCGCCTTGGGGGGGTTTTTTCTGACCGCCGTGCCGAACTGGACCGGTGCGCCCGAGGCGCGGGCCCGCTTTATCACGCTTGTCGCATTGATCTGGATGGCCGGGCGTCTGGCGGTCTGGTTTTCCGGAGTGTTGCCACCCCTGTTCGTCGCACTCGTGGACCTGAGCTTTGTTCCCATTCTGGCGCTGAAGATTGCCAGTCAACTGGTTCGTCGGCCCAAGCCCCAGAATATGGTGTTTCTGTATCTTCTGGTTCTGATGTTGGCCTCGAACGTTATGGTTCATTTGGAATGGATGGGGGTCACGGTGGATACGCTGAACACCGGTATCCGGGCCGGGCTTTTGACCTTGTGTTCGATGATCGCGATCCTGGGTGGCCGGATTACGCCGGCTTTTACACGCAATGCCATGAAAAGAGCGGGTCAACCCGAAGCATCGTGGCCGGTATCCGTGGCCTGGCTGGACAGGGCGACGATGATTCTGGCGCTGTTGCTGCCCCTGCTTGTGCTTGCACTTGATGTCGGGCCTGTTGCGGGGGCCGTTGCTTTGGTGATGGGCAGTGTTCAACTGATGCGAATGGCGCGTTGGAGAACAGGCTGGGCCTTGCGTCAACCGATCCTGATCGCCCTGCATCTGGGCCTCGGGATGCTGACCCTGGGTCTGGTTCTCTGGGGGTTGGCGGCCATCGGGATGGGAAATGAGATCGGCGCGCTCCACGTTCTGGGCATTGGTTGCGTTGGTGGCATGACCCTTGCCGTAATGAGCCGCGCCGCCTTGGGCCACAGCGGTCGCCCCCTTGTCGCGCCAAAGCCCATGGCGATTGCCTATGGTTTGATGGCGGTTGCAGCGCTTGTGCGTTGGCTGGGATCCGACATGACAGGAGGGTACATGACGGCGATGCTGACAGCGGATGGATTTTGGATCGCGGCAATGGGGCTGTATCTGTTTGCCATGTGGCCTGCCCTGACCGGCCCCCGCGCCGTGCAACAGCCCTGACGCCTGTTCGGGCGGCGCTTATCGTTCAGCGACCAGTGGCCGCGCGTTCTTGATATGACGATGGACCAAAGCCCGAGCGCGTTTCCCTTTTTCCGGTATCCGTCGTGCGGCCAGCGGAACGTAATTGCGCTGATCCAATTCAGGGAACAATTCAAGAATTTCCGCCCGTGCGTTCGGGTGAACACTGGACAAGGCCTGCGCACCGGTGAGCAGGCTTTCGGAAGGTGCGCCTTCCGCATAGATGATCTCGTGACGGTCGAACAAAAGATGGACATAGGTCACAGCACGGGTGTCATCAGCGATTGAAATGCCGGGCACGCCGACAAGAATGTGAGCAGGAACAAGAACCTCCTCGGCGTCGAACATTCTGACGGCAATCGGCGACCGGACCAGCATACGGTGTTGCGGTGACACGAAAAGATCACGCTGGGGCAAGTGATCGCCCAGTGAACCGGCCTCGATCCGGATGGGCTTCAGCCTGGGACGGGCGCGAAGCGCCGCCTGATCCAGATGTCGCGTGCCAATCCAGCGTATGTGTTGCGGTCCGTTGTCGGCGGTGACGACCGCGTCACCCACCTTCAAATCCTCGATGGACCTCGGACCTTTTGGAGTCATTATCAACGTTCCGGCTACGAAGCACGGCACGTCAATGATAGTGGTCGGATCAGTTGTGTCAGGAGCATTGGTCGGCGTAACATTCACGATGTTCATCGAGTATGTCGTGCCGGGCACAAGGGGTTCAGAGGTTATGTAACCACCCAAAGTTCCGTCAACTTCCACACGATAAACTGTAATCGTACCCCCGCCTGGTTTGGACAGAACATAGGATTCTTCCAGGTAAATTGGGCCACTAAGAAAGGTGGTCGAGCCATCAAGGGTGGTGATGGTGCCGGTCTGCGTCAGATCATCGCCGTCTTCGTTGTCGAAGCGGTCACCGTTGAAAACATCGCCAGTATCGACAATGGGTGGTCCGCCGCCGTTTTGAATAAATCCACCGGCTGCGTCTGTCACGCTGAACAAACGACGATCCGTGTCAGGATCAAAATTGACATCCAATGTAACCGTATCCGGCCCAATCGTATTCACCGTGATTACGCCGGGCGTATAACCGATGTAGGAATAGTTTGCCATTTTCACCCATCACTCTCTGACACGGAATTTACACTTGTTCTCTCAAGCGCTTGGATAACTCTGCCATACTAAAATGTCGACGCGACATTCCTCACGATTGGTTCAGATATCAAGGCGAACCCCAGGCTTTTTCGTGGTTCTTGCTGTTTGTCAGGCATCTGACCTCGTTCCAGAGCATACTTGAGAAGTCTTGACTTTCGTTAAGGCACTCCCGCGTCCCGCCAGTCATGTTGCAGACACTAGCTAATCTGCGCAAAGGAGAGCGCAATGCGAGACGTCATGACAAAGAGCATGGCCCGCAATATTTTTTATGGCGGGTCACTGTTCTTCATTCTCATCTTTCTGGCCCTTTCGGCCCATTCCCACTGGTATATCGTCAATTCCGAAAATGCCGCAAAGCTGGATGACAGTGTGGTGCGGGGCAAGCATGTCTGGGAAAAACACGCCTGTGTGAACTGTCATTCGATTCTGGGTGAAGGGGCCTACTTTGCTCCGGAAGTCGGCAACGTGATGACCCGCTGGGGCGTGCTGGACGACCCGGAATCAGCCTTTGAATCCCTCAAGGGCTGGATGGAAGCACAACCGACCGGCATTCCCGGTCGTCGGCAAATGCCCAATTTCAACCTCAGCGACGAAGAACTCCGTGACCTGACCAACTTCCTGATCTGGACGGACAACATCGACGCGCAGGGCTGGCCGCCCAACGAGGCAGGCTGAGAAAGGGAACGAAACAATGAAATACGAATCCCAAAAAATCGCCTATGCCTACTTTGCGGTAGCCATGGCGTTGTTCGCGATACAGGTGATCGGCGGCCTTCTGGCCGGTTTCATCTATGTATTCCCCAATTTCCTGAGTGAGCTTCTGCCGTTCAACATCGTGCGGATGCTGCACACCAACTCTCTGATCGTCTGGCTGATCCTGGGTTTCTTTGGTGCGGCCTACTTCCTGATCCCGGAAGAAGCCGAGCGCGAGATCCACTCCCCCAAGCTGGCCTATCTGCAACTGATCATCCTTGTTGTCGGTACGTTGGGCGTGGTCGTCACCTATGTCTTCAACCTGTTCGAAGGCAACTGGCTGCTGGGCAAAGAGGGGCGTGAGTTCCTGGAACAGCCCAAATGGGTCAAGGCCGGTATCGTCGTGGCTGCATTGATCTTCCTTTACAACGTGTCGATGACCGTTCTGAAAGGCAAGAAGACAGCCATTACCAACATCCTGCTTCTGGGCCTTTGGGGTCTGGCGCTGCTGTTCCTGTTCGCCTTCTACAACCCGGGCAACCTGTCGCTGGACAAGCAATACTGGTGGTATGTCGTCCACCTGTGGGTCGAAGGTGTGTGGGAACTGATCATGGCCTCGATCCTGGCCTATCTGATGCTCAAGCTGACCGGTGTGGACCGTGAGGTGGTCGAAAAATGGCTCTATGTCATCGTCGCCGCCGCACTGTTCTCGGGCATCCTTGGCACAGGTCACCACTATTACTGGATCGGCACGCCTGCATACTGGCAGTGGATCGGGTCGATCTTCTCTAGCCTCGAGGTGATCCCGTTCTTCGCGATGATGGCCTTTGCCTTCGTCATGGTCTGGAAGGGCCGCCGGGACCACCCCAACAAGGCCGCGCTGCTGTGGTCGCTGGGCTGTGCCACGCTGGCCTTCTTCGGTGCCGGTGTCTGGGGCTTCCTGCACACGCTGCACGGGGTGAACTACTACACCCACGGCACGCAGATCACCGCAGCCCACGGGCACCTGGCCTTCTACGGCGCCTATGTCTGCCTCAATCTGGCGATCTTCAGCTACGCTATGCCGATCCTGAAGAACCGTGATCCCTATAATCAGGTTCTGAATATGGGTTCGTTCTGGCTGATGACCAGCGGCATGGTCTTCATGACCTTCGTGCTGACCTTCGGGGGAACCGTGCAGACTCACATGCAACGTGTCGTCGGAGACTACTTCATGGACGT
The DNA here is from genome assembly GCF_013033235.1 of Ruegeria sp. HKCCA0235A. NCBI lineage: Bacteria > Pseudomonadati > Pseudomonadota > Alphaproteobacteria > Rhodobacterales > Roseobacteraceae > Ruegeria > Ruegeria sp. HKCCA0235A. The sequence continues at coordinate 252,308 of NZ_WQDQ01000002.1, read as the reverse complement.
GCAGGACCAGATCGCGATCTTCTACTGGATGCGTCTTGGCTCTGGTCTGGTCGTTGTCCTTGGGGCGCTGCTGTTCATCTACTCGATCTGGGTTCCTCGCAAAGAGGTCATTGAACCCGGCGCAGCCGAAACCCCAGCGGAGTGATGGATATGGATGGCTCCATGAACCTGAAAGAGGGGGCGGCAAACGCCCCCTTCTACCTGGCCCAGGGCGATGAATGCGATGTCTTCACCGCCGCTTACAAAAACGACCTGCCGGTTCTGCTGAAAGGCCCGACGGGCTGCGGCAAGACCCGGTTTGTGGCCCATATGGCTGCGAAACTTGGCCGCCCGCTTTATACAGTGGCCTGCCACGACGATCTGGCCGCCGCCGACCTGATCGGGCGCTACTTGCTGAAGGGCGGCGAAACCGTCTGGGTCGATGGCCCTCTGACCCGCGCGGTGCGCGAAGGTGCGATCTGCTATCTCGACGAGGTGGTCGAGGCGCGCAAGGACGTCACCGTCGTGCTGCACCCGCTGACCGACGACCGGCGCATCCTGCCGATCGACCGCACCGGAGAAGAGCTTGAGGCCGCGCCCGGTTTCATGCTGGTGGCGTCCTACAACCCCGGCTATCAGAACATCCTGAAAACCCTCAAACCCTCGACCCGGCAGCGGTTCATCTCGCTGGAGTTCGACTTTCCCTCGCCTCAGATGGAAGCCGAGGTGGTCGCGCAGGAAAGCGGCCTGCCGCTGGAACGCTGCAAGCCGCTGGTACGGCTGGCGGGCAAGCTGCGCGGGCTCAAGGGTCAGGACCTCGAGGAAGGCGTGTCCACCCGGCTGGTCGTCTATGCCGCGACGCTGATCGCGCAGGGCATGTCCACCGACCGCGCCATCCTTGCCGCCATGATCGAACCTCTGACCGATGACGAGGATATCAAACGCGGGCTCCTCGATCTTGTCACCGCCGTCTTTGGGTGAGGCCGGCGATGGTCAGGATCGACTTTGAGCCATGGGAACCCGAAGAAACGATCGGGAAACTGTGGCACACCCTTGCCAGCCGCCTCGATGCACCCCAGGTGCATGTTGGAGCCGCGGTCGACCTTTCCGAGGTCGCGGGGCGGCTGGCAGTCCTCTTTCGGGGGCTTGGGGGTAGTCCGGGCGTTGAATTGCGCCCGGTCTCACCCGAGGTTTCGCGTCACCGCCTGAGTTGGCGCCGCAAACTTGCAACCGAAGTGGAATTGATGCCGCGCGCCTCGTTCGACGGAGAGGTTTTGCGTCTGCCTGACCGTCTGGCCGTATTCCCCGCACGCGAGGCAAACGGCGCGCTCTATGTCTGGTTGGCCGCCGCCGCCGCCCATGCCGGAACCCGAATTGACGAAGATGATCCACTGCGTGCCGACCTGCGTGCCTTGATCGCCGCCCGGCATATGGTCGAGGCGACTCTGGACGATGCGCCTGGCTTGCGTCCGCTGTATACCGAGCTGTGCAAGGGCGTGCTGTTTCAGCGCGACATCCCCAGCCTGCCGCCTGCCGAGGCCGCGGTTGAAGAACTGATCCGTCATATGCTGGGCGATCCCAAGCCCCTGTCGGATCAGGCCGAGCACCTTCTGGCACTTGACGACGACCTGATCGCACCGCGCGGCTATCAGCCGATGCGTCCGGTTCCCCTGTGGCCGGAGTTGCGGGCAGTTGGGTTCTCGGAACACAACGAGGTTGAAAACCCCGATACCGAAGGCCCGCCAGAGGAATCCGGTGAAAAGACACACCGTGCCCGGCGCCGCAAATCGGATCAGGCCGAGCGCAGCGACAGTTTCATTCTGCACAAGTTCGAAGCCATCCTCAGTTGGGCCGAGTTTCTGAATATCAACCGTCGCATCGATGACGACGATCCCGACAACGCCAAGAAGGCGGCTGACGATCAGGAAGAGATCGGTCTTGGCCAGATCTCAAAGGCGCCGCCTACCAAGTTGAAGCTTCACCTTGATCTGGCGCCCGAAGACGTCAACCGCGAACGCCTGTCAGGCCGTATTCTATATCCCGAATGGGACGTGCGGACGGGTCAATACCTGCCGGATCATGTGAACGTTCTGCTTTCGGATGCCGATATCCGCGACGATGCCGCCGAGTTCGGCAAGGATCCGGCCGCTGCGCGCCGCATTCTCGCCGTCAAGCGCCAATTCGAGGCGCTGCGCCCGGGGCGCGTGATGACCCGGGGCCATCTGGACGGTGACCAGCTGGATATGGAAGCCGCCGTTCGGGCGCAGGTTGACCGCTGCGCAAATGGTGAAGGGACGGAACGCGTCTGGATGCAATCCCGCCCCGAGGCCCGCGATCTGGCGGTGTCGATCCTGCTGGATGTCAGCCGATCCACCGAAAGCGCGGTCACGGGGCGTGCCGTGATCGATATCGAACGCGAGGCGCTGGCGGCCTTGGCCTGGGGCCTCAACGCTTGCGGTGACGATTTCGCCATTCATGCGTTCAGCTCCCTCAAGCGTCAGCGCGTCTATGTGCAGCGTTGCAAACGGTTTGACGAACCGATGGGAACCAAAGTTGAACAGCGCATCGCGTCGCTGCGCCCCGGACATTATACAAGGTTGGGCGCGGCAATCCGGCACTGTTCCTCAGATCTGGCCAGCCAGTCCCGCAAGCGCCGATTGCTGCTGGTTATCACCGACGGCAAGCCAAACGACCTGGACCATTACGAGGGGCGCCACGGCATCGAAGATACCTGCATGGCCATACGCGAGGCGCGCCGGGCCGGACAGTCAGTGTTCGGCGTCACCATCGATAAAACCGGCAAAAGCTGGTTTCCGCGCATGTTCGGGCAGGGCGGTTTCGCCGTCATCCCAGATCCGCATCGCCTGACCATGGCCCTGCCGCAGATCTATCGCCAGTTGGTCGGCGCATGAGTGATGCCTCTCTGATCGACGAACTGCCGGGCGAGTTCCTGATGTGGGTTCTGATCATTTCGGAACTGCTGGTCTTTGGCGCGGGGATGATCGCCTTCATGGGGGTGCGTCTGACCGATCCGGCAGGTTTTGCCGAGGCGCAGTCGCATCTGCATCGCACCGGTGCAGCCTTGAACACGGCGGTTTTGGTGACGTCAGGCTATCTGGCCGCACAGGCGCTGCATTGGCGGCGGAACATGCAACGTTTGCGGGCCCGGTTTGCGTTGATCCTTGCGGCGCTTCTGGGTGTCGTGTTCCTGATCATCAAGGGTGCGGAATACGCCGACAAGGCGTCTCAGGGGATAGGATACGAAACGCATCCATTCTTTCTGTTCTATTATATGCTGACCGGCTTTCATGCCGCGCATGTCCTCGCCGGGGTTGGAATTCTGTTGCTGGTGGCCTGGCGCGACGACCCCACTAGCGTCGAAGCGGGCGCACAGTTTTGGCACATGGTGGACCTGGTCTGGATCATGCTGTTTCCAGTGATCTATCTGTTGGGATAGTCAGATGGCCCAACCTTCATCTTTGACCAAAGAACCTCGCCAAGGGCCGCCGAACCCTCTGACCCAGGCCTGGCTTGCGCTCTTGGCCCTCAGCGTGGGATCCGCGCTGCTGACCTTGATTGGGGCACCAACCGCGATCATCGCTGGCGGTATCCTGTTGCTGGCGCTGATTAAGGCCCGCGTGATCCTGAAACACTACCTGGATTTGGAGAACAGCCAAAGCTGGCTGCGTGGGTTCACCCTGGTGTTGACCGGATTTTCCGTAGTGATTTTTGCGCTCTACCTGATCTGAGGCAAAAAAATGCCGCCCCGAGAGGCGGCACAAATCAAGCAAAGGGGGGGCTGGTTACTGAGCGGCCTGTGGGATCCGCGCGATCTGACAACGTTGCCAGAGCGCCGACAAGGCACCGACCAGATGATCGATATCCTCATCTGTGTGAACCGGTGACGGCGTGATCCGCAAACGTTCGGTGCCCTTGGGGACAGTGGGATAGTTGATCGGCTGAATGTAGATGCCGAATTCTTCAAGAAGCGTATCCGAGATGAACTTGCACTTCACCGGGTCGCCCACCATCACCGGGATGATATGGCTGGGGTTCGGCAGATGCGGTATCCCTTCCGCATCCAGACGGGCGCGCACCTGATCCACGCGGGCCTTTTGCAGATCACGCTCGGCGCTTGACTGCTTCAGATGCCGGATAGATGCGGCAGCACCGGCCGCGATCGAAGGTGGCAGGGCCGTGGTGAAGATGAAGCCGCTGGCAAAGCTGCGAACGAAATCGCACAGCGCCGCCGAGGCTGCGATGTACCCACCAACCACGCCGAAGGCCTTGCCCAGCGTGCCTTCGATCACGGTCAAGCGATCCATCAGGCCCTCACGCTCGGCAATGCCACCACCGCGCGGGCCATAGAGGCCGACGGCGTGAACCTCATCCAGATAGGTCATCGCGCCGTATTTGTCGGCCAAGTCGCAGATTTCCTTGATCGGCGCGATATCACCATCCATGGAATAAACGGACTCAAAGGCGATCATCTTGGGCGCGTCGGGGTCGGCGTCGGCCAGTTTGGCCTCCAGATCCGCAAGATCGTTATGTTTCCATATCACCTTCTGCGCCCGTGAGTGGCGGATGCCTTCGATCATCGAGGCATGGTTCAGCGCATCAGAGAAAACGATCAGACCGGGGATCTTCGCAGCCAGCGTTCCCAGAGCGGCCCAGTTTGATACATAGCCCGAGGTGAACAGCAAAGCGGTCTCTTTGCCATGGAGATCTGCCAACTCTGCCTCAAGCAGCACGTGGTCATGCGTAGTGCCCGAGATGTTGCGCGTTCCGCCCGCACCGGCGCCACAACGCTCCAGCGCATCGTGCATGGCGTTGATGACCGCAGGGTGTTGCCCCATTCCAAGGTAGTCATTCGAGCACCAGATACGCACATCCCGCTGGATCGAACCATCGGTCTGGCGAGCGTTCGGGAAGGCTCCGCAACGTCGCTGCAAGTCGATGAAAACCCGATAGTTTCCTTCATCTTTCAAAGCGTCGAGGCTCTGGCTGAAAAATCGCTCGAAATCCATCTGACATGCTCCCCGGATAACTGGCTGCGAACCGACCCTAGGGCAGCGACGGGCCCCGTGACATGACAATTGTCAAGTTGATCGTCAAGAAAAAGACTGGCACAGCCACGCCGGCTTTGGCATAGCAGGGCATTGGGGATGATTGCCCGGGCCATCGCCCGGACTGGATGAAGAAGGGAGTGCCTTCATGCCACACGAGGCACAAAAGGCGATTGCGCGGCAGTCTCTGCTTCTGCGCAGCCTGCCGGATCAGCATGTGGATACTTTGCTGCGGCAAGCGATTTGGCGGCAATATGACCGTGGCGAGACGATCTTTCTGCAAGAGGAAGAAGCCAAGGCTGTACACGTTGTCCTGGCCGGATGGGTCAAGCTGTTCCGCATCTCTCCGACCGGGGCGGAAGCGGTGGTGAGCGTTTTCACCCGCGGAGAAAGCTTTGGTGAGGCCGTTGCGCTGCGCAACGTACCGTATCCCGTGTCCGCCGAAGCCGTTTCAGCCTGTGAAGTGATGCATATTCCCAGCCCTGTGCTGTTGTCCCTTATGAAGGAAGACCCGGAAATCGGCGTTTCAATTCTGGCTGCGACGTTCACGCATCTGCATGCTCTGGTGGCGCAGCTGGAGCAATTGAAAGCGCAAACCGGGGCGCAACGCGTTGCAGAGTTTCTGTTGAACCTGTGCGATTGTGATTCCGGTCGGTGCGAGGTGGAACTGCCCTACGACAAGATGCTGATCGCCGGACGTCTGGGGATGAAGCCCGAAAGCCTGAGCCGCGCGTTTTCGCGATTGAAACCCGTTGGCGTCAAGATCGACAGGAACCACGCGGATATCGCCGACATGGACGATTTGCGCAACTACGCCGAAAGCGACACCAGCGAGAGGTGATTGATCACCGGCGGCCGGCCCCTTCGGCGCCGGCCCGCTTCAGCAGGGGGTTCAGTCGGGCGCTTTTGCGCATGACCGGCTGTCTTCCACGCTTTCCAAAACCTCATTATCCTGATCAGCAGTGCCATCCATCGGCACGAGTCGTTTGCATGAAAATGAAGGGCACCTGGTCCATGATAGACGCAGCGCTTTCAAACTATCCCCGCGCAAGGTTGATGACATCGGTCACACCGGTCGAACGGCTAGAGCGACTTTCTGACCAATTGGGGCTGGATTTGTGGATCAAGCGCGACGACCTGACCGGGCTCAGCTTCGGCGGAAACAAGACCCGTCAGCTGGAATTTTACATGGGGGAGGCGCTGAGGCAGGGGGCGGACACCATCCTGATCACGGGTGCCGTGCAATCCAATTTCGTGCGCACTGCGGCGGCAGCGGCGGCAAAACTGGGAATGTCATCCGTTCTTCAATTGGAAGACCGCGTGGCGCATATGGGAGAATTCTACCATCGATCCGGAAATGTTCTTCTGGCCCAGCTTCTGGGGGCGGAACACATGAGCTACCCCAAGGGTGAGGACGAGGCGGGCGCCGACAACGCTCTTCACGAACGCGCCGACCAACTGGTGGCTGAGGGCCGAAAACCATACGTGATCCATCTGGGCATCGATCACCCTCCGCTGGGAGCGTTGGGCTATGTGGCGGGGGCGGCCGAGTTGCATACTCAGATCAGCGATTTCGACGCGGCGGTGGTTCCGTCTGGCAGCGGGTCTACCCATGCGGGGTTTCTGGCCGGATTGCGTTTGGTCGGGCAGTCTGCGCCTGTCTACGGCATATGCGTGCGTCGCGATCAGAACCAGCAGAAAGCGCGTCTGCAAAAGGTCCTGGGGCGATTGGCAACCATGATGGGTTTCGACCCTGCCTTGGTCATGGAAGACATTTGTACCTGGGGCGGCGCCTTGGCTCCCGGATATGGGCGGGTCGGTCCGGCAACCCGCGAGGCGTTGACCCTGATGGCGCGCTCCGAGGGCATCTTTCTTGACCCTGTTTATTCCGCCAAAACCTTTGCAGGGCTTCTTGGGCTGCTTGAACAAGGCGTCATCGAAAAAGGCCAGAAAGTTGTTCTGCTGCACACAGGTGGCCAACCGGCGTTGTTCGGATATCAGGACGAGTTGCAACCGAGTTGACGCAGCGAAGCATTGCGCGTGTGGTCCTACGGGGCGACGGGATGGATGAAAGGCTGTTGCCCGCTGAACTGGCCGGGAAAGTACTCTACGACGCTTTCGAGTGATTGAGCAAAGACATGGCTTGCACGACATCGCGGGATTGCGCGCCATCAACGATCGTGGCCAGAATCTTTCCAAGATCAGGCGGCGAGGCCGGTGTGCAGCCAAGTTGGCCGCAGGTTTGCACGTAATCCACCGCTGTGCGCAGTTCGAACATTCTTGCCCGCTGTTTGCGCGCGGTTTCCAGAGCCTCCGCGAACAGATCATCTGCGGCAGTTTCCATGGACCGCGCCAACGCCTGTATCCGATCTGTTTCCGCTTGAGCCCACCCTTCATGGGTCAGTGCCTGCTGTTCACGTGCTTCATCCAGCAGGCGCTGCGCGGCCTTCGGTTCGCCCGCTTTCAGTGACGCTTCGGCAAGGGCCGTCAGGAACACCGGCTTGTAGTTTCCAGCCCCGCTGGCCCACCAGGCTTCGGACGCCTCGCGCATTGCTCGGATCGTTTCCGGGCCAGGCGTGATCTGCGCGTCTGCCCAGCATCGCCAGACATTCGCCGTCAGTATCATGAAGGGGAAAGTGTGTTTCGTCGCCACTTCTTCAAGGCGGGCGACAACGTCGTAAACCTGTTCCGGTTCACGCCGCAACAGGTGCAGCATACACAGATACGTCAGGGTCTGGGCCAGACTATGTGCGTGATTGAGTTTCCGCGCCGCCGAGATCGCCTGCTGCTGGATTTCGAGCGCGCGGTCCGGTTCTCCGCGCAACCAGGCCGTAACGCTCAGGAAACAGGATGTAATGGCGGCATGATCCGTTCCATAGACATAGGCGAGGCGGCTGTGCTGCTGTGGATCATACAAGTGCAGCGCTTGCAGCAGATGATCGTGGGCCGCGTCCAGATGTCCGATATGCAACAAGACGGCACCCATGGCCCGGAGCGCAATCATAGTGTGATGCGTTTCCCCGGTCAGATTGGCCAGCTCCAACAACTGCGCCGCGACGTCCTTGGCAAGGTCGTATTCACCGCGGACAAGATGATACGCGTAGAGCCCATTGAGCACAGGAAACAATTGTTCCGTTTCACCCAGCCGATTGCACAGGTCGCGGATCCGGGCATACACCGCCCCCGTTTCATCGGCCGCGATGCCAGCGGTCGAGCGCAGAACGCCGGCCCGCAATGTCTGGATCTTTGTTTCCATGCGGTCGCGGTCAACCGAGTCTTCCTGCTGTTCAAGCAACGCCAACGCACGCCCCAGCTGAGTGGCTGCTTCAATCCCGGCCGAGCGTTCAACGGCACGTTGCCCGGCCAGATACCAGTGTTCTATCGCTTCGTCCGGCATATCTGCCATCGTGTAGTGATGAGCCAGAATTTCCGGACCGGCAGAGTTTTCGCGCAACGAGGCAGAGTTCAGTGCTTGGACCACACGCGCATGCAGCGTTCGCCTCTCGCGTTTCAGCAGGCTGTTGTAAGCGGTGTCGCGAATGAGAGCGTGACGATAACTGAACGTTTCCTCGAGCTCTGAGTCTGAAACGATCACGATCCCGGCATCCACCAGCAAATCCAGACCGGAACGTAACGCCCGTTCATCAAAGCGGGACACGCTTGCAATCATCGGATAAGAGAATTGCGGGCCAATGACAGCGCCGATCTGTGCCACTTCCTTGGCCGAGCTCAGTCGATCAAGACGAGCCATCAACGCGTCATGCAGTGTTTTCGGCACAGTGGGTGATGGCGTGGACCGGTCGATCGTATAGGCGTCGGCGCGTTCGGTCAGAAGATCGGATTCCAGCAGATCCTTCGTCACCTCTTCTACGAACAGCGGGACACCGTTGGATCTGGCGGCAATCAGACGGTGAACTTCGTCCGGGACGGTCTTGCCTTTGGCAACATCGTTCACGATCTCTTTGACCTGCGCGAAATCCAGTTGTTGAAGCGCGACGTGCATCAGGTTGTGCGATTGTGGCCAGTCCGGATCAAAGCCTGTCCGATAGCTCATGACCATCAGCAGGCGCGCGTCCTCTATCCGGGTTACAAGCTGATCAAGCAGAGTCTTTGTCGTTGGATCGATCCAATGTGCATCTTCAAACAGCAACAGGGTCGGGGTTTCCTGCGCCAAGCCGATCACATGATTGACCAGCATGTCCAGCGTCTGCTTCATGATCTGCTCAGGGGTCAAGTCCAGCGGGCCAAGCCTGTCTTCAAACGGGACCGACAACAGTGCCGCAGCCAGTTTCAGAGACCCTTCAGAAGGATCGCCCAGAACGCCGTGGATCTTGTTCAATTTTTCGTCCGCACTGTCACCGGCCCGCAGTTCGGCCGCGTTTTCAAGCTGGCGAATGATCGGGTACAACGCGCTTGCGTCATGAAAGGGCGAACACTGAAATCGAAGCTGTCGGTGTTTTGCGTCCGGGATCGTGCGGCGAAGCTCTTCGATCAGCCTGGACTTTCCTATGCCCGCCTCGCCCGAGACCAGCACCACCTGACCTTGACCCTGACGGGCCAGCCTCCACTTGCTTTGAAGGGTTTCATGCTCCTGCGCGCGCCCGACCAATGAACTCATCCGGGCGTCGTCTGCCGCAAGAAAACGGCTGAGAGTCTGGCGCGTGCCGGTGACCTGCCAGGCTTCGACCTCTTTGGCAAAGCCTTTCAATTGAAACGTGCCACGGCGCACATATTCGAACGCATCACCCGCCAATTCCCGTGTCGTCGGCGCGACGATCATTGTCCCCGGATCAGCCATCGATTGAAGCCGTGCGGCAAGGTTCGGGGTCTCGCCCATGGCGGTTCCATCCTCGAACATCTTCTCTCCCCGCAGGTCACCGACGACAACCAGGCCGGTCGCGATCCCTATGCGGACTTCAAGATGAGCATGCGTGCGGATTTCCGGAATTTCGCGAACGATCCGAAGACCTGCATGAATGGCGCGTTCCGGGTCGTCTTCATGCGCATGCGGAAAGCCAAAAAACACCATGATGCCGTCGCCATAGTAACTGGCGATATGCCCGTCAAAAGCGGCGACCGCAGCGGCGCAGGTCTCTTTGAACAGCCTCAGAACCTCGGCCAGATCTTCAGGATCCAGCTTTTGCGATATCGCCGTCGACCCAACAAGATCGATGAACATGACCGTCAGCTGTCTGCGCTCTGCAATGATGTTGGGTTCCTGATGCGCGCGATGTGATCCCGCAGGCTGCCCGGTTTCATCCCGTATTGCTTTCAGAAAGCGGCGCCTGGGTCCAATGGGCAGGCCGATCGTGACAAGGTCATCGTCGCTCAGTTCCGGCAGATCACCCAGTTCGACCTCGTGCCGGGAGAAGGCGTTGACATATTTGGACAAGCCGTTTCGGATCAGCCATTCATCTATGTCAGCCATTTGACCACCATGCATGGCCGCGACCAGGCCGATCCAAGCATTCCCCATTTCCCTCTGGTTGAAAGGACCAGCCCCGGGCGCAGTCCGGGAAAACACCACCCTATCAAGGACGACCCGCGAATTCCGGTCAAGTGTTCAATTTAAGGGTGAGGAAATTTCATTGCGCGAAACGGTATCGGAGCCTGCCATCTCTATTTGCCGGTCCGAAAATCGATGTGAATGTGATTGCCGTCCGGATCCCAGACGTTCAACTGAACGGTGTCGATCGCCGTCAGTTCCACACGGCGATAGGAGACGCCATTTGTTTTGAGATGCGCTTCGAACCGATCCAACCCTGTCGCCGAAAAAGCGAAATGCTCAAGCTTCAGGTCTGCGTCCGAACCCGTGGCCTCGGCCTGGACACCGACCAGATGCACGAAGGCGTTTTCTTCGACATAAAGCCAGGCTCCGGGAAAGGGGAAGGGTGGGCGTGGCCCGACCCGCATCCCCAGCACGTTGCAGTACCATTCGATCATCTCGTCCAAACGCGTGGTGCGCAGATTGACATGATCCAGTGACGTGATCCCCATGGCCTAGCCTCGGGTCCATTTGATCGAACATCCCATTGAGGGTGTCTGATCTTGGGGGCCTTGCCCGGTCTCGGCAATTTGCAGCATTGCATTAACCAATTCTGGTTCGCGCTTGCCAGTCTGGCCGCGGCCCAGATTGTCCAGACGGCCCCGGTACTGCAACTTTCCATCCGCATTCAAACCGAAGAAATCCGGAGTGCAGACAGCACCAAAAGCCTTTCCTACGGATTGATCCTCGTCCACGAGATATGGAAAGTTGAAGCCGTTCTGCCGTGCGAATTCCAACATGTTCGGCGGCGAATCTTCGGCGTAATCGCGATAGTCGTTCGACATGACCGCCAACACGCCGATCCCCTTGGACATCAGCAGGTCCGTGTCTTGGGCAAGCCGGTCCGTTATCGTTTTGACATAGGGGCAATGATTGCAGATGAAGGCGATCAGCAACCCGTTTTGCAGGTGATCGGACATCTTGAAGGCCCGACCGTTCGGGTCTTTGAGCGTGAAGTCCGGGGCGTTCCAACCGAAATCGCAGATCGGAGTGTCGAGCAGCATGATTGTCCTTTTTTGTGACCAATTGGCATGTTCAGACCAGCTTAGCTGACGGGCGCAGTTAAGTAGAGCGAGATTCCCGGCGTCATGTCTGCGACGGAATGCGCCTGCAAACGTATCTGGTTCAGATCAGCAGCGTTGACAGGCTTGGGTAATAGCTGAGCAGAAGCAACACCAAAGTTACTGCGATCAGGAAAGGCCAAAGCGATTTCAGGATTGAACCGGGCGATGTGCCGCTCATGGACGAGGCGATGTACAATCCGATCCCGACCGGGGGCGTCAGCAGCCCAAGCACAAGGTTCAGGCAAGCAACAATGCCGAACTGATAAGGGCTGATATCATATGAACCGGTTGCAATCGGCAGCAGGATCGGAGTGATCAGGATGATCGCGGCGATGCCATCGATCACCATTCCAACCAGCAAAAGCGCAAGGTTCACGATCAGCAGGAACACGAACGGGTCCGAAGTGATCGAGGTGATCAACCCAGCCAGTTGCTGTGGTATTTCCTCATAGATGATGACCCAGCCGAACACGCTGGCGGCCGCGATCATGAACAGGATCATCGACGCGTTGGCCGCCGTGCGTTTGAACATCTGTGCCAGGTTGCTCGGCTTCAGGTCCCCGTAGACCAACCAGCCCACCAGAAACGCGATCAGGGACGCGATTGCGGCGGATTCGGTCGGTGTGGCGATCCCGAACAGAATGCCGCCTATGATCGACATCGGGATCAGCAGGGCGGGGGCCGCGCTGATCAAGGCCTGGACGGCTTCGGCACGCGTCATCCAATGCCCCTTCGGAAAGTTCTGCCACCACCCGATCAGTGTGATGACCGATGCAAAAGCCCCGGCAAGGATCAAACCGGGCAGGATTCCTGCAATGAACATGTCACCAATCGGGATCTGAGCCAGAACACCGAAGATGACAAACATCATCGACGGCGGGATGACCGGAGCCAGCAGCCCGCCCGCGGCCGTCGTGGCAGCGGCGAAACCCTTGTCATAGCCCTCCTCCTCCATCGCGGGGACCATGGCGCGCGACATCACCGCGATCTGCGCCGTCGCAGACCCGATGATGGCCGCCATGAACATGTTTGCCAGCAAGTTGATATAGGCCAGCCCGCCACGAAACCCGCCGACAAATACCCGGGCCAGCGCGACAAGGCGCCGGGTCATGCCGCCTTCGTTCATCAATTCTCCGGTCAACATGAACAGAGGAATTGCCAGCAGGCCGTAATTCTCAAGACCGCCGAACATTTTCTGCGCGAAGCTGTCATAAAGAACCGTGTTGCCGCTTTCCCAGATGTACCAGATGGCCGTGATCGCCAGCACGATCGCCACGGGCACGGACAGAAGTAGAGTGGCCAGAAAGACGATGGGGCTCATGGCTGTGCCCCTTTGCCCGGGGGGCTCAGCAGATGCATGGTGGAATGCAGTGTCGCGCCCAGTGCGAAAAGCCACATCACCAACCAGAACAGATACTTTGGCAGGCCCAGGGTCAGCGTTGGCTCGGCGTAGATGAAATTGAATGTCTGACCTTGAAACGCCGCCACGTCAAATCCGCTGCTGGCGATGTCCAGCGGAAGGAACCAGCGCCAGCAGAACCACAGCATCGCAAGGGAAAAAGCAAACACGACCACGTCCACACCCTTGCGGATCAATGGTTTCGCGCGTTCGGGCACGTTGTCGGAAACGATGGAGATCGACACCGAGCTGCGATGGTGCAATGCGGAAGACGCGCCCAGAAAAGTCATCCAGACCATCGCGTAGATCGCCAGCTCATCAACCCAGAACAGGGCGTTGCCCGCCGTTCGCGTCACGACATTCAACAAAATCAGAGCCGTTATGCAGACTGCCAGAAAGGCAGCGCACCACAACTCGACCCGCGCCAAGCCTGCCGACAGCCGATACAACATCGCTGCTCTCCCGTGAAAAAGGGCGCAGGATCGAGCTGCGCCCCTTTCGTCATGCCGTTTTCGTTATTTTGTTTCTGCCGCAGTCTGCCGCAAAGCGTCAAGGGAAGAGGTTTTCTGGGACCAGATCCCGTTCCACTCTTCGATCGCGTCGCCAAAGAACGAGGCATCAACCTTTTTGTAGGCTTTGCCAGTGCCCTCGATCTGCTCCAGCCATTTGGCATCGTTTTCAACGTAGGCATCAATGGTGCTGTCGACATGCTTGGCCATGAGTTCCGCGATCATCGCGCGGTCTTCTTCAGACAAACCAGCCCAGACCTTGGCCGATACCAGCCCGACCATCGGGAACATCATGTGATCCGACTGCACGATCGTGTCGGCGTGTTCATAATATTTCAGAACCCAGATCAGCTCGGCGTCCATGTCGATGGCGTCGACCTGACCATTGGCCAGCGCATCATAGACGGCAGGCAAGGGCATGGGCGTGGGTGCTGCGCCTACCGCGTTGTAGAAATCCAGGATCGGTGTGAAGGGCGTGATCCGCAGTTTCAGGCCCGATAGATCTTCGGCGGAGGAAACCTCGCCCCGGCTGACGATCTGGCGCAATCCGGCCATCCCATATCCCAGTCCAACGACACCAACCTGCCCCGGCAAGGGTTCCAGCATGGATTTGGCCGTATCAGATCGCAGGATGCGCCCCGCGTGCCCAATGTCATCTGCCAGATAGGGCGCATAGAATGCCCCCAACTCGGGCGCGCGGTTCGAAACTTCAGCCACGGTCATGAAAGCCATGTCCAACGCGCCGGTCTGCAATTGTTGCAGCATTTCGGCCTCGTTCCCCAACTGGCGGGCCGGGAAGACCGATACCGAATGCGCGCCACCACTGGCCTCATTCAACTCGGCCCCAAACGCTTCGGCGGCTTTGGTCCAGATATGCGGTGGCGGCGTGATCAGACCCAACCGAAACTCTTCGGCGTGAGCGGCCACGGACGCCAGTGCCAACGCAGCCGCAGAGGCGGCGATTTTTGCGAAATGTCTCATTACTTCCCCTGTTTGATCTTGTTTTACAACGTGACCCAGCCCTCGGGCGGTTCCTTTCCCGGGTGCACAGCCTGACAATTGGGGCAGGTGCGGTCTTGTTCCGAGGCATAGAACTTCTGATAAACCGGAGGCAGGTCATCAACGATGGACTTTAGCTGCATTTCCGCTCGATGCACCAGTGATCCGCATTCAAAGCAATACCATTCGATGGCGTCCAGCTCTCCGGTCTGGCGCTTGGGTTCAATCACAAGCCCGATCGAGCCTTCCTGAGGGCGCTGTGGTGAATGGCGCACATGCGGAGGCAGAAGGAAAACCTCGCCTTCACGGATCGGAACATCATAGAACTCCTCTCCGTCATAGATTTTCAGCACCATGTCGCCTTCAAGCTGGTAGAAGAATTCTTCAACCGGATCATCGTGGTAATCGGTTCTCTTGTTCGGACCACCCACAACAGTGACCATCAGATCGGCGTCTTCCCAAACCTGACGATTCCCTACGGGCGGCTTGAGCAGATGGCGATGCTCGTCGATCCAGGCCTTAAAGTTGAACGCTTTCAGTTTTGACATGTCCCACTCCCTATCCCGGAAAGTTTGGCGCGTTTTTCCACAACCGCAAAGAAATTATCAGCATCTCGCTATCCGATTTCCTTATACTGCCAGGCCTCACCCGGCTCAGACGCGCAGCCCGCTTTCATCAAATGCTTTGCGAATGATCGCTTTTTCCGCGTCGGTCAGTTCCAGCATCGGCGGGCGCACACGGCCACCGACCTGACCCAGCAACTCTTGCCAGTATTTTCCGAATGCAGTGGGTTTGCCCGCAGGACGTGTGCGTTTCATCGCATCGCGGACAGGGTTCAGGCTGTCAAAGACACGCCGCGCTTCATCGGCCTGTCCCGCAAGGGCCAGGCGCGTGTATTCGTTCATCCGCTGATCGACCTTGCTTTGCAACTGATAGGGCGGGGACGAACAGAGATACAGCTTCCAGTCCAGTTCCAGTATGTTGTCCAGCCATTCATGTTCGGCCGAGGTCGAGACGTGGATCCTGTCGCCCACCATATGGGTCAGCTTCACGTACATCTCACGCGGAACCGAATACTTAATGGCTACGATATTCGGCAAATCCGCAATGCGGGCGCATTCTTCAGGTTGCATCAAATAGCCGCTGTCAGGATGGCTCCACATGGCGATGCCGATATCCAACTCATCGCAGAAGCGCTTGTAATACTGGTACAAGACCTCGCCACGATCCTGTACGAAACTCAGAACCGGGGCGTGAAGTACGATGTAGTCGGCACCGCAATTCTGAGCGTGGTGGGCCAGTTCAAAGGCCGTATTCATGTTCTGATCCGAGACCGAGACGATTACACCGGCTTTGCCTGCGCATTCGTCAACGGCAATTTCGAAGTTGCGCTTGCGCTCTTCGATGCTCATCGAAAAGAACTCGCCCTGTTTGCCGGCGACGAAAAGACCCTGGATGTCCAGATCGTCGATCCAATGGCGGATGTTTGCACGCAGTCCCGATTCATCCAGAGACAGGTCATCATTGAACGGGTTCAGTGCCGCTGCCCATATCCCAGTCATATGTTCGCGAGCATAGGCCTTTGCGTCGTGTTTTGAGTATTTCATTTCCAACGTGGTCCCCGTGGCTTCATCAGAAACAAAACACACCAGGCGGGTCGGTCCAGTGCCATTTCAGGGAAATGGTTATCTGAAAAACATATACCACCAACTTACCAATTCAGATTTTTTCAATGCTGGTCTAGGGTCCGGACATGAAGATCGCAGTCATCGGAACCGGCGCAATCGCGCAGTTTGTGCAGCGCATGTTGCCAGAACATGGGCATGAGTTGGCAGCCATTCTGGTCAGACCACACCGCGTTGATCCAAAATCGCCCAAGTCAGTCGGTTCGGTTGATGACCTGCCGGCCGGGATCGAAATGGTTCTGGATTGCGCGGGGCACGAGGCATTGGCCGGTTTGGGTCCGGACATTCTGGCACGAGGGCTGGATATCATCAGTGTCTCTGCCGGCGCACTTGCGGATCAGCAGGTCAGTAACCGGCTGGACAGGGCCGCGCGAAAGGGCGGGGCGCGGCTGCATCTGGCAAGCGGTGCCATAGGCGGGCTGGACTGTCTCAGCGCCGCAGCGGTCGGGCCGCTCAAATCCGTCACATATGTGGGGCGCAAGCCGCCGGCGGGGTGGAAGGGGTCACTTGCCGAACACAGTCTTGACCTCGGCAATATCACCGCGGCTGAAACTCATTTTCAGGGTTCCGCACGAGAGGCGGCGCTTGCCTACCCAAAGAACGCAAATGTCGCCGCCGCCGTCGCCTTGGCGGGTGTGGGGTTCGATAACACACAGGTTCGTCTGATCGCCGATCCGACGATCCACAAGAACATTCACGAGGTCGAGGCCGAAGGCGATTTCGGCACGTTTCAGTTCCGGATCAGCGGCACCGCGCTGCCCGACAACCCGCGAAGCTCGGCGCTTGCGGCCATGAGCGTGCTGTCCAAGCTGGATCAGCTTTGCAAGCCGATTGTTCTGTAGCCATGGTTGGACGCCACTCTCGCATCGTTGACCGCGCCTTGACCCGCCTGAAGCTGCGACAGCTGCGTCTGCTGGTTGCAGTTGGCGCGCATGGGAACATTCAGAATGCCGCGCGTGAGCTGGGAATATCTCAGCCAGCGGCAACCAAGATGATTCAGGATCTTGAACTGGATTTCGAAGTCAAGCTGTTCACGCGCACCAACCGAGGCGTTGTGCCAACGGTTTTTGGCGAAACTCTCATACGTCACGGGAAGCTGATATTTGCTCAGGTTTCCAATGCCGCGCAGGAACTGGACGATCTGAACGAAGGAAATTCCGGCCGTGTCGTGGTGGGAACACTGCTTGCAGCGTCAACTAGCTTGCTACCTGCCGCCATTGAACTGCTGTTGAAAGACCGCCCGAACGTTGCAGTCAAGATCAGCGAAGGGACCAACGAGGTGCTCATGCCCCGGTTGCTGTCGGGTGAGATCGACATGGTTGTAGGACGCCTGCCGTCGCACCGGCATCGCGACAAGATTCGACAGGAAAAACTGTTCGAGGATCGGATATTGGCCATTGTCGGCCCTAAACACCCGCTTGCGGGGCGGGACGCCGTGACCTTTGCGCAAACCAAGCCGTTTGGCTGGATTCTTCCCCCGCAAGAAACCACGTTGCGACGTCAGGCGGATCATTTTTTCGTCGGCCAGCAGCAATATGTGCCACCGGTCGCCATAGAATCCGTGTCCTACCTGACGAACCGGGCGCTGCTGCAATCCCGCGACCTGATCGGCCTTATGCCTGCCGAGGTCGTCGTCCAGGATATCGAAAACAACCATCTTGCCCAGCTCGCCTGGGAGGTTCCTTTCGGGCAGGGGCCGATTGGAGTGTCCTTCCGTGCCGACGACGATCTGTCGCCTGCGGGGCGCGCTTTCAAAACGGCTCTGCATCGGGCGGCGCAGAGCAGACAGACCAGATATTCGCCAATTTGATATCCGTATTCGCGCAATGCGCTTGAACTCATGCGAGGCATCGCGCGATCAAAATCAGCAAATGGAGGCGCCGGTTTCATGTATCCAGAGCTCAGGCTGTTCATTGGCGGCACGTGGCGAAAAACCGGGCGCGATATCCCGGTTGTCAACCCGGCAACCGAGGAAGAACTCGGTCGATTGCCTTGCGCATCGGTGAAAGACCTGGACGACGCGCTGCAAGCGGCCGTCGAAGGCTTTCGACTGTGGCGCCGCACATCGCCGCGGGAACGCGCGGATACGATCCTGCGGGCGGCAGCCCTCATGCGTCAGCGGCAGGAAGAAATCGCGCATTCCATTACTCTGGAACATGGCAAGCCTCTGAAGCAGGCCCGGCTGGAGGTCATTCGCGGCGCCGAGTTCTTTGAATGGGATGCGGGCGAGGCGATGCGAACCTATGGGCGGATCATTCCGGCGGCGCAGGGTCACAAATTTGCAGTTCATCACCAGCCTGTCGGCGTTGTCGCGGCATTTTCGCCGTGGAACTTCCCCATGAGCCAGCCTGCCCGGAAAATCGCTGGTGCTTTGGCCTCGGGCTGTTCGGTGATCCTGAAAGCGGCAGAAGAAACGCCTGCCGGCGCTTTGCACATAGCAAAAGCGTTCGAAGATGCCGGTCTGCCAGCAGGGGTTCTGAATTTGGTGTTCGGTGAACCATCCGAGATATCCGGCCATCTGATCCCGCAGGACCCCGTTCGCCTGGTGGCCTTCACCGGATCGACAACCGTCGGGCGTCATTTGACCACTTTGGCGGCCCAACACGATACCCGAGTGCTCATGGAGCTGGGCGGCCACGCGCCGGTCATCGTTTGCGAAGATACGGATGTGCAATCGGCGGCCGTTTCAGGCGCGGTCCGCAAAATGCGCAATGCCGGTCAGGTCTGCACTTCGCCAACCCGTTTCTTCGCGCATGAGAGTGTTTTTGACGCCTATGCGGCCGGGTTCGTCGCAAGGGCCAAAGCCACGGTCGTCGGCAATGGGCTTGACGCAACCGTTGAAATGGGCCCAACGGCCAACGACCGGCGCGTTCCAGCCTTGTCGGAGCTGGTTGAAGACGCAGTGGCACAGGGGGCAACGCTTGCCACAGGCGGATCGCGGGTTGGTGAGAGGGGATATTTCTTTGAACCCACGGTGTTATTGAACGTTCCTGAAGCGGCGCGGATCATGCGCGAAGAGCCGTTTGGACCGGTTGCGGTGATCAACCCGGTGGCTTCGCTGGATGAGGCGATCGCTCTGGCGAATTCAGTTCCCTACGGGCTGGCGGGGTACGCTTTCACCAATCGGGCGGATTACATCGACCGTCTGATTGACGAGGTCGAGGTCGGTAATTTGTCGATCAACACGCTTGAAGCATCGATGCCGGAAACGCCCTTTGGGGGCGTGAAATCCAGTGGCTATGGTCGGGAAGGCGGAATCGAAGGCCTTGAGAATTACATGACGGTCAAGAACGTCTGGCATTCGGCCGAGATCTGCTGAAAAAGACCCCGACACCTGCACTTGTCGACTTTTCGCGACCAAGCCGGCCTTTTTCCTTTCGAAACCGACCAAAGGGCCAGCGCAGCGCTGCGGTTGTGATTTCAATACCTGCGGAATCGACAGAGGCGGCAATGTGCCCTTCCTGATGGGGCGCCCGAACGCGGATCATGACCTATGTCAATGACAGTAAACCCGCCTTGCTGTCCATTGGCCGGGAATTTCTGGCCGGACTGTGCGACAAAAACCATCGCGTCCTTTTGCCGGTGATGATCAGCGTTTCGGCTGACCTGCGGGGGGGTCCCGCCGGGTGGCCTGAGCTCCGGAGGGACGGATGAACACTTGGCTGACGCTATCTGCACCAATCCCTGCCGGGGATACCGAGGGCTTCGAGAGGTTGGCGGGGCTGCCCACCGTAACGTCCACCTTTGGCATGAACTCTGACTGCGCGCGCGTGTCTGAGCTTTGCGGCCAACCCGAGCCAGATTTGTCGTCCGAGCAAGAAGGCGATGACGGCATAGGTCGCGCCGCGCATGGTCGGTATGGCATGGGTACGCTGCCGGTCGCTGCTGATCCCAACTCGGATTTGGAAAAATTCAAGGCCGACCTGCCCAATCCCGATCCGGACGAACAGTCGGGATTTGCAGGACGCTTAATATTTTCGGAGACTCAAAATGGCTGATGGATGTGCCTGTGACCGCCACGCCCACATGTATCTGACTGTCGAGGACGCCCTTGAGCGCGGTCTTTCCGTCGCAGATCCTGTTACCGAAACCGAGATTTTGCCGCTGGAACAGGCTATAGGCCGGGTTCTGGCCGAGGATTGCGCCAGCAAGGTCGATATGCCTGCCTTCGACAACTCGGCCATGGATGGCTATGCCGTCCGCACCGGTGATCTGGGTGACGGGCCGGTGTTCGAGCTGCCCATCGCCGGGCGCCTGGCTGCGGGTGACTGCGGCGACCATGATGCCCCCGAAGGCAGCGCCTTGCGCATTTTCACGGGCGCTCCGGTGCCGCCTGAATTCGATGCCGTGCTGATGCAGGAAGATTGCGATCTTCTGATCGACAGGATTCGATTCAGCCGCCGCCCGAAACCCGGCCAGCATATCCGGCGTGCGGGGGAAGATCTTTGTGCCGGGAGTCCGGTCCTGCGACGGGGCTGTCAAATTGGACCGCGCGAGATGGCCGCCCTGGCATCCGCAGGGTATGGTGAGGTCCTGGTGTTTCGAAAACTGAAGGTCACGATCTTTTCGACAGGCAGCGAACTGCGTCAACCGGGCGAACCCCTCGGCCCCGGCCAAATCTACAACTCGAACCGTTATATGCTGCTGGCGCTGTTGCAAAAACCCTGGATCGAACTGACCGACCGGGGACCGGTCGAGGATGACCCGACCCGTCTGGAACAGGTTCTGCGCGAGGCATGCGATGCCTCGGACCTCATCGTCACGACCGGGGGCGTGTCGGTCGGGGATGAAGATCACATGCCCCGGCTTTTCAGCGCGATTGGCGGCGAAACCGATGTCATGAAAGTGGCGATGAAGCCGGGTAAACCGGTCATGTTCGGGCGGCGCGGGCGCGCTCTTTACGTTGGTCTGCCCGGCAACCCGGTGTCAGTTTATGTGACATGGCAGATAATCGGGTCGCAGATGATGGCGCGGCGCGCAGGCTTGTGCCACAGACCTCAGATACCTGTTCAGGCCGTGCTGGCTGAACCCGTTCAGCGTCGCGCGGGTCGGCAGGAGTATCGTCCGGTCCAGATTGACGGCACTTCGCCGCGTGGCCTTCCCAATGTACGTCTGATGGCGCCCTCCTACAGTGGACGTGTTGCCTTGCTGGCGCAGGCAGACGGGTTGGCGATCATACCGGCCGAGATCGAAGACCTGCCCGCCGGGCATTCGATTGAATTGTTGAGGTTCTGATCCCCGCAACAGGTGCGATGCGATTTATCTTGCAACTGCAACGCCGCGGTCATGGTGGGCACCCGGAAAACTGCCCGATCGCGCGCCAATCAATCCGAATACCGGCCTGAAAATTGTCGCAACCGATAAACTCCGTGACGGATTACGTCGTGACTGGGGCTTTCCCGGCGGCACATGATGCTTCGGCGCACTGAGGGTTAAGGGCACATATTCATGCGGTATTCGGCACTCGCGATAATGCGGCAGGTTTTGAAAGGGCACCGGGGCTGGACACCGGCTTGGCGCGATCCCGAGCCTCAATCAAGCTATGATTTCATCGTGATCGGCGGCGGCGGTCACGGCCTTGCGACGGCATACTATCTGGCCAAGGAACACAACGCCGCCAGGGTGGCGGTTCTGGAAAAAGGCTGGATCGGTGGCGGCAACGTGGGGCGGAACACAACGATCATTCGTGCCAATTACCTGTTGGATGGCAACCAGCCATTCTATGAGCTGTCGCTGAAACTGTGGGAAAATCTTGAACAGGACCTGAACTACAATGCGATGGTCAGTCAGCGCGGTATTCTGAACCTCTGTCATACGGACGCGCAGCGTGACGCGTATCGTCGTCGTGGCAACGCGATGATGTTCACCGGCTCTGGGGCGGAACTGCTGGATGCAGAGGGCGTTCGTGCGATGTACCCGTTCCTGAACTTTGACGATGCGCGCTTTCCGATCAAGGGCGGTCTGTTGCATCGTCGCGGTGGTACGGCGCGTCATGACGGTGTCGCTTGGGGCTATGCCCGTGCCGCGGATCAACGGGGGGTCGACATCATCCAGAATTGCGAAGTCACCGGGTTCCGCATCGAAAACGGAAAACTGCTGGGTGTTGAAACCACACGGGGTTACATCGGCGCCAAGAAGGTAGGCGTGGCGGTTGCCGGGTCTTCCGGGCGCGTGATGGCACAGGCGGGGATGCGCCTGCCGATCGAAAGCCACGTGCTCCAGGCCTTTGTGACGGAAGGGCTGAAACCGGTGCTTGACGGGGTGATCACTTATGGCGCCGGACATTTCTATGTCAGCCAATCGGACAAGGGCGGTCTGGTCTTTGGCGGCGATATCGATGGCTACAATACCTATGCACAACGCGGCAACCTGCCCGTGGTCGAGGACGTGGCCGAAGGCGGCATGTCCCTGATGCCGATGATCGGCCGCGCGCGCCTGCTGCGGATGTGGGGCGGCGTGATGGATATGTCGATGGATGGTTCGCCGTTCATAGATCACACCGGAATTGAAGGGCTCTATTTCAATGGTGGCTGGTGCTATGGCGGGTTCAAGGCAACGCCAGCATCTGGTTTTTGTTTCGCGCATCTGATGGCCACCGACCGACCGCATGACGTTGCAACTGCCTATCGTCTGGACCGGTTCAGAACCGGGCGGATGATTGACGAAAAAGGCGTGGGCGCACAGCCCAACCTGCACTGAGGAAGCCCGGACATGATCATCAATCATCCACTGCTCGGCCCGCGTGACGCGTCGGAATTCACCTATCTGGGCGACGCGAGCCTGATCAATCGGCCCGACTGGCAATCCGACACGGCCGCCGCTGAGTTTCACGACTATGTCTACCTGCGCGACAACCCGGCAGGAACCCACCGAGAGCTGTGGTTTCACGAGCAGGGCGACAGATCGTGGCTTGTTGTGACACGCGACACGCTGACCCATGAAATTCTGGCTACAGAACTGGCGCGGGATGTAGCCCGCAAGACGGGACGGGGAAAATGACCCAGAACAATCGTTTGCAGGGCGGTCTGATCGACCGGTCCAAAAAGCTGCGCTTTACCTTCGATGGCAAATCCTACGAAGGCTATCAGGGTGATACGCTGGCCTCGGCGCTGCTGGCCAATGACGTGCGGTTGGTTGGCCGTTCGTTCAAATACCACCGTCCACGCGGTGTGCTGGCCTCGGGCTCGGAAGAGCCCAACGCGCTGGTCGAGCTGCGTACGGGCAACCGGCAGGAGCCCAACACACGCGCGACCACGGTCGAACTGTTCGATGGGCTCGAGGCGACATCGCAGAACCGCTGGCCCTCACTCGCCTTCGATGCGCTGTCGATCAATGATCGGCTCTCGCCCTTTTTGACGGCGGGTTTCTATTACAAGACCTTCATGTGGCCCAAGGCGTTCTGGGAAAAGCTCTATGAACCGATGATCCGCAAGGCGGCCGGTCTGGGCAGCCTGACGCAGGAGGCCGACCCGGATATCTACGACAAGGGCTATTTGCATTGCGATGTCCTGGTTATCGGTGCCGGTCCTTCCGGCCTGATCGCGGCGTTGACGGCGGCGCGGTCTGGCGCGCGGGTTATTCTGGCCGACGAAGACAGCCGGATGGGTGGGCGTCTGTTGTCTGACTGTGACCGGTTCGAGGGCATTTCGAATGCCGATTGGATCGCGCAGACACTGGGAGAGCTGGCGTCGATGGACAATGTGCGCCTTCTGACGCGCACCACCGTGTTCGGCGCCTATGATCACGGCATTCACGGCGCGCTTGAGCGGGTTTCGGATCACCTTGCGGTGCCCGAGGCGGGGAAACCACGCCAGATTCTGTGGCGCATCTACGCGAAGCACACGGTGCTTTGTGCCGGCTCTACCGAACGTCCGATTGCTTTCGAAAACAACGACCGACCGGGCATAATGCTGGCGGGCGCGATGCGGGCCTACGCAAACCGCTGGGCTGCGACACCGGGCCAGCGCGTGGCGATCTTCACCAACAATGACGAAGGACACCGTGCCGCACAGGATCTGATCAAAGCCGGGATCAAAGTTGTTGCCGTGATCGACCCGCGCCACGATGCACCGCGCATTGCAGCATGTGAATTGTTGGCCGGGGCGCAGGTCACGAACACGCAGGGCCGTTTGGGGCTGAAATCGATCACCGTGCAGATGGCCGATGGTCAAACCCGCCCCATCGAAGTAAGCGGTCTGGGCGTTTCGGGTGGGTGGAATCCGAATGTGCAGCTGACATGCCATCAGCGCGGCCGCCCGCAATGGTTCGAACCGCTTGCAGCCTTCATCCCACCGGCTGAGCTGCCGAAAGGTATGGCTGTCGCCGGTGCCGCCGCGGGCAACCTGACCAGCCACGGGGCGGTCGCCTCGGGCACCAATGCGGCACTTGCGGCGCTTGACGGCCTGGGGATCAGGGCCTGTCCGGTCAACCTGCCGAAAGCCGAGGATGATGAGATCCGTATCACCCCGTTGTGGCATGTGCCCGGCAAAGGCCGCGCCTGGCTGGATTTCCAGAATGACGTGACCGTCAAGGATGTCAAACTGGCCGAACAGGAAGGCTTCCGCAGTGTCGAGCATCTGAAACGCTATACCACCCTTGGTATGGCGACGGATCAGGGCAAAACCGCGAATGTCGGCGCGCTGGCCGTGATGGCCGAGATCACCGGCAAGAGCATTCCCGAAACCGGCACGACCATCTTCCGGCCACCGTACACGCCCGTGGCGATGGGGGCCTGGGCCGGGCGCTCGGTCGGAAAAGAATTCAAACCTACGCGACTGACGCCCAGCCACCAATGGGCCCAAGAACAGGGCGCGGTATTCGTCGAGGTGGGCCCCTGGCTGCGTGCGCAATGGTTCCCCAAGGCTGGTGAGACCCATTGGCGCGAATCCGTGGATCGCGAGGTTCTGGCTGTACGCAGCGGTGTCGGCGTCTGCGACGTGACCACGCTGGGCAAAATCGACGTGCAGGGCGCGGATGCCGCGGAATTCCTCAACAAGATCTATTGCAACGGCTTCGCCAAACTGCCGGTGGGCAAAACCCGCTATGGCCTGATGCTGCGCGAAGACGGCATAGCCATGGATGACGGCACCGCCGCCCGCCTGGCCGAGGATCACTTTGTGGTCACCACCACAACCGCAAACGCGGTTGGAGTCTATCGCCACATGGAGTTCGTGCATCAATGCCTGTTTCCGGACATGGATGTGCAGATGATCTCGACCACCGACGCCTGGGCACAATATGCCATAGCGGGCCCGAAATCCCGCGAGTTGCTGCAAAAGGTCGTTGATGACGGCCATGACATCAGCAACGAAGGTTTTCCCTTTATGGCGTGTGGCGAGGTGACCATTGCCGGGGGGATCCCGGCGCGGCTTTTCCGCATCTCGTTCTCGGGCGAGTTGGCCTATGAGCTGGCTGTGCCTACCCGGTACGGTGACGCGCTGATCCGACATTTGATGGCGCTTGGAGAGCCCTTTGGCGTAACGCCGTATGGCACCGAAGCGCTTGGCGTTCTGCGGATTGAAAAGGGCCATGCCACCGGAAACGAACTGAACGGAACCACCAGCGCCCACAATCTGGGCATGGGGCGCATGGTCTCAGCCAAGAAAGACAGTATCGGTGCGACGCTCAGCGCACGCGAAGCACTGACCGATCCGGATGGCCTGGCTTTGGTCGGCATTCAGCCGGTCAACAACGCCGATACCGTGCTGGCCGGT
Organism: Ruegeria sp. HKCCA0235A; assembly: GCF_013033235.1. NCBI lineage: Bacteria > Pseudomonadati > Pseudomonadota > Alphaproteobacteria > Rhodobacterales > Roseobacteraceae > Ruegeria > Ruegeria sp. HKCCA0235A. The sequence continues at coordinate 226,349 of NZ_WQDQ01000002.1, read as the reverse complement.
GGCCATGTGTTCGACGAGGATGCGCCACACCTGCCGGAAAACGATCTGGGCTATGTCACATCGGCTGCCTATTCGCCGCACCTGTCCAGCAGCATCGGCCTGGCCTTTGTAAAACGCGGGGCGCAGCGATTGGGCGACACCGTGCAGATTGTCAGCCCGGTGGATGACACCAACATCAAAGCGAAGCTTGTCAGCGCGCATTTCGTTGACCCCGAAGGAGAACGGCTCCGTGCGTGATTTTGTTGCCAAGACCGCCATTGGCGGCAGTGAACCCAAACGGGACGTGGTCGGAACTCTGACCTTTCAGGAACGGGAGGATGTGGCGCTGGCATCCGTCTCGGCCCGGTTGGGGCAGGAGGAAACCGTCAAAGCCAAACTTCAAACCGTTTGCGGAATCCCTGCGCCTGAGGCGGGGCAATGGGAAAAGGGCGAAACCAGCAGCCTGCACTGGCTGGGTCCGGATCAGTATCTTTGCGAGGAAGCTTTTGCAGGCCCGTTGGACCTGGCCCGGCGTATGGAAACTGAGCTGGCCGGCATAGCGTCGGTGACCGATCAGTCGGACGCGTTTACAAGCATCGACATGACCGGGCAGGGTGCAACAGGCTTGCTGCAACGCCTGACCGTTCTGGATGTCGAACAGATGCAGGCCGGAGCCTTCAACCGCACCGCAATCCATCATGTGGGATGCCTGCTGCGCTGCAATGAAGCGGGAACGGATTTTTCGATCTACGCGCCACGCAGCTATGCGATTTCAGTTCACCACATGCTGATCGAGGTGGCCAGGGCCCTGTGAAGGACGGTGCCCGAAGGACAAAGCCGCGTGTCTGGCGCCGCGGCTTCGGTCCTTGCGCTCCTGAGTCGGCGGCAGACCGAATTCGCGCCGATAGTTGCTTGAAAACGAGCTGGCGCTGTCATACCCGACCGAAAGCGCGATTTCCTGCAAAGGCTGGTCGGTGTAAAGCAGTTTCTGCCGCGCCGCATCCAGTCGCAGCCTGCGATAGTAGCCTCCGGGGCTGATCCCGGTTTCCTTCTTGAAATGCCGCTCCAATTGCCGGATGGACATGCCAACGCGCTTCGAAACCTGCTCGATCGAGATCTTGTTTTCGATGTTGTTTGCAAACAACTCGATGGCCCGTCGAACCGGGCGCGGCAGGGCATTGCGGGTCTGATTTTTGCTGTAGCCCGGCAAAACCTGCAACGTATCCGCATCGCGCAACGTCGCGTATTGGAACCAGCAGGCGGTTTCGACGGCAACCGCATCGGACACCTCGTCCGAAATCACGCCCAGCATGAACTCAAACACCGCTGAAGTCCCGGCAAAGGACATTCGGTTGCGATCTATCGTATAGAGCGTGTCACACAGGTTCACCCTGTCGAATTGTTCCTTCAAAGCAGCGGTGTAACAGAAATGTGCGCTACAACTGTAACCATCGAAGAACTTTTCTTCCGCCAGCGCAAAAAGTGAGCCGCTGACCGAACCGATCCGCGCGCCACGGGACAATAGCCGTCGCAGCGCTCCGCCCGAAGCCTTGCGATCCTTCAACCGGGCTGAGGCCCCGGCAAAGACCAGCACGACGTCGGTTTCCTCCACCTCGGACAATGCCTTGTCAGGGTTGATGCTGAGGCGTGAGCTGGACATGATCTGTTGCCCATCTTCCGAAACGACAGTCCAGCCAAGACCATCGCTGCGGCTGATCTCATTGGCCACGCGCAGGGGGTCGATGGCCATGGACAAGGCAGCAAGCGGGAAATCTCCGAGGCACAGAAAGGTGAAATGGGTCATGCTTTGTCTCTTTGCCAGCACGATACCCCAACTACACCGATTTCGTCAGAACACCAAACGATGGGCGCGGCCGCGCTCGTATAGTTTTCGGTTCAACTCATCCGCTTGGGGCGCGCCGTATTCCAGCGCGAAAACAAACGCATGTGTAAGGTAAAAACAAGCGGCGTCGAGATCCTGATTTTGCTCGGCCCGGTCGGCTGCCTCGTGGTACAGCCGGATCAGCGCAGGCACATCATTATCCGCATGAGCCTGTAACAGTTGCTTGTCGAGTTCTTGCAGATCCAAGGTCAGCCTCTTACCGGAAACGCGAAGTGTGTTGGCCTGTACGCAATCATACGCTTTCTACCTTTTTGCGCCTGAGTCCTGATTTCCCAGCGCCGTTAGCGATGCGGACCGGCCCTTGATGAACCCATCAGACGCATCCGCATGCGTCTTTGCGCGATCGCGGAACATCGCCTGATTGCAAATGATCGAGCAGGGCGCATCCGTGGCGCCCTCAGCCCATGATCCGGCCGGAAAGCCGCTTATGCCTCGGCACGGGCTTTTTCGATCTGATTGGCCACCCAGTGGTGGAAACAATGCGTTGGGCCATCCATCGCGGGCGAGAAACGGCCGCCGTCGAATTTGACGCCATGACGGCCTTTCTGCATGCCCTCGACCACGAACACATCCTCTTCGAAAACGGTTTTCCAAAGCTGCGCGTTCTTTGCGCGCAACGCTTCGTGCTCGGGTGCGTCTTCCGGTTTTTTGGCGTAGTACAGCTCGATCCTTTCGTTCGACCGCTCATGCGTGATCGGATCGATGATGAAGGCAAATCCATGGTCGCGTTGAACACCCAGCAAGGTGTTCGGGTACACGACGATGTATTCCGCCCCTTCGTTCCACTTTTCGCTCAGATTCTGGAAGTCATCCAGTTTTTCGCCGTTCTGACCTTCAAACTGGCGATAGACGTAGGTGCCCTGACCCGAATACTTGCCCAGTTCATTGATGTTGTAGTGGTCTTCCAGACGCGAATAGCTGTTGAGACCCGGGTGAACCCAGGGCAGGTGATAGCTTTCGCAGAAATTTTCGACCGCCAGTTTCCAGTTCGACTCCAGTTCGAGCCGGACAGACGCGCCGGCACCGCCATGATACATGGGCTGTTCAAAATCTTTCCAGCGTTCCATCAATTCGCGATGGACCTCTTCGAACTCCGGGGCGTTGCCATCCACATTTACGAAGACAACGTCGCGCCAGACATAGGAACGAATGCGGATCAGGCCCAGTTCAGCAAAGTCCAGATCTTCATGTGTGTTCTGTCCGGGGCCACCGACATGCGGCGCAGTGCGCAGTTCGCCATTCAGGCCGTAACACCAGCTGTGATAGGGGCAACGGATCGCGCCGCGGATTTTCTGCGGCTTGTCGACCAAAATCATTCCGCGATGGCGGCAGGTGTTCTGGAAAACGCCGATCTGCCCGTCACGGTCGCGCACCATCAGAAGCGGCACACCGAGGAAGTCGATCGGAAAGGCATCTCCCGCTTCGGGAATGTCCTTGCCAAAACCGATGCCCGACCAGTTCGCGAACAGGACCGCCTCCCGTTCCTCGGCGAAGACATCGGGATCGATATAATGCTCGTTCGGCAGGCCCTTGGCGGTGTTTACCGGGGTCAGAACAGACGAAAGCGCTGAATGCTTGTTCATCGGTTGCTCCTGAGTAATTCGGAATGTGTTGAACGTTACTCCCATTGGCCGGTCGAGCCGGCTTCATTCAATACCAAAAAACCTCATGGCCGATTGAGGCAGACTAAACCGAACCCCCGGACAATTCATCCAGCAACCAGTTTTTCAGCGCCAGGGCACCTTCTGTCAGTTGGTCGTCCGGGCGACCGACGAGGTAAAAATTGTTCGGGGCAGGGAGGCTGAATTCTTCCAGCGCAACAAGTTTTCCTGATGTCAGCATGGGCTGGATCAAGCGTTTCCACCCCAATGCAAGCCCGGCCCCTTTCCGGGCCAACTGCAACGCCAACGCATAGCTGTTTACGCGCGACTGCACCGGTACAACTCCGGTATATCCGAGGTCGTGAAACCAAGACGGCCAAGTGGTCCAGGTGTTGTCCTGCGTTTCAAGGTGGATCAGGCGACGTTCGACCAGGTCTTCAAGGCTTGCCCCCTTCAGTTCCATGGCCATCTCGGGGCTACAGACCGGCGTCAGAGTATCACGGTACAGTTTAGTATGGTTCAGCTGCGAGTTCACGTCACGACCGTAACGGATGAAAAAGTCGATATCCGGTCTGTCCGAGAATGGCTTGTCTTGCGCCATCTGGTTCACTTTTACGTGCGGGTAGTCTTGCCAGAACCGGATGACCGACGGAGAAAGCCACAACGCCGCCACAGCGGTAGTGGACCCTACCGTCACCGGATTTTCTGAATCGCCGCTGCGAATCTTTTCAAGCACCTTCGATATCTGCCGGAACGACGAACCGAGCACTTCAAACAGGTCCTGGCCATCCTCGGTCAGCTCTACGCCCCTGTGCTTTCTGACGAACAGCGCCGAACCCAGTTCACTTTCCAGCGCTTTTATCTGGTGGCTGACAGCGCCTGGCGTAACCGACAGTTCGCCGGCCGCTTCTTTGAAGCTGAGATGCCGCGCGGCGGCCTCGAAGGCCGACAAAGTCGTGAGAGGTGGAAGATTATAGTGGCGTCGTGACATGGTTGCTGCGTTGCTCAAAAAGGTAGAGGTGAGTTACATTCATCCGAATGTGAGAAATTTTGCAATTGAAATCTATGTTTTTTCCTGCTGTTTGCGATCGGGTACAGAACCAAAGTCGACCGAGAACGAACAGGATGTGTGATGGATACACAAGTTGCCCGCCTCGTGCGCAAAACACGGCTGAGCCCGGACACGTCCGATTTTTGCTTTGAAATCGAAAACGGCCGCTTCACAAGCCTTCAACCCGGCGCACATGTCGATATCCATCTGGCCGACGATCTGGTGCGGCAGTATTCACTGTGGAGTTGGAGTCAGGACGGCCGTGTAATCAATGTCGCCGTCAAACGCGAAGATGAAGGGCGTGGCGGCTCGGTGGCCATGCACGCGCTTCAAGAAGGGGCGATGGTCGAAATCGGCGGGCCGCGGAATCACTTCAAACTCGAAAACCACGATCGGCATGTCACGTTGATCGCAGGCGGCATCGGGGCGACTCCGCTGGTTGCAATGGCGCGGGAACTGATGAACCGCGGGCAGGATTTTCAGGTCTACTACCTTGTAAGATCGAAAGAATTTGCAGCGATGGACGCGCAGTTCAGGGCCCTTGGGCTGGATGAATGGTATCATTTGCATTGCGATGACACAGACGGCAGGTTTGATCTGGCATCGGTCATGCAATCGATGCCCGTCGGTGCGGATGTGTATACCTGCGGACCTGAACCGATGCTGAATGCTGTTCTGGAAGCAGGTGCATCCTTGCGTGGCGGGGCAATCCATTTTGAACGATTTGCACCCGCCTCTGACATCGACCACGACCCAAACGCGGAATTTCAGATCGAAATCCAGTCAACCGGCGCGGTCTACCCGGTTGGAAAGGAGGAAACCATTCTCGAAGTATTGCAAAGCAACGGCGTGCATGTCGATTTCGGCTGCTCTGAAGGGTTGTGCGGGTCATGCATTGTTGACGTAGTGTCAGGGCAGGTCGATCACCGCGACGGAATACTCACTCCGCAAGAGCAGGAAAGCCACGAATTCCTGTGCACCTGCGTTTCGCGGGCCAAGTCCGATAAACTGGTCCTGAAGCTGTGAAGGACGCAGTTGTCACAACAAATCATGGCGCCGTAGTGTTCTCGCTAACATCGCAATCGAGTGAATTCGGTGGTCGCTTCATGTGATCGAAGTGTCGGTTTCTCAAGTTAGAACATCTCACCCTTGCTATAGGTTTTTCGAAACTGGAAACCCAACAACCACTTTGGATGCTGCGACGATATTCAACCACAGGCTGACTTACCACTTAGGACCGGTGATGACAGCAGGCAGCAAGTAGTCGGAGGAAATTTGCAGTAAGAGACGTAATGGGAGCACGCGTTATTACTGCAAGCCCAAGTTTGGGCTGAACACAACTCAACATCGGTTTGTGCAACGTGCACGATTGTCCACGTCGTGCAACGCGATGCTTTCCAGCACTTTTTCAGAAGAACAAAAACGACACACTCGAGGAGGAACGCGCGATATGTCGATACCCGAACCTTTCACGGACGTTGAAATAGAAACGGCTGATTCCGGATTCTATGAAAACTACAGCGTCCCAATTGCCCTGATCAGCAAGGCCATCATGGTCGGGCTGGTCCTGTGGGCCCTGGTTTTCCCAGCGAATGCAAACAGCACATTGGGCAGCCTGAACAGCCAGTTGCTGGAGGTCTTCAACAGCTTCTACATCGTCATTGTCGGTTTTTTCTTCTTTTTCCTTGCCGTTGTTGCGATCATTCCGTCCACGGGTCGTCGGATCATGGGAACGCCGGGGGAAAAGCCCGAGTTTTCGAACTTCTCATGGTTCTCCATGATGTTCGGTGCCGGTCTTGGTGTGGGGCTCATGGTTTTCGCCACAGCAGAACCGCTGGGCCTTTGGGGATCTAACCCGGTTGTCGTTTCCGGCGCGGTCGAAGGTAACACACCTGAGGCATTGCAATCGGCTTACCGCTTCACTTTCCTGCACTATGGCTTCCACGCCTGGGCGATCTACGTTGTGACCGGTCTGTCGTTGGCTTACTACGCTTACACACGCGATATGCCTCTGACGATCCGCTCGGCACTGACTCCGCTGTTTGGCCGTTTCGTCAACGGCATTTTCGGCCACGTGGTCGACGTTTTGGGCGTTGTCGCGACGATCCTCGGCGTGTCCGTAACCATCGGTTATGGCGTCAGCCAGTTCATCGACGGACTTTATGCGATCACCGGCATGCAGTGGATCATGGATTTGGGCGGCGAGGTGCCGACCCCCAGCAAGGTTGGTCTGATTTCAGGCTTGGTCGTCATCATGGGCCTGTCGATCATTTCGGCGGTATCCGGTGTTGGCCGGGGTGTTAAGTACCTGTCCAACCTGAATCTGGTGCTGTCGATCATCTTGCTGGGCACTTTCGTGGTCTTCGGCTCGTTTGTCTTTGCCATGACCACTTATGGTACTGCCATGGTCGATTATGTCCTGCACTTCCTGTCGCTCAGCTTCAACGCCTATGGCCCGCTGTCGGCCGAAGCATTCGCAGCGGCCCTGCCGGCCGAGGCGCAAGCATATGCCGCAGACCTGATGGGTGGGGCGACCAACGCCTGGGGTAGCTTCGACGGCTTCAAAAGCGGTCTGGAAGGTGCAGCAGCCGAGTTGGACGAAGCAACCTTGGCCGCGGCTTATGCTGCGGGTGAGCAAGGTCGTCAATTCGGCTGGCAGGCAGGCTGGACCACCTTCTACTGGGCATGGTGGATCGCGTTCTCGCCCTTCGTGGGTCTGTTCCTGGCGCGCATCTCCAAAGGTCGCACCGTCCGCGAGTTCATCTTGGGCTGCGTGTTCGCACCTGCGCTGGTGTGTTTTGCCTGGATGACCGTTCTGGGCGGTACAGCGATCGATCTGGAACTGGCAGGCGCGGCAGAAGGTGCGATCATCGGTGCATCGAACACCAACAAGCTGTTCACCACACTGTCCTACATGATCGACGGTGGGCTATTGTCCATGCTGAACGTCATGTGCGTGATCCTGATCATGACCTTCCTGGTGACTTCGGCGGACTCGGGTATTCTGGTGATGAACACCATCATGTCGGGTGGTAGCCAGGAAACCGGTATCAAGCACCGCATCATCTGGGGTGTGATCCTGACGGCAGTGATCGGTGCGCTGATTCTGGCCGCGGGTGAAAACAACCCTATGGACGCGCTGCGCAATGCCATGATCATCGGTGCGCTTCCGTTCACCATGGTGATGGGCCTGATGTGCGTATCGCTGGCCAAGGCGCTGTTCCGCGACAGTCAGCGTGACAAGCACTCTGCCAGCAGCACGCAGGCAGCCGAGTAAGGCGTAGGCACAAGAAAAACCTGGTCAGGCCGCCCCATCTGGGCGGCCTGTTCTTTTTTGGCAAAGCGTCGCCTTTGACGTGAAAAACCCCAATATCACCCCGAGGCCAAAGCCGCACTGATCGGCGAACCAAATCTGCCCCCTGTCGACCGGCCGCATGCCCCGTACGTCCGCCGCCCTTGGCTGACGTGGTGACAGTTTGCACACCGGACCGGCGAGGGCCGCATCACCCGCCAGGGTCGATTTCCTTGCGGCTGCAACTTTGGATGAAAGGCCGCCTTAGGGCTATGGGCAGGGACTAGCGCTTACCCTGTACGGCATCGCTCAAGGTTTCGCCACCGATCTGGTCGTTTGCGCCTTGCGCAAAGCCGGTTGGGACAAGGTTCTGGTCAATATCGGAAAGTTTTATGCAAGCGGCCATCAGAGGATGCTGGGCGTCTCGGATCCAGTGCACGGACTTGTCGAAGTCACGCATTTGAAAGACCGCGCCATCGCTACGTCTGGTCCAGGCACCGGACGCTACGACGGCAGACGCGCGTTCAACGGCATTCTGTCATGCTTCCGAGGCAGAAATAGCCGCGACCCTTGCGCGGGCAGCCGGCGAGTGCATCGCGATCTGTGTCCGCCCCAATGGAAAAGTGGTGACACTGCAAGGATAAAAAGCCCCGGATCACACCGGGACTTTTCGATTTTACCGACCAATTCTTTACAAGCAGTCTTCAACTGCGCGTTTGGTCATGACGGAAACAAGATGGGCTCGATACGCCTTGCTCCCATGCAGATCCGCAATCATGTTCGCCGGATTTACACGCAGGTCCATAAGGGCATCAGGGCGAAACTCCTTGTTCAGCGCCTGTTCAGCCTCGGACCACCGGAAAACGCCGTCCTCGCTCGCGCCGGTAACCGCGACGCGTACGCCGTCCGCAAAGCGAGCCAGGTAGACCCCAACAAGCGCAAAACGCGACGCTGGCTGAAGGAATTTCCGGTAGCTCGCGGCTTGCGGTACCGGGAAACGGATTGATGTGATGATTTCACCCTCATCCAGTGCTGTCGTGAACATTCCCTGGAAAAAGTCATCGGCGGCAATCTGGCGCGTATTGGTCACGATAGTCGCCCCTGATCCCAATACGCCTGCCGGATAGCAGGCCGCAGGGTCATTGTTGGCAACCGAGCCGCCAATCGTCCCGCGGTTGCGGACTGCCGGATCGCCAATCTGACCGGCCAGCGCTGCAAGCGCTGGATACGACCCTGCGGCCTCGCGGGCGACGACAGCGTGGGGCGTCGCGCCACCGATCGACACCGATCCGTCATCCTCGATGCAAACGCCTTGCATCTCGGGAATTCCGCTGACCGACACCAACTTGGACGGGGCCGCCAACCGTTGCTTCAATGTTGGGATCAGCGTCTGTCCGCCCCCCAACGCCTGCGCATCCTCGGCGGCCAGTGCAGCAACCGCATCAGCGATGGTCGAGGGTTTCTCAAACTCGAAACTGTACATTTCGTCTTTCCTTTCCGAAAGGCGCGGATCCGCCCTTCATCTGGCTGTAAATATCTCGGGGGTCATTTTTGGTTGCGCCATTGGTTCGAGAAACCAATGGCGACGGGCTGACCCCCGGTCCGCTCTCTCCACTCAACCGTTCATCGCCGCCCAGACGCGCGACGGGCTGACCGGCATGTCGATGTGGTCCACCGCCTTGCCGCCCGAATTCAGCGCATCAAGAACCGCGTTGACGACCGCAGGTGGCGACCCGATCGCACCGGCTTCGCCACAGCCCTTTACGCCCAAGGGATTGTGCGTACATGGCGTCTGGCTGGAATGATCGACACCGTAGAATGGCAAGTCATCCGCACGCGGCATCGCATAGTCCATGAAGGACGCGCTCAGCAGCTGGCCGTTTTCGTCATAGGCACAGTTCTCAAGCAGCGCCTGCCCGATGCCCTGACCGATACCGCCATGGACCTGACCATCCACGATCATTGGATTGATGATGTTGCCGAAATCATCCGCCGCAGTGAATTTCTCGATGCTGACCTGACCGGTTTCCGGATCGACCTCGACCTCGCAGGCATAGGCGCCTGCCGGGAAGGTAAAGTTGGCCGGATCATAGAAAGCGGTTTCCTCCAACCCGGGCTCCACTTCCAGCGGATAGTTGTGCGGGACATAGGCCGTCAGGGTCACATCGCCCCAGGCCACTGACTTATCAGTACCCGCGACGCTGAACTGACCGTCCTTGAGCTCGATATCGGCCTCGGACGCCTCCAGCAGATGCGCCGCGATCTTCTTGGCCTTGTCGATCACCTTTTCGGTCGCCTTGACCATGGCCGAGCCACAGACCGCCAGCGAACGCGAACCGTATGTGCCCATACCGAACGGGATTTTCGAGGTATCGCCATGCACGATCTCGACCATCGACTCGTCGATACCGATCATGTCGGCCACCACCTGCGGAAAGGCCGTCTCGTGTCCCTGTCCATGGCTGTGCGCGCCGACCATGACGCTGATGGAGCCCGTCGCATTAACCCGAACAGTTGCTGCATCATAGAGACCCGCTCGGGCCCCGAGCATGCCGACAATGTTGGAAGGCGCGATGCCGCAGGCTTCGATATAGCAGTTGATGCCCAAACCCCGAAGCTTGCCGTTGGCTTCGCTTTGCGCGCGACGCGCTGCAAAACCTGCCAGATCGGCGGCGGCCTCAAGCTTGTCCATGGTTCCGTTGTAATCCCCGGTGTCATAGGTCAGCGCCACCGGCGTGTCGTAGGGGAACTGCGTGATGAAGTTCTGTCGACGCAGGGCGATCGGATCGGCACCCAGTTCGCGCGCGGCTTTGTCGATCACACGTTCCAGCTGGTACGTCGCCTCGGGGCGGCCTGCGCCGCGATAGGCGTCCACCGGCACCGTATTGGTGAACATCGCCTTCACGTTCACCTGAATGACCGGCGTCTTGTAGTTGCCCGCCATCAGCGTGCCGTGCAGCCAGGTCGGGACCGAGCTGGAGAAGGTGGATAGATACGCGCCCAGATTGGCGTAAGTGTTGGTACGCAGGCCGACGAAATTGTTGTCGGCATCCAGCGCCAGCTCGATCTTGCTGACATGGTCGCGGCCCTGTGCATCCGACATGAACGCCTCGGACCGGCTGGCCGTCCACTTGACCGGGCGGTTGCAGGCCTTGGCAGCGAAGGTGCAGAATGCCTCTTCCGCATAGTGGAAAATCTTGGTGCCGAAACCGCCGCCCACATCCGGCGCCACGACGCGGACCTTGTGCTCGGGCAGGCCGAGCACGAAGGCGCACATCAGCAGCCGGATCACATGCGGGTTCTGCGAAGTGGTATAAAGCGTATACTCATCCGTGCCCCGGCTGTATTCCGCCACGGCCACGCGCGGTTCCATCGGGTTGGCGACCAGACGGTTGTTCACAAGCTCCAGCGTGGTGACATGCGCGGCGTTGGCAAACACCTCGTTCACCTTGGCATCGTCCGCCTCACCCAGCTGCCAGTCATAGCAGATGTTGTTCTTCAGATCGTCATGGACCAGCGTCGCGCCATCCTGCGCGGCTGCCTTCATTTCGATCACCGCGGGCAGTTCCTCGCTATCCACTTCGATGGCCTCAGCCGCGTCGCGGGCCTGCTCAAGACTGTCGGCCACAACGGCCGCGATCGGGTCGCCCACATGACGCACTTTGCCTTGCGCCAGAATGGGGTGCGGCGGCTCTTGCATCGGCGCGCCGTGCTTGTCGGTGACTTCCCAGCCGCACGGCATGCCGCCCACGCCTTCGAAATCCTTGCCGGTAAACACCTTGACCACACCCGGCATGCCTTCGGCCGCCGAAGTGTCCACGGATTTGATCCGGCCATGCGCGATGTCGGACCGCAGAAAATGCACATAGGCCTGGCCATGTACGTTGATGTCGTCGGTATAATTGCCTGCTCCGATCAGAAAGCGCACGTCCTCGCGCCGCTTGGAACTGGCTCCGATGCCACTGTCTTTGGGCATTGCTTGTTCTCCTCCCATAAACGGATGCTGCTGCATCCTTCACTCATCCCACGGGCGTGCTTCTGACGCCCGCAGCGGCATCATTCCGCAGCGATGCTGCCCACGTCCTGGCCGGATGCGGCCATGATCGCCTTGACGATGTTGTGATACCCGGTACAGCGGCACAGGTTGCCCTCCAGATACTTCCGGATTTCGGCCTCGGTCGGGCGCGGGTTCTCTTTCAGCAGCGCGGCGGCGCTCATCACCATGCCCGGAGTGCAGAATCCGCATTGCAGACCGTGGTGATCCTGAAACGCCTGCTGGATCACGTTCAACGACCCATCCGAATTGGCCTGACCTTCGATCGTGCCGACATCAGCCCCATCTGCTTCGGCAGCCAGCATGTTGCACGATTTCACCGCTTCGCCATTCACATGCACCACGCAAGCGCCGCATTGCGCAGTGTCGCACCCCACATGCGTGCCCGTCAAAGACAGATGATCGCGCAGAAAACCGGACAGCAATGTCCGGCCCTCGACGTCTCCGCTTACGGCTTTGCCGTTCACGGTCATGGAAATTTTCATGACTTTCTCCTCCCTGAATTCCAAAGGATTAACCGCCTAACACGCGCTTGATCCAACCTTTCTTTTCTTCCCCGGACTCGCCTTCTTCCGAGGTTTCGGGCTCGGGCGCATCCTGAGGTTCGACCGCATTCTGAAAGTTCTCAAAGAACTGGTCGGCCATTTTTCTGGCAACCCCATCGATCACGCGCCCCCCCAACTGAGCCAGTTTGCCACCGACGCGTGCATCGACCGCGTAGGTCAGCAGTGTGCCTTCGGGGGCATCCGACAAGGTGACGTCGGCCGCGCCTTTGGCAAATCCGGCGGCTCCTCCCTTACCTTCACCCGATAACTTCACGCTTTCAAGCTCCACGAGATCAGAAAGGGTTACAGAGCCTTTGAACGTCGCTTTGACCGGGCCTACTTTTTGCACGACGGTGGCCTCGAACCCGTCTTCGATCGAACCTGTCATCTCCTGACATCCCGGCACGCATTCCTTAAGAACTTCTGCCGACAAGAGCGAGGCCCAGACTTTGGATCGCGGCGCGGCGATGACGCGGCTGTCATTGAGTTCCATTTCACTTCTCCAAGTATATTTTTGTTACGCTACGCGCTGTTCGCAGCCTTGCCTATAAGACCTTGGGTGTAGTCACCGCAGCGCGGGCGGCGAATGTGTATGGCCGTGACGTTTGAAGATTTCGGCGATGCGCCCTTCCTGCGACATCGCTGATTTGGAAACACCAGCATCATAGCTGTGTATCCGAAAATTGAAACGCGACTGATATTGGCTCAGGTCGCCAGCAGTTCTGATATCCTGGACGTCGGATAGTGCATTAACTGCGGTGGGCGACCAAGACGGAGTAGAAAACTTGGTCGTTCCTGACATGCTCGGGCATCGCCGGGCAGCCTGCAACCCGGACAAGAGAACGGCGAGCTGATCCGGTTCAGTTATAGAACATGTCACACGCTTCTGATCCTGATCCGGGGTGCGCGTTGTTATACGACCTTCCGCCAGTATGCGTGGTTTTCATTCGTTGCTAGGATTGGTTAGGCTGGAGACCATTTGAATGCAAAAGGCTATACCAGATGTTTGCTGAATCCGCCGCGCGCAATGATTTCGATAACGTTCTGATCGTTGATGACCATCCGTTGTTTTGCGACGCCTTGTCGATGACCCTGCAAAGTGTGGCTCAGATCCGGGAAGTCCATACGGCAGACCGACTGGAGGACGCCTTGGATCTGCTGGAAAGTGGGCTGAAGCCCGATGCGGTCATGCTGGATCTCAATTTGCCGGATGTGGACGGTCTGGAAGGTCTGATCCGCTTGAAGGCTTCCACGGACGCACCGGTGATCGTGGTGTCGTCGCTGACGGATAACCGCGTTGTCAGCCAGGTGATACAGGCCGGCGCATCTGGCTATGTCCCCAAGCACAGTCAGCGCGACGTGTTCCGCACTGCATTCGAGACAGTGCACGCCGGTGACGTTTTCGTGCCGGAGGGCTGCGTTTTGATTGACACAGAGGAAGAGGACGAACACGGCGAAGCGGTCAAACGACTGGCGACACTGACAAATCAGCAGGCGCGCATCCTGCAACTGATCTGCGAAGGCAAACTGAACAAGCAAATCGCCTATGACTTGTCGATTGCGGAAACGACGGTCAAAGCGCATGTGACCGCAATAATGCGAAAACTGGGTGTCCAAAGCCGAACGCAGGCGGTTCTGATCGTCAAGAAAGCGTCCTTTGCCAGTGTCTTGCAAGACCAAGGCTAAGCGTCATACTCTCACGTCATCGTCGCGCTTTTAGGGAGGAGGCACGATGGACCAAGCAGTCGGGTGGGCAACAGCCCGGGCCCGTACGCCAGGCATCGTCAAAACGGCTTTTGCACGCCACGACACCGGGCAGTCGATCGAGACACTCAAACGCCAGTTGGGTGATGACGCACTTGCGCTTGTCATTCTTTTTGTCAGCCCGAACGCCGATGCATCCGTGGTGATCGCGGATGCCGAACGCGCCTTTGCGCCGACCCCGATTGTTGGTTGCACCACCGCCGGAGAGCTGGCGGATAATGGGTATTGCGAAGATCAGATCGTCGCGATCGGCCTGCCGCAATCCCATTTTGACATACGCACGGTTCTTGTTCCGGATCTGAACGAATTCGATTCCGACAGCATCATCAAAGAGATGATCCACAACAGAAATGCGATGATGGTAAACGCGCCCGACTGGAGCCATGAATTCACGTTCCTGATGATTGACGGGCTGTCGACAAAAGAAGATGAACTGACGTCGGAATTGGCTGTGGGGCTGGGACCGGTGCCATTGTTCGGCGGTTCGGCGGGGGATGGAACCAAATTCGGGCGCACATATGTTCTGTATCAGGGGCAGGCAAGAAGCAACGCAGCCGTACTCACGCAGGTTCGCACGCCGTGTCCGATCAAGGTGTTCAAAACCGATCACCTTCTGCCCACCGCCCATCGCATGGTCGTGACCAAGGCAGACCCGGCAAAACGCATCGTTCAGGAAATCAATGCCGAACCCGCTGCCCGCGAATACGCCCGTATTCTCGGCAAAGACCCGGAACAGCTCACCACATTCACATTCGCGGCCCATCCAGTCGTTGTGCAAATAGGCGGGCAACACCATGTCCGCGCGATCCAGCAGGTGGCAGGAAATGGCGATCTCGTCTTTTTTTCGGCGATTGACGAAGGCTTGGTCCTGACGCTGGCAGAACCTCGGGACATGGTTGAACATCTACAGGAAGAAATCAGCCTGTTGACCGAGAAGCAGCTACCCGACACCATTTTGGGTTGTGACTGCATCCTTCGTCGGCTGGAGGCCCAGCAAAAGCAGAAGACGCACGCGATCTCGGACATCCTGTCCCGCCATCACGTGGTCGGTTTCTCGACCTATGGAGAGCAATTCAATTCGATCCATGTGAACCAGACCCTGACCGGCGTGGCGATATACCCGCCCGAGAAAGAGTAAGGTATGATCGAGCATCTCACAGACCCCTCGGACTCACTTGATCGTCAGAACGAGAAGCTTAGGAAAATCGCCGAAGCCCTGATGCGGCGGGTCGAAGAATCCACCAATGCCTCTGGCGCGGCTTATGCTCAGTTCCAACGGGCGGCGGTGCTTGAACAAGAGGTCCGCGCCCGTACGGATGACCTTGAGCGTGCGCTTGAGCTTCTGAATGACTCCAACGCCAGGTTGGCGCAGGCCAACAAGGAAACCGAAGCAGCCCGCGCAGATTTGGCAAATGCGATCGAAACGGTGCAGGAAGGCTTTGCCCTGTTCAATCGTGACGAAGAACTGGTGCTGTGCAACAGCCGGTTCGGGATGCATATGCCCGACATTCAGGAACAGCTGAACCCCGGCTTGCGCTTTGCCGACTACGTGGAACTGGTCAGCCAATCCGGGTTCCTGTCCTTGCCAGAGACAATGACCCCAGAAGACTGGGCCAAAAGCCGTCTGGATCGTCACGCAGATGACCACGTGGTGTTCAATGTTCGTCTTTCGGGCAATCGGTGGACGCAGGTGTCAGAACACCGCACCCCAGACGGGGGCACCGTGATCCTGCAAACCGACGTGACAGATATCATGCGGATCGAACGGCAAGAAAGGGATCGCATTCTTGACGATAAGGCGCGGCTGATCCGCGCCACGCTTGAACATATCGATCAGGGCGTCTGCATCTTTGACAACAAGCACCGCATGATCGGGTGGAACACCCGCGCAAGCGAACTTTTGGCCATACCGATCACTCAGTTTCAGATGGGCACGCGGTTTGAAACCCTGTCCAATCGCCTGGGCGACAACATCAGCTTTCAGAAAGGCATAACCGAGGCGGATCTGCTGGATTGGGTCAGCCGACCAACCTATCGCCGCCCTCTTCAGTTCCAGATGCATCGGGGGCGATCGAAAATCCTGTCGGTCTTTGCCCAGGAAATGCCCGATCGGGGCTTTGTGATTTCCTTTACCGATGTAACTGCGGAACGGAGGTCTGCGCAGGCCTTGTATGAAGCCAAGGAGCTTCTGGAACAACGTGTGGCGTCACGCACAATGGAACTTGCGGACGCGCTGAACGAGGCTGAACGGGCGAACGCGTCAAAATCGCGTTTTGTGGCCGCCGCCAGCCATGACCTGTTGCAACCTCTGTCTGCTGCAAAGCTCTATGTTGCGTCACTGGGCAGCGGTTTGGACACTGACACCGCCCGGACCGTTGCAGCAAAAGCAGAAAGCGCCCTGAACAGTGTCGAACACATTCTCGAGGCCCTGCTGGACATCTCAAAGCTGGATTCCGGGCGGGCCAAGGCGCATCTGTCCACGGTGTCGGTGGGCGAACTTTTCTTGCAGATGGAAGACGCATTCAAGCCCGTCGCCCAGGCCAAGGGTTTGAGTTTGCGTTTTGTTGACACAAAGGCTCGGGTCACAAGCGATGCCAGTTACCTTCGGCGGATATTGCAGAACCTGCTTTCAAACGCGATCCGGTATACCGAGACCGGGAAAGTTCTTGTTGGTGTCAGGCATCGCAAGAACGCAATTGCTTTGGAAGTCTGGGACACGGGCATCGGCATAGCATCAGATCAAAGAGATATCGTGTTTCAGGAATTTCAGCGTTTGCATTCAGATGCCAGCGCCGCCGAAGGCATGGGATTGGGTCTTGCGATTGTCGAGCGGGCCTGCGGGTTGCTACAACACCCCATCCACCTGTTTTCCGAAGTTGGAAAGGGCACGGGGTTTTCGGTCGAAATACCTTTATCCCGGGCGAAACCAGAGGTTTCTCTCTGCTCTTCAGTGGTACAAAAACCAAACTCGAATGTGCTGGGCAACACCGTCGCCCTGTTGATCGAAAACGATGAAAACCTGCGCGGCGCCTTGACCATGACCATCGAATCCTGGGGCGTCGAAGTTCTTGAATGCGAAAGCGAAAGCGAAGCGATTGGCCTTCTGCGCGAAATAGGTATCCTGCCAGATTTTGTTGTCGCAGACTATCAATTGAACAACGGGAAAACAGGTACGGACGCCATGCGTGCCCTGACGGATGAATTCGGGCATTTGCCCGGCTGCATTATTTCAGCCAATCGATCACAAGAGCTTGTCCAGCAGTGCAAACAAGCAAAGCTGCCGCTGTTTTACAAACCGATAGATCCGCAACTGCTCAAATCGACGCTGGAGGCCTCTGTTGCGCGCGGCATCTGAGTTCTTCCGGTTGTCGCCCATTTCGCAGTGCGGTCGGGTGTCTTTCAGAAGTCTTCCGTCCGCGGGTTGGCGTTGGTCTGATCCAGCATCGACACAACTTCCGCCTTCCATCCCGCTTTTATTTTCAGCGCCAATTGCGACGGGGGACGGTGATCCGGCGATAGGATGGCGTATTCATATCTGAGGGGGTCCTTGAAAGGCAGGAATACCACACGGCCATGCGAGATGTTCAGCTTCCGTTCGGTTGCAACGGTCAACGGATCGACAATCGAGCAGCACTGCCCCGATCCAACAAACGGAATGAGCGGAAGAAAATACTGGCACGTCACACTTGGTTTGTAAGTGGCGGCAACCATCTGAAAAGCGCGTTGCACTTTCTTCTGAAAAGGGTGGGTGTCGTATAGTCCACCCATTGGCACATCATCGAGATCCGAAATCGTCACAGCCTTTTCTTTCGCCAACGGGTTGTCCCGATCCATTGCGCAAAAGCAATCTCCGCTGATGATCTCTGCCGTGAATTGCGGCTTCTTTCCGACCGGGTGTTCGAAATCAGCAAACCCGAAATCAATGTTCTGAGTGCCTGCAAGTTCCATTATCTGTGGCGAACTGCGGGTTGACAGCGTAACCCGGATGTCCGGGTTCCCGCCAACTGAACGGCTGATGAAATTTGGGAAGGCAAAAATGGACGGCCCCGGCATGGCGGCAATGTTCAGATTGCCCGAACTTCCTTTAAGAAGCCCGTGCATCGTGCTGGAAACCGTAGATAATCTGTCCAGTATTCCGGTGGTCTCGGCCAGCAGGTAATGCGCCTCTGGCACTGGGATCAGACGCCGGCCTTTTCGTTCGAACAGGGTCAGTCCAAGACTTCTTTCCAGGTTCTTGATTGCCAGGCTGATAGCAGGTTGTGTCCTGTTCAGCTTCTTTGCGGTTTGAGAGATGGACCCGGTTTCCATCACCTCACGAAAAACGGTCAATTGAGCAAGGTTCATGTTTAATATATAAGCGAAACTTTCGTTTTGTTAAATATAACAAATTTGTATTTATGCTAAAACTCCATAGGCTGAACGGATCAGAATTCGGACAAACCGAATCCAATGATCCACAACTGGGAGCTTACGATGAGATTGATGAAATGCCTGACGGGTTTGGCTTTGGCGGGTGCATTGGCTGCACCGGCGCTTGCACAGGACCCAACCTTTTTCCGCATCGGCACCGGCGGTGCAGGCGGCACTTATTTCCCGATCGGCGGGACCATCGCCAACGGAATTTCGGCCCCTCCGGGCTCACGCCCCTGCGAAGAGGGCGGCCAATGCGGCGTGCCCGGGTTGATCGCGATTGCACAGTCGACAACGGCGTCAGTCTTCAACAATGCCGCCGTGCAAAACGGCGAGCTTGAGGCCGGCCTGGCCGCGGCAGATGTAACCCGTTCGATGTATCTGGGTGAGGGCAAGTTTGAAGGCAAACCCCACCCGAAACTGCGCATCGTCGCAAACCTGTTCCCGGAAGACCTGCACTTGGTTCTTCCCGCAGGCCAGACGATCAACGATCTGAGTGATCTCAAAGGCAAGCGCGTTGGTATTGCCCAGGCTGGTTCCGGCACGCAGGTGGCCGTGTTGCAAATGCTGGAAGCCTGGGGCGTCAACCGTGACAACATGGATGAGGCCGAGTTGAACAATAGCCAGAGCGCCGAACGTCTGGCCGATGGTCAACTGGACGCCTATTTCTACGCAGCAGGATGGCCAGTTGCCGCAATGGTGCAGCTGTCTTCGACCAAGGGCATGAACCTGCATTCCTTCAGCGATGAAGATTTGGCGAAGATCAACGAGATCATTCCTGCCTATATCCCGTCCGCTATCCCGGGTGGTGTATATGAAGGCATCGATTCCGAAACCAAGACCCCCGCGGTAAGCGCGATGCTGGTTGTTTCATCGGATCTGTCCGAAGATCTGGTCTATCAGCTGACCAAGGCCCTGTGGAACGACAACACGCGCAAGCTGCTGGACAACGGCCACGCAAAAGGCAAGCAGATCACGCCTGATACTGCGCTCGACGGCGTCGAAGCGCTGGGTGTTCCGCTGCATCCGGGTGCCGAAAAATTTTATAAAGAAGCCGGTCTTCTTCAATAACCACACCTGACTGAAACCTGTCGTCGGTGCCCCTTCTTGGGGCACCGCACTCTGGAATTATGCGAAATCGGGGGGCCATCATGTCCGAGACCCAGAAATTTGATGACCACGAACTGACGGCCGAGGAACTCGCGGCCATCGAAGAACAGTTCGACGAAGGCGCCGCTGTCCGGCAGGTCACGCCCACGGCAGGCAAGGTGTTGCGTGTCGTCGCCCTGATCTTTGCATTCTACGAATTCTTCACGGCTGGGTTCGGTCTGCCTGCCGACCACTGGCATATGGGCATCTATCTGGCTCTGCTGTTCATTCTGGTCTACGCCACGATCCCGATTGTCGGGGCCAAAAGCCTCTATGCTCTCAAAGTCAGTCGCTTCCGCATCGGCAACGTCCCTCTTTATGATCTGGTGTTCATGGCGCTTGGCATCATCGCCGCACTTTACGTTGGTTTCGCCTGGCGCGGCATCTCGTTCCTGGGGATCGAGGAACAAACCTTCCGCATGGGCAACCCAAACATCTATGATGTGATCCTCGGCGTCATCATCATCCTTCTGGTATTGGACATTGCGCGCCGCACGCTGGGTTGGGTATTGCCGCTGATCATCTGCGTATTTATCTCATACGCGCTGATGGGCCCCTATTTTCCCGGATTGCTGCAACATCCGGGCGTGAACTTCAAAACCTTCGTATCGTCAATGTACTTCCCGCAGGAAGGAATCTATGGCGTGACGCTTTGGGTCGTTTCGACCATCGTGTTCCACTTTGTCCTGTTCGGCGTGATCGCTCAGCGAACGGGGCTTGGACAACTGTTCATTGACAACGCAACCATTTTGGCGGGTCGCTATACGGGCGGTCCGGCCAAAGTGTCGGTGGTATCCTCGGCCTTCTTCGGCACGATCTCGGGCTCTTCGGTGGCTAACACCGTTTCGACCGGCGCGCTGACAATTCCCAACATGAAGCGCCTTGGATACCCCGGTCACTTTGCAGGCGGGGTCGAGGCCGCGTCTTCGGCCGGTGGTCAGATCACTCCGCCCATCATGGGTGCTGCGGCCTTCATCATGGCCGAGTTCCTGGAGGTGCCCTATACCACAATCGTGATCGCAGCGATCTTTCCGGCGATCCTGCACTATGTCGGCGTCTTTGCCGTGGTGCATCTGATGGCACGCAAGCTGAACCTGCAAGGTCTGGCGAAAGAGCAATTGCCGCAGCTCAAGGCCGTCTGGGCCGAGGGTTGGGCCAATATCGTGCCGCTGATCGGTCTGCTGGTGGTTCTGTTCACTGGATACACGCCCTTCATGTCGGCCTTCTGCGGCATATCTCTGGCGGTGATCGCGGGCATGTCGCGGATCAAGCAACCGCCAACACTGATCTACGCAGCGGCGTTCTTGGCCTTCGTGCTTTGGAAGTTCTCCGACGGTGGGTTCGACCTGTCAATGACCGCGATTCTGTGCGGATTGTCGGTAATCGCCACGCTGAACCCGCAGAAGCGGATCGAAGTGCCCGAGATGCTGCAAGCGGTTGAGTTGGGTGTGAAATACTCTCTGGCCGTGGGCGCTGCAGCCGCTGCGGTAGGTATCGTCGTTGGTGTGATCAACACAACCGGTATCGGTTTCCGCATCGGGTTCATGGTTACTCAGGGCGCAGGAAACCTCGCCGCGGACCTTTACAACATGATTTCGTTCGGCAGCTGGCAATTGTTTGCGATGGAAGACCTGCAATTGTTTATCTCGCTGGTCTTCATTGCCATCGTTTGCATCCTGATGGGTGCCGGCATCCCGACCACGGCGCTGTACATCATGCTCGTCTCGGTGGCGCAGCCGGCGCTGGCGCAGTTGGGGGTTCCACCCATCGCCAGCCATCTGTTCGTGTTGTATTACGGCGTGGTCTCCGAGATCACACCTCCGGTCTGTACGTCGGCCTATGCGGCGGCGGCGATTGCGAATTCCAACCCGTTCCGCACCGGGCTGTCCGCCTTTACGCTGGGACTGGGCAAGGTCATCGCGCCAATGGCGTTCGTCTATGCGCCGGTTTTGCTGTTCGTGTCTTCCACCGGGTTCGATCTTTGGGAATTCACCTATACCGCCGCCAGCTGTATTGCCGGCGTCATCGCCCTTTCGGCAGCGGTCGTGGGGTATTGGTTGCAGCCACTCAACCTCGTGTCGCGCATCCTGATGGCCATTGCCGGGATTATCTTCGTGGCGCCCACGCTGGCGGCTGACCTGATCGCATTGGCGGTGGCGTCTCCTGTCATCGTAACACAGGTGATCGCCCGCAGCCGAATTCAAGCAACGGTCTGACATGCCTGAACAAGTGACCATCATCGGCGCCGGGATCGTCGGTCTGTGCTGTGCGCTCTCGTTGCAGGAGCGCGGTATTGCCGTTCGTCTGATCGACCGTGGAGAACCGGGGCAGGAGACATCGTTCGGCAATGCCGGTGTCGTCTCGCCCTGGTCGGTCATTCCACAGGCCACGCCGGGTATCTGGAAAACGATCCCCGGGATGCTGTTGGACCCGAAAAGCGCGTTGACCGTCAGACCTGCGTACTGGCCCAGGATGATACCCTGGGGCCTGAGGTTCCTGAAGAATTCAAGCGTGAAATCCGTACGCAATATCTCGGACGCAATGGAGGTGCTGTGCCGCCCTTCGATAGATCTGTACCGAAGACATCTGCAAAATACCGGGCACGAAGACCTTATTGTTGATTCCAACTATATCCACGCGTTTCGCAACCCGGATCAGGCTGACCTGAAAGAACTGGGATATCTGATCCGGCAGGAAAAAGGCGGACATCTAGAGCGGATCGACGGACCGGAATTGCGCCGGATCGAACCTGCGTTGTCCCGAGATTTCAAGGCTGCGATCCTGATCAAGGGACAGGCGCGGGTCACGTCTCCTGGCCGGGTCGGTGCGGTTTTGGCCGACAAGGCCCGTCAACAAGGCGCCGAGTTCGTGCGGACAGAAGTCAAAGAACTAAAGCGCATGGAAGACGGACAATGGCATTTGACCTCGCCGGCCGGCGCGCTTCACGCCGATACTGTCGTGCTGGCCGCCGGGGTTTGGTCTGCCGGGTTGCTGAAACCTTTGGGTTTGCCCGTGCCACTGGTGGCCGAGCGTGGATACCATGTCCAATTCCCGACCCCCTCTGCCAGCCTGGAAAACTCGGTGATGGACGTGGATGCCAAGGTGGTGGCCAGTTCGATGCAGGACGGTCTGCGTGTGGCGGGCACGGCCGAATTCGGCAGCATCGACGCGCCGTCAGATCCACGCAAACAGTCGCTTCTGACCGCACAGGCCCGCGCAATGATGCCGGATCTGAACACCACGGATACACAGTTCTGGATGGGCCGACGCCCGTCTTTTCCCGACAGTTTGCCTGCGATCGGTCCGGTTGAAGGACACAAGGGCCTGTTCACCGCCTTTGGTCATTCCCATTACGGTTTGATGATGGCCCCCAAAACAGGTGAGTTGGTGGCTGACCTGGTGTCAGGGCAACGCCTCAACATCCCATTGGATTCATTCGCCTTGTCGCGATTTTGACGCGCAACAACCACCGTTTCGAAGAAGGATTACCCCGTCATGCCAATCTACCAGGGTGGACAGAATATCTGTGGAGCCTCTATCGGGGTTTTGTGTTTGGAAAGCTATTTTCCCAAACCTCCCGGTCATATCAAGAACCCTTCCAGCCTGCCATTCCCGGTGCTGTACGAGATGATAGATGGCGTCACGGTGCCTACGCTGCTGAACAATCCGACGCCTGATCTTCTGAACCCCTTCATAAAAGGCGCGCAACGGCTTGAGGCTGAGGGCGTGCGCGCCATTACCGGAAGTTGCGGGTTTCTCGCCCTGTTCCAAAAAGAGTTGGCTGCGGCCGTATCGGTGCCTGTCTTCGCTTCGAGCCTGATACAGGTGCCGTTGGCCTTTCACATGACCGGGGCCACCGCACCGGTCGGGGTGATTACAGCAGATTCGTCAGCGCTGACGCAACGCCATTTCGAAGGCGTTGGAGCGGGGGGTGTTCCGGTGGCCGTACAGGGTCTGGAACACACCAGTGAGTTTGCCGAAGTCATCCTGCGCAACGCGCGCACCCGTATGGACACAGATCTGATCGAGGCCGAAGTGCTGGACGCTGCACGCAGGCTGAAGCGCGAAACACCTGAAATACGCTCTGTGGTATTGGAATGCACGGATCTTCCGCCTTATGCAAAACGCATTCAGGAAGACCTGAAACTGCCGGTCTTTGACCTGACGACGCTGGCGCAAATGGCGCACAATGTAGGCGCGCGCACAGGGTATTGCGGGCTGATGCCGTGGGGCTGACGCCCTTGCAGGCTCGTGTTTTCGTCCAATGGCTCAGACATGTCGAATAGCCGCGAAAACAGTCGCTATTTGCCGATGCTTTTCGACGGACCGGCACATGGGACTTTCCCTTGCTGAAACGGCTGGTTAAGAAGCCCTTCCATTGCCGTTTCAGGAGGCCCCCTTGGACCGTATCGCCCGCACCATAGCCACCGAGATCAATGCACGTCCCGATCAGGTCGGTGCTGCGATCAATCTATTGGACGACGGAGCGACGGTTCCCTTTGTCGCCCGCTATCGGAAAGAAGCAACCGGTGGGTTGGACGACACCCAATTGCGCCTTCTGTCCGAGCGTTTGACCTATCTGCGTGAGCTTGAGGCACGGCGGGAAACCATCCTGAAGTCGATAAAAGAACAGGGGAAGCTGACCGAAGATCTGAGTAAATCGATAGCTCGGGCAGAAACCAAGGCACAGCTGGAAGACATCTATCTTCCTTACAAGCCCAAGCGGCGCACCAAGGCGATGATCGCGCGTGAAAACGGGCTGGAACCCCTGGTCGAAGCCATTCTGGCCGATCGCGATGCGGACCCGGAAACACTGGCCGGGGCATACCTGAGCGAGGCCGTTGCCACCCCTCGTGACGCGCTGAACGGCGCGCGGGACATTCTGACCGAACGATTGACGGAAAATGCGACTCTGCTGGGTGAGTTGCGGGCCTTCATGCAGCGCGAGGCACTGCTCAGTGCAAGGGTTGTCGACGGGAAAGAACAGGAAGGCGCCAAGTTCAGTGATTATTTTGACCATTCCGAACGATGGGCGGATGTTCCGTCGCATAGGGCATTGGCGATGCTGCGGGCGTCAAAAGAGGGCATTGTTTCACTTGATATCGCGCCGGAACCGGAGTTCGGGGCAGCCCGGGCCGAATCCATCGTGGCCGCGCATTTGCAGACCCGTGGCCAAGGAACGGGTGATGCCTGGTTGCGCAAGGTGGCCGGGTGGACATGGCGGGTCAAGCTTTCGCTGTCGATGATGGTCGAACTGATGGCCGAACTACGCAGTCGGGCACAGGACGAGGCAATTCAGGTCTTTTCACGCAACCTCAAAGACTTGCTGTTTGCTTCTCCGGCGGGTGCCAAGGCCACTTTGGGCCTCGATCCCGGCATCCGCACCGGCGTGAAAGCGGCGGTGGTTGACGCAACGGGCAAGGTCGTGGCCACTGACACGTTATATCCCTTTCAACCCAAAAACGATTTGCGCGGAGCGCAGGCTGCCATCCTGAATCTGATCTCGGCCCATCAGATCGAACTGATCGCCATCGGAAACGGAACAGCGAGCCGGGAAACCGAACGGTTGGTTGCAGATACGCTGGCTCTGCTCCCCAAGGCGGTAAAAGCGCCGACCAAGGTGGTAGTGTCCGAAGCCGGGGCTTCGGTCTATTCCGCGTCGGAGATGGCAGCACGAGAGTTTCCCGATCTGGACGTTTCGCTGCGTGGGGCGGTGTCCATCGCCCGGAGGCTGCAGGACCCTTTGGCAGAACTGGTCAAAATCGAACCGAAATCCATCGGCGTCGGGCAATATCAGCATGACGTTGACCAGCACCGCCTGTCGCAATCCCTGGATTCCGCGATCGAGGATGTCGTGAACGCGGTCGGGGTTGACCTGAACACGGCCTCTGCACCTTTGCTTGCGCGCGTGTCGGGGCTGGGCCCCGCGCAAGCCGAAGCCATCGTCGCCCATCGCGATCTGAACGGGCCGTTCCAATCACGCAAGGACCTGTTGTCCGTTGCCGGGCTGGGGCCGCGTGCCTTTGAACAATGCGCCGGGTTTCTTCGCGTAAGGGACGGCGCCGAACCGCTTGATGCGTCGTCGGTGCACCCCGAAGCCTATGAAGTCGCCCGCCGCGTCGTGTCGGCCTGCGGGCGGGATATCAGGCACATCATGGGCCATGAGGGGGCCTTGAAAGGGTTGCGGGCACAACAATTCGTAACCGAAGATTTCGGCCTGCCCACGGTTCTGGATATCTTTGCCGAGCTTGAGAAACCCGGACGAGACCCCCGGCCCAGCTTTGTCACGGCCACTTTCGCGGATGGCATCGAAGAGATAACCGATCTGAAGCCCGGAATGGTTCTTGAAGGCACCGTGACAAACGTGGCTGCCTTTGGGGCCTTTGTGGATGTGGGCGTTCATCAGGACGGTCTGGTTCACGTCAGCCAGTTGGCCGACCGCTTCGTCAAGGACCCGCACGAGGTCGTCAAGGCCGGGCAAGTCGTGAAAGTGCGCGTTGTCGAGGTGGATGTACCCAGAAAACGGATCGGGCTTTCGATGCGCAAACAGGGCGGCGGCGCAAAGCAGCGCGCCTGATCTGCAATCTGCACATTATCCGGGCGTAACGACATGAAGACGTTACCCGCCGGAAATAGCGTGCAGACCGATACGGGCAGCCGGCATGCGTTGTTTTCATTGCGCGCTGAACTGGGTATCAGCAAGAGAGTTCGCAGCGTCGCCAATCGGATCGAAATGGAATCGACAGTTCATGCAGTACCACAACACGCCTTACGACAAGCTTCAGGTCGGTGATACTGCCGAGCTGGCCCGCACGTGCTCGGTCGATGATTTCTATGTGTTCGCCAACAATTCCGGCAACCACAATCCGCTTCATCTGGCCAGCGAAGACGGCGACGGCGACCACATCAACGAAGCGGTTGCCCCTGCCATGTTCGTGGGGGCCCTGATCTCGGCCGTTTTGGGGAACGTTCTGCCGGGGGCAGGGACGCTCTACAAATCGCAGCGATTTGATTTTGTGGAAAGGGCGCATGCCGGTGATGAGCTGGTATCCAAAGTCACCGTTCTGGAAAAGCGACCAAACCGGGAGGTTGTCTTTGACACGGTCGTTACGCGCCCATCGGACGGTGCCGTGATCGTCAGCGGGCAGGCCGTCGTGATCGCGCCGGAGAAAGAGATGGTGTTCGCCGAGTTGGATTTGCCCGGGCTGGTGGTGAAACGTCATCGTCACTTTGATGCCATGCTGGAAAAGGTGCGCCCGCTGCCGCCCATGCCGACCGCTGTCGTGGCCCCGGAAGAGCCCAACGCCTTGGGTGGGGCGCTGCTGGCCGCGCATGAGACGATCATCACACCCATTCTGATCGGTGACCCGGACAAAATCGCGCACGCGGCCGTCGAAATCGGAGCGTCGTTGGATGGGATTGAAATCATTGCGCAGAGCGATCACGTCGGTGCGGCCAATGCGGCGGTCGATCTGGTTGCAGAAGGTCGAGCGAAAGCGCTGATGAAAGGGCATCTGCATACGGATGAATTGCTGAAGGCTGCGCTCAGGCGTGAAAACGGCCTGCGCACCGGCCGCCGCTTTACCCATGTCTTTGTCATGGACGTGCCCGGACAACCCAGACCTTTGTTGGTGACGGACGCGGCGATCAATATCGAGCCGGACCTTGAAACCAAGATTGATATTGTCCAGAACGCAATCGACCTGGCCCTGTCTCTGGGGATCGAAAACCCCAGGGCGGGTGTTCTGTCTGCCATCGAAACCGTCAATCCGGCGATCCGATCCTCGGTTGACGCGGCTTTGCTGTCGAAAATGGCGGAACGCGGTCAGATCACGGGCGGGCTTGTTGACGGCCCCCTTGCCATGGACAATGCCGTCAGCCTTGCGGCTGCGCGTTCCAAAGGGATTGTGTCGGATGTCGCGGGCAAAACCGATATTCTGGTGGTGCCAAATCTGGATGCCGGGAACATGATGGCCAAGCAACTGACCTATATCGCCAATGCAGAAGGGGCCGGTCTGGTCATGGGGGCCAAAGCTCCGATCATTTTGACAAGCCGCGCCGATGACGACAAAGCCCGGTTGGCATCCTGTGCGGTGGCGGCACTGCACGAAGTCTTTTCCTTACCGCGCACCGGAGCACCCGCATGACACATGTCGTGACACTGAACGCTGGATCGTCTTCCATGAAATTTGGTCTGTTCGAGCTGACCGATGACGATCCGATCATGGTGTGCACCGGCGCTGTGGAGCGGATTGGAGAGCCAGAGCCGCTTGTCAAGGCAAAGTCTTCCGACGGAAGTGTCCTTGCCAGCGGCACCGCCGGAGAAATACGCGATCACGCCACAGCGCTGGACTGGGTTTTGAACCTGCTTGCGCGCTCATTTCCAAACAGCGACGTGACTGCGGTCGGGCATCGTGTTGTCCATGGTGGACCTGACATCGACGCTCCGGTGCCATTGACCAAGGCGTCCATTCAAGAGCTGGATAAGCTGTCGCCGTTCGCGCCTTTGCATCAGCCGCACAATCTGGCCGGAGCAAGGGCCGCGATGGAACGTTTTCCGAATGCGGTTCAGATCGCCTGTTTCGACACCGCCTTTCACCGCAATCATCCGTGGGAGAATGACGTTTTTGCCTTGCCGCGCGAGTATTACGACAAAGGTGTTCGGCGTTATGGCTTTCACGGGCTCAGCTATGAGTTCATTTCGGATCACATGGCAAAGACAGCGCCGCTTTTGCACGAAGGGCGCGTGGTCGTGGCCCATCTGGGTAATGGTGCATCGATGTGTGCGATGATCGGAGGGCGCTCCGTCGGATCGACCATGGGGTTTTCGGCCCTTGACGGGCTGCCGATGGGGTCACGCTGTGGTCAACTTGATCCCGGCGTGGTCCTGTATCTGATGGACCAGGAAGGGCTGAGCGCTGACGAAATCTCAGACCTGTTGTTCCGGAAATCTGGGCTGTTGGGCCTGTCCGGGCTGTCCAACGATATGCGTACCCTGGAAAAGGCGGACACACGCGAAAGCCGACAGGCGATCAGCTATTTCACCTTCCGTATCCGGCGCGAGCTTGGCGCGATGGCGGCCATTCTCGGCGGTATCGACGCCTTGGTGTTTACCGGTGGGATCGGAGAAAACTCACGTCTGGTGCGTGACCGGGTGTGCTCTGGGATGGGATGGCTGGGTATCGAGCTCAATCCTGACGCAAATGCGGACAATGACCGGATCATTTCAACCGATCTGTCCCGCGTCGTGGTGATGGCAATCCCGACCAATGAAGAACTGGTCATTGCCCGTGCGGCGGCTGACCTGTTGGCCAACCGCCCACGGCTCAGAACTGCCTAGCGATCTACGTTTCGACATAGGTCCAGCGATAGGCAGGCGGGGTCGGTCCCTTGTTCCGGCCGCCTTGCTGCATCTGTTCCCACGCATGGGCCAGAATGCCAACAGATCTGGATAGGCAAAACAGACCGCGTGCCAGTGGGGGCGCAAAGCCCAACTCGGCATAGATCACCGCGGTGGCACCATCTATGTTCATTGGAACGGGCTTCCCCTTGCGCCGGGCCAACTCTGCTTCGATCGCCTGCCCGATCTGTAGGAACTGACCATCGCAAGCCCCGTCCATCACAGCATCACGGACCAACGCCATCAGACGTGGTGCGCGCGGATCCGTTGGCGTGTGGAACCGATGGCCAAAACCCGGCAATATCTTTCCTTCACGCTCGATCCACTCGTCCAGCGTTTGATCCAACCGGCCAGGATGTTGCGCCACGAAATGGTACAGCATAACCGCTTGCTCGCCAGCCCCGCCGTGAATATCCCCCAACATGTTCACAGCGCTCGCCATCGCGTTGTTCAGGGGCAGCCCGCAGGTCACGGCCATGCGCGCCGTTGCGATGGAAGGGGCCTGAGGTCCGTGGTCCACGGCGGCGACCAGCGCGGCCTCGAACAACCGGGCATGCGCCCCAGATGGTCGGTCGCCACGAACTATGAACCAGATCATCTCGCTGAAACTGAGATGTCCGATCAAACTCTGAATCGGCTCTCCGCGCAGGTCGATCCGGCCCGGTTCCATATCGATGATGGAAGTCGTCCACCAATCGGACACATCGCTCATATGATGCCTTCCTTGCTCAAAGCGTCAATTTCCGCGCCGGACAACCCAATTTCAGACCAGATCGCGTTATTGTCTGCCCCAAGTTCAGGCGGCGCGGTTTGGGGCATTTGCCGTTCGCCGTCCCTGACAATAGGGCTGCCTGCAAGTTTCATGTCTTCGCCCTGCACCCGCAAAGACCCGATCAGGCCGCGACCGGCAAGCTGTTCGTCATCAAGCGCCTCGGGCACGGTCAATACCTGCCCGGCCGGCACTCCGATTGCGTTGAGTTCGCTGACCCAGTCTGATGCCGCTCTGGTCCGCAAGGTCTCCTCCAGCGCCGCGCGCAGGGCGTGGCGATTGCGCTTGCGGTCTTCGCGCGTTTCATAGTCCGGGTGGGCCAGCAGGTCTTGCCGGCCCAGATGCCGGGCCAGTGCCTGCCACTGTTCGTCGCGGTTGGCGGCAATGTTGATGGGCGCGTCAACGGTTGCAAATGTTCCTGATGGCGCTGACGTCGTGTTTTCGTTGCCATGGGCCCCGGGAATGGCACCGGCGATCAGATAGTTCGACACGACCCAACCCATTGTCGAGATCACGGCTTCGGACATTGCCACATCCAGATAGGCCCCGCGAGGATCCGCGTTCAGGGCGGCGGACACTGCAAAAGCGGCCGTCATCCCACCGATCGTGTCCGCCAAAGGATAGCCAACGCGATAGGGTGCGGTGTCAGGACCGCCGGTGACAGACATCACGCCACTGATACCCTGCACGATCTGGTCATAGGCCGGATCGCCTCGGCGCGGGCCATCCTGACCGAACCCGCTTATAGCACAGTAAATCAGGCTGGGGTTCACATCGCGCAAGACGCCATACCCAAGTCCAAGCCGATCCATCACACCGGGGCGAAAGTTCTCTACCAATACGTCGGCCGTCTGTACAAGGCGTTTCAGAAGCGCCTTGCCCCGTTCTGATTTCATGTTGAGCGTGATAGACTTCTTTTCAGCATTCTGCGCCAGAAAGCTGACGCCCATACCGGCCTTGTTTCTGGCAGGATCAGTACCCAGAACGCGGGCAAGGTCGCCACCGTCAGGGCGTTCGACCTTGATCACTTCGGCGCCCATGAGCGCCAGTTGATAGCAGCAATACGGACCCGCGAGGACATTCGTCAGATCGAGAACCCGTATTCCTGCCAATGGCTCAGTCACCGTCGGCAACCCCTGCGGCCCGGGCCCGCGCGCGGCGTGCGCGATAGCTGGGCAACAGCACCAGCAGCACCGCGACAACAAGCAGACCCAGCGTCATTGGACGTTCCCAGATGAAAGCAATACCGTCATAGAGCTGCATCGAGCGGGCAAAGTTGTCCTCCATCATCCCCCCGAGGATGAAACCGATCAGCAGCGGCGCAAGCGGGTAGTCGGCAAATTTCAACGCCGTGGCGCAAACACCGAAGCCAACAAGAATCAAAAGCTCGGTCGCATTGTTCTGCCCGATATAGGCCCCCATCAGAGTGAAGAACAAAATGAAGGGGATCAGGTAATTGCGCGGAACCGAGAGAACCTTTGCGATATATGGGATCAGCGGCAGGTTCAGGATCAGCAGAACAAGGTTGCCAATGAACATTGACATGATGACGGCCCAGAATATCTGCGGCTCGTCCAGCATCAGCCGTGGGCCGGGTGTCACGTTCAGGGCAATCAGTGCGCCAAGCAGGATCGCGGTGGTG
This sequence comes from Ruegeria sp. HKCCA0235A, assembly GCF_013033235.1. Taxonomy (NCBI): domain Bacteria; kingdom Pseudomonadati; phylum Pseudomonadota; class Alphaproteobacteria; order Rhodobacterales; family Roseobacteraceae; genus Ruegeria; species Ruegeria sp. HKCCA0235A. The sequence continues at coordinate 194,790 of NZ_WQDQ01000002.1, read as the reverse complement.
CCGGACCCGGGAATGCCCAGTGTCAGCAGCGGCACGAAAGAACCGGTACATGCCGCGTTGTTCGCCGTTTCGGGCGCAGCCAGACCTTTTATTGACCCTTTGCCGAATTCGTCCTGTTCCTCTTTCGGGGCAATGTTGCGCTCGACCGCGTAGCCGAGGAAGCTGGCAATCGTTGCCCCCGCACCGGGCAGAACCCCGATGAAGAAGCCCTGTACAGATTGGCGGCCGATCACCGGTGCGATGGCCTTGGCTTCGCTGCCTGTGATGCGCAGGTCCTTGATCTCGCCGTCATCCCCCTGAAGGTTTTTGGGTTTGAGCACCAGAAACAGCGCTTCGGGCAGGGCGAACATGGCCATAGCAAGCGTGATGAAGCCAAAGCCCGATTGCAGATCCATGATACCCATTGTGAAACGCGGCAGGTTGAACAATGCACCTTCACCGACCGTTGCCATGATCAACCCAAGTAGCGTCATGATGACGGCTTTGGCCACTTGACCGGTGCCTGCGAAGGCTGCGATTGCCGACAGGCCCACGACCATAAGCGCGAAATACTCGGCCGAGTGGAACAGCAGTGCCACCGAAGACAGAGCAGGGGCAAAGACCATCAACAAAATGGCTCCGATCGTACCGCCGGCAAAACTTGCAATAGCTGCAACAGTCAACGCTTTGCCCGCTTTGCCCTGGCGGGCCATCGGATAGCCGTCGAAACTGGACGCAACAGTGCCCGCGACCCCCGGCGCGTTGAGAAGGATCGAAGATGTCGAACCGCCAAAGATGGCGCCGTAATACACTCCGGCCAGCAGGATCAGCGCTGCGGACGGGTCGCCCATGGAAATCGCGACCGGGATCATGATGGCGATGATCGACATCGGCCCAAGACCCGGAAGCATGCCGATGAACGTGCCGATCAGGCACCCTGCGATCACCATCAGCAGGTTTTGAATTGAAAACGCCGTTTGCAGACCGATCAGAAGTCCTTCGAGCATGTCAGCCTCCGAAAATGCCCGGCAATGGGCGCATGTAGATGCCAAGAACTTCCTGAACCAGATACCAGACCGCGCCTGTGGCGATCAGCGCGACGGGTAGCATGACGTGCCATTTGCGCTCACCCAGAATGAAAGACCCGAGGATCAGAAAGGCCGAGGTCGAGATCAGAAACCCAACAGGGCGCAGGCAAAGCGCGTAAATCACCATCAAGGCCAGCAACATAAGTGCTTGATCAAGGTGGTATTCCCCCAGCCGCCGGTAATCGATATCGGCTTCCTTTGGTTCCGCCTTTTCAAAGCCCAGCAAAATGATCGTGGTGGTGACGACACCCAGAACCGACAGCACTTTGGGGAATGTGCTGGGCCAGATCGGGTTTCTCTGCATGAAAGGGGGCAGGCTGCCGTCCATCGTGAACCAGGCGGCGTAGCCATATGTCAAACACACACCCAGAAGAATGAGCGCGATCCAGCGATCCAGCGCCATGAGAGCCTCTCCCTGTTCCTGTTCGTGGGAAGGCAGAGCGGCGGATCCGCTCTGCCGAAAACGGACTTAGAGGAAGCCCAGCTTTTTCATAAGATCGCCGATCTGCTGTTCCTGCTGCTCCAGGAAGGTCTGGAAATCTGCGCCCGAGTTGTGGATGTTGACCCAACCGTTGCGTGCACGAACCTCTTCCCATTCCGGGGTGTCGTACATCTTGGCAATCGCTTCCTGGTAGGCGGCCAGTTTTTCTTCGGGCAGGCCGGGGGCCGCGAAGAAGCCGCGCCAGTTCACGAAAGTGGTATCAATACCCTGTTCCTTCATCGTCATCGCGTCAGGAGCCGCATCAACGCGCTCTTCGGATGTCACGCCGATAATCTTGACTTCACCCGCATTCGCCAGATCGACCGCTTCCGAGAAACCGGTGGACAAGGCGGCGATTTCACCCGACAGCAGGGCCGCCATGGCTTTGCCGCCCGCATCATAGGGGATGTATTTCACGCCAAGCGCATCCTTGCCCGCTGCTTCCATCACCATCGCCGCCACCAGATGGTCCATGCCGCCGGGAACCGAGCCGCCACCGATCGCTGTGCCGCCTGGGTCCGCATCAAAAGCGGCAAGCAGATCCGCCATCGAGTTGATCGGGCTGTCTTTGCCCACAACGATCGCGGCATAGTCGCCGATAGTGCCCGAAACCAGCGTCAGATCGCGGAAGTTGTGAGGAAATACACCGGTCAATGAGCGGATCACGATCGGCGTCGAGTTCACCATCAGAGTGCCATGATTGCTGTCGGCATTTTCAATCAGATATCCAATGGCTTTGCCACCACCGCCGCCCGACATGTTTTCGTATGACGCCGTGCCGACAAGGCCAGCTTTTGTCAGCGCTTCGCCCGTGCCGCGCGCCGTTCCGTCCCAGCCGCCACCGGCGCCACCGGGGATCAGAAAGTGAATGCTGTCCACGACCTGATGGCCATCAGCCAAAGCCGGCCCTGTCAGGCCAATTGCGGCCACAGCTGCGATCAGGGCGCGACGGCCCAGTGTGAATGTCGTCATGATGTCCTCCCATTTGACAACCAGCCGCATGGCGGCTCAGATTGGGTGGAACAAAAACACATCAACCTGACATCAACCTGTCACGCACGAAAAATAGCAAAAATCCCATGAAATTCCTCCTTGTGGAAGACAATCTTGATCTGGCGAACGCCATCTGTTCGCGCATGAGGTTAGACGGCCATGTGGTTGATCATGCGTCTAAATTGGACGAGGCGACCGCCTTTACCGAAACTCAGGAATACGACCTTATTCTGTTGGATATCATGTTGCCGGATGGGGACGGGCGCGACTTTCTCAAACGGCATCGCGCAGGTCGCCTGGACACCCCCGTGATCGTTTTGACCGCACGCAGCCAGGTTTCGGATCGAATCGGTTCGCTGGATCTGGGGGCCGACGACTATGTCACCAAACCGTTCGACCACGCCGAACTCGAGGCCCGCTGCCGCGCCGTTCTGCGTCGCAAATCCGGGAATTCACGGACAACGATTGAAGTGGGCGGAATAGTCTTTGATCCATTGGCAGGTCATCTGACCGTAGGGGATGAGACTGTTTCGTTGCGCAACCGGGAACTGCGCCTTCTGGAACTGTTCATCAGCGCGCCTGGTCAGGTTTTTTCGAAACAGAAACTGACCGACCGGCTTTTTTCATATGATGACGATGTCTCGGACAATGCTATCGAAGTTTACGTTGGCCGCCTTCGTAAACATCTTGAACCGTCGGACCTGAAGATCACCACGCTTCGCGGTCTTGGATACAGGCTGGATCATGCCTCCTGATCCCCCTCCTGATCCCTATGTGTCAGGATCGCTTCGGAACAGGCTGGTCCTGACTTTGATCGGTGGTGCCGCGATATTGGCGTTTCTTCTGTTCATCGCGGTTCGCAACTATGCCGCACAGGTCGCGCAACAAGGGCAGGACAACATCCTGGGGGCGTCTGTCACCTCAATTCTAGACGCGGCCGCCTTGCGCGACGGTCAGTTGGAGGTTGATATTCCCTATGCAGCCTTCGCCATGCTCAGCACACCGTCCGACGACCGGGTTTTTTACGCGATTTTTCAGGATGGTGCGTTTCTGTCTGGATATGATGATCTGCCGCCGGCCACAGGGCAATTCGACGGCAAGTGGAGCTTTCAAACCAGTCGGATACGGGGTGAAACCATACGTCAGGTCAGTGCTCGGCGAACCTTGGTGGGCTTGAACAAACAAACCGTTATCGAGGTCGCGTTGGGCCAAACGCAGGATGCGCTTGCGGAAACTCTGGACCAGATTTCACGCAACGCGGCGATTTTGGGCATCGGGTTCTTTGCCCTTGCCGCTGCGCTGTCGTTCTGGGCCACCTCGTCGACGATTGGCCAATTGAACAGGCTCACGACCTCTGTCACCCGGCGCGGCCCGCAGGACCTGAGCCCGTTCAAAAAGCCCGTACCCCGCGAAATGGCTCCTTTGGTGGCGTCGTTGAACTCTTTGATGGGGCGGCTGGATCAGTCGCTGAGCCAATCGGAAGATTTCATCGCCGAGGCGGCCCACCGGGTGCGCACACCTTTGGCAACCGTTCGATCTTATGCCGATGCCACATTGCAGAGGGTCGAAAAGGAAGAAAACCGCGAAGCGTTACGCTCAATGGTGCGGGCCATTGATGAAAGCTCGCGCGCGGCGGGGCAATTGCTGGATCATGCGATGATCACGTTCCGCGCCGATCATCTGGAGCGCGAAGACATTGATCTCAATGCTTTGGTCCGTGATCTGGTGCAGCGTCTTACGCCAATCGCCGAGATGAAGGACTTGTCGCTTTCCCTGAGCGGCGATCCAAAGGTTTCGTATTCAGGTGACCCCATTCTTATTCAGAACGCTGTGCGCAACATGATCGACAACGCACTGAAATATGCGCCTGCCGACAGTTTCGTACGCATCGAGGTTGTTTCGGAACCACGCATTCAGATAATTGTCAAAGACCGTGGGCCGGGGTTTCCTCCAAACGAGATCGACACTTTGACACGCCGTTTCGAGCGCGGGAAGAATGCAAGCGGAACCATCGGATCCGGATTGGGCCTTACAATCGTTCAGGACGTTGCTTCTGCGCATGGTGGCACACTGGAATTGACCAACCGGCAGGGGGGCGGCGCGTGCGTTATCTTATCGCTTTGATTTTCTTCAGCCTTCCTGTCGTTGCTGCCACCCAAACCTGGGAGGACAGGCAGGTTTTCAACGCCTCGGCGGATGAGGCGCATCTACGCGTGATCTCAAGCACGGACACCTTTCTGTTCGAACCCTTGATTGCGGGTTTCATCGAAGAAAACCCCGGTATCTCTGTCGAATACCTGGTGACAGGCACCGCAGATATTGACCGAATAGTCCGTGCCGCGCCGGAAGATTTTGATGTCGTCATATCCAGCGCGATGGACCTGCAACTGAAGCTGGCAAACGACGGTTTCGGGCGCATCATCGACGACATACCGCTGCCATCCTGGGCGCAATGGCATCAAAGCCTTTTTGCTTTCACCTCGGAACCGGCGACAATCGTGATTAACCGCGCGGCCTTTGCCGGCGGCCCCATCCCCGAGACCCGGCAACAACTAATCGAAATCCTTCGTTTGCGTCCCGATGATTTCAGGGGCCGTGTGGGCACCTATGACATCCGTCAATCCGGTCTGGGTTATCTGTTCGCAACGCAGGATGCCCGCGCGTCCGAGACGTATTGGCGGCTTATGGAGGTGATGGGTGGATTGGACGTACGCCTGTACTGTTGTTCGGCGGATATGATCGATGACCTCGTCAAAGGTGAGATTGCAGTGGCTTACAACGTTCTGGGCAGCTACGCCGAAGCCCGCGCCGGAAGCAAGGACACGGTGGAAATCATTCTGCCGTCGGATTTTCAGACGACCATGATGCGCACGGCCATGGTGCTGAATGGCACCCCGCAACCGGACGCCGCCACGTCTTTTCTCAAACACCTGATTTCCAACCAAACCAAACGGGTAGGCGACCCCGTTACCTTGCCGCCCTTGGCCCCGCACGAAACTGGCACCGATCGCGAAACGATTGGGCTGGACCCGGGGCTCATGACATTTCTGGACAGGCTGAAACGCCGCCGTTTTCTGGCTGAATGGGAAAACGCGGTCATCCAGCGATAACCGCGTCCGCATCATTCGCGAAACGCGCGGTTGAAGTAGTCTGCCATCGGTTTCACAAGATAGGACAACGGCGTGCGTTCGTCGGTCTTGATCAGAGTCTCAACCGGCATACCCGGCAAAAGTTCCTGACCATTGAGCCGGTCGACCTCACCGTCATTCAGCACCACTTCGGCGCGGTAAAAGGTGAAACCGGACTGTTCATCCGTGAACGTGTCCGCCGAGACATTGTTGACCTGTCCTTCGAGTTCGGGCGTTTCGCGCTGATTGAACGCCGGAAAGCGCAGGGCAACGGATTGCCCGACATGCAACTGATCCACATGAATCGCATCCACCCGCGCTGCCACCAACAGCGGCGTGTCCTGCGGAACCACATACATCATGGGTTCGCCCGGCTGAATGACCGATTGCAGGGCAAAGACTTGACTGCCGTAAACCGTTCCGCTGACAGGTGCGCGAATTTCAAGCCTGGCCAGACGTTCCGCCAGGGACAAACGTCGCTCCCACAGCTCTGCCACCTGCGCCTGAACGTCCCGCAAAGTGGTGATCGCTTCTTCCCGCCGGGTCGCGGTCAATTCGACAATCTTGATCTCGGTTGATGCAATCTGTCCTTTAAGGCGCGCAACGGAGGCTTCAAGTTTGCCGATTTCGCCTGTCAGGCTGGCTTCTTCGCGTTGCAGCGCCAGCACGCGGCTGTTTTGTGTCAGACCCCTGCTCAACAGGCTTTGCTGATCCTTCAACTCCGCCGCGATCAACTCTGTCTGGCGGCGCAGCGAGACCAACTGAGCCTGCGTGCCTGCGATCTCGCTTTCTATCTGAACCAACTGTTTGCGCAGTTGTTCGTCCTGCTTGGACAGCGTTTCCAGCCGGGCATCGAACAGGTTCTGTTGCCCTGCAATCAGGTCCGGATCGATATCGTATTCTTTTTGAACCTCAGCCAGGCGCGTGGCCAATTCTTCGGATGTCAGGCCATCCCGCTCGGCCTCCAGCCGGGCGCGGCGGGCCAGCAGATCAAAGAGTTGAGATTCTACAATCGTCTGTTCTGAAGACAGAAATGTGTCATCCAACCGCAAAAGCAAATCGCCCGAGGCAACCGTATCACCGTCGCGCACGAAAATCTCGCCGACCACGCCGCCGTCAGGATGTTCAACGACCTGACGGTTGCTTTGAACTTCAATGACGCCCGAAGATACAATCGCCCCGGCCAGCCGCGTTTTCACGGCCCAAAGGCCCAACCCGCCGACCAGAATGCCAAGGGCAAGAAATCCCACCAGCGCAGGTATTTTGATGCCCCAGACGGGGACGGGTGTCTTGGTTGATTTTTTCGCCATTATTCACCTACGGGGCTAAGCTTGCGCTTAATCGCGCCCGCATTCTGGACCATTGCGTTCAGAACCTCGTCGCGGCTGCCAAACCTCACCACCTGGCCTTTTTCCACAACAGCAAGATCGTCACATTCCGAAATGGCCTGCGGGCGGTGCGTCATGATGATGGCGGCCTTTCCCGCTTCCTTGAGGCCGCGCACGGCTGCATTCAAAGCTTCGGTGCCATCTGCGTCGAGGGCCGAGTTCGGTTCGTCCAAAATAAGAAGGACCGGGTCGCCATACAGCGCACGGGCCAGCGCAATGCGCTGTTTCTGACCGCCCGACAACTGACTGTCATTGCCTTCAAGGAAAGTGCCGTAGCCCTTTTCCAATGACAGGATCAGTTCGTGCGCCTTGGCCTTCTTGGCCGCCGCAACCACCGCTTCTGAATCCGGGTTTTCCGACATCCGCGCAATATTTTCAGCAACGGTTCCGTTGAACAGGGTCACCTGCTGCGGCAAGTATCCTATATGGCTGCCCAGATCGTTGGGATCGTATTGGTCCAACGTGGCGCCGCCCAACCGGATCTCGCCAGCCGCCGGTCGCCAAAGCCCAAGCAGAGCCTTGGCCAGGGTCGTCTTGCCCGACCCACTTTTCCCGATCACACCAAGCGCCTTTCCCGGTTCCAGTTTCAGGTTAACATTCCGCAACGTTGGCGCAGTAGCACCCGGAGGGATTACCGTCAGGGATTTGGCTTCCAATTGGGATTTGGGGATCGGCAAACGAATCCGCTGTTCCTCTGGCGGCGTCTGGTCCAGAAACCGGTTCAACGAACTCCAGGCCGTGCGTGCCCGTTCGACCAAACTCCATTGGCCGACAGCCTGTTCCACCGGGGCCAAGGCCCGTCCCAAGAGAATCGAGCCCGCAATCATCGCCCCGGGCGTCATTTCGTTTTGCAGTACCAACCACGCGCCCAAAGCCAGCATGGCAGATTGCAGGAAAAGCCGAAGCGATTTCGTCAGCGACGTGAAGCTACCTGTCCAGTCACTGGCGGAAATGCTTTGACGCAAAGCTTCCGTACGCTGGTTCAACCACCGCCTGGTCACGTCCGCCTGCATTCCCTGAGACCGTACAACTTCTGCTGCCTGCCTCGCGTGTTCGGAAAAGGCATTTGCCCGCGCCGCAGCGGATTGTGCTTCGGCCACCTTACGGCTGGTCAGGGCCTGGTTGAGCAAAGCAATCACCACAAGCAGTACGCCACTTGCAACGGCCAACCAGCCAAGCAGAGGATGAAAAATGAAAATTGCCCCCAGGAAGACGGGCGTCCACGGAATATCCATTACTGCAAGTAACACGGGCGAAGAGCACAAGGTGCGAATGGCCTCGAGATCCCGCAGTGCAGTTGCCGGCGCCGATCGCACCTGGGGCACCAGAGACCGACGCATTGTCGCTTCGAACACACGTTCATCCAGCTGTGACTGGAACCGTGCACCAAAGCGGGCAACGATGCGACCGCGTGCATAGTCCAGCATAGCCATCAGCGCATAAAGCAACGCAACAAGCAAAAACAGTGCAGTCAGAGTTTCAACTGCCCGTGAACCAAGAACCCGATCATATACTTGCAACATGAACAGCGGACCTGTCAGCATGAGCAGGTTGACGAAGATGCTGAACAAAAACGCCAAGGCCAGAAAGGCAATGCCCTGATTGCGCACGTTGCGCAATTCATGGCGAGGGGCCGCTGACAGGCGGTGTTGAGGTTTCACAGTTTAAAATCCACATCATTCGGACAGGCATCGCCGCATTTAGAAAGTTAGTTCAGCATTGCCAAGTTTGCACATGTTTTTTTGAGCAAGAAACCGCAGACAGCAGGCTGGAAGAAGCACTTTTTGGCCAACGTCGCAAAGACTGTCTCAACGTTTGAACGCGGTGGTTCCGACGCACAGTAACTATGCGGTCGCGGCCAAAAGCACCTGACCAGTTCCGAGGTCTGGGCCAACGCAAGGTCAGGTTGCCGGCGACGGATGCGCCAATGATGACCAGCACGTTCCGCGTCAGGTAATGACTGATTACAAAGTTTGGTTCAGCGCCCGAGATCAAAATGAGAGCACCTATTCAGACCGCCCAGAAGATGCGCATTCGCGCATTTCAGCAGCGCGACCGCACAAACTATCAGGGCCAATAGGACAAACGAATAATACCTCCTCGCAAAGATGTTTGGAGTATCACCGTGATCGATCGCGGTACTTCGCGCGGCACACTATGGGTTTTAGATGTTGCCAGAACTGCCTTGAAACACCGGTGGAGGCTGGCTGGCGGCAGGGTATGTTGCTACGGCTCCGCTAAAACCTTGGCGATTTGCTTTCACTCTGCTGTTTGGTTTGACAGAGCTGACAAGGCGGGCCTGCAGGGCCGGGACACCGATCGAAATCGCAAGCCTATTCGCCGATCTACGCCAGAAACGGCACCGTCAGTTTAACCGAACGGGCCGCCTCCAGCGCCAAAGGATCTTTAAATCCAAAAGCTGTCTTCGTCCAAATGGGGTGTAAGTGCCGGACTGGCCTCGTCATCCTTGACGTCCAAGTTCCCACTCAATACGGCGGCCAATGAGTCTTCGGAAACGTTAAGCGCCCCGTCCTGAGCCTGATGCAAGTTCACCAGTATGTAGTCGTCTTCTACGTCTTCGGGAGCCTCAAGGTCAGGGACGAACTTTAGAATATCGACCGTTTCATCCCAATCGGACACACCCAAAACTTCTTCGCCCATCGGCGTTTTCTGATCGCCTTCAGTAAACCGAGCGAGTTTGGGCAATCCGTATCCCACTGTCCCACTGCCATCGATATCAAAGCCATAGAAAGTTTCGACCGCGACCACGTCAGGGACGGTGTTGGAACTGACATATACACCATTGGAATCCGTGACCCATTCACCGTAAGTTCCGTCCGAATTCTTCCACAATACCCGGTAGCCGCCACCTGAAGCCTCGGCGTGAATGGCCTGCCATCCGGAGAAGCTGTTCGGTCCGACAGTGGCGTTGTTGAATGTCAACTTGGTGGTGCCGCCAATCAGATATTCACCTTGGGTTGTCGCCCCCAGCGTTGTCGCGCCGTTGGATTCAATGCTGATCGTTCCATGACCCGTCAGCCCGTCATTGTTCAAGTCTACACCATAGAAGACCTCTACATCCGCAACATTGGTGATTGTTGTACTGCTTTGGAACTCACCGGCCGCATTCGTCGTCCATTCACCGTAGGACCCATCCGAGTTCTTCCACAACACCCGATAGCCGCCACCCGAAGCCTCGGCCTGAAGCGCCTGCCAACCCGGGAAGCTGCCAGGACCGGCATTAGCCTGGTTGAGCTTCAAGTCGATGCTGCCGCCGATTACATATGCGCCATTGGTTGACGATCCCAGCGTCGTGGAACCGTTGGATTCGATGTTGGTCGTGATATGGCCGATTTGCCCATCATTGTTCAGATTTGCGCCATAAAAGACCTCGACATCCCTGACGTCGTCTATGCTGCTGCTGCTGACAAAACGACCATTGGCATCCGTCACCCATTCCCCAAACGTGCCATTCGCATTCTTCCACAGCACCCTGTAGCCGCCGCCCGAAGCCTCGGCGTGGATGGCCTGCCAGCCAGGAAAACTGCCCGAGCCGGCTTTGGCGCCGTTTATGGTCAGTTCAATGGTGCCATTAATTAAGTATGAACCCAGGCTTGACGAAACGAGTGTCGTGGAGCCAGTGGTTTCAACCGTGACCGTACCATGACCCGTCAGCCCGTCATTGTTCAAATCAGCACCATAGAAGGCCTCAACATCAGCCACGTTGCCGATGCTGCCGCTGCTGAGGAACTGACCATTGGCATTTACCGTCCATTCCCCGTACGTCCCATTCACGTTTTTCCACAGCACTTTGTAACCGCCGCCCGAAGCCTCGGCCTGAATGGCCTGCCAGCCGGCGATCGTGTTTTGACCAACAGCCTGACCATTAAATACCAGCGTCACGTTCGAGCTGCCTGCATCCAGAACGTAAATGCCCTGACTTGCATGTTTCAGTGTGGTGCCGGTCGTCTCGATATCCGAAAGCTGCATGGCAGCTTCGATATTCGAACGAGTATACGCCTGTGATCCATTCAGGAATTGAATGGCCTCGACATCATCTTCCACCGTGAAAGTGATACGTGAAACGGCATCGATAAATTCGTATTTCGTGCCGTTTTTAATGAACAGATAGCTGCTGATGGCGCTGACAAATCGGATTGTGTCAGTGCCGCTTCCTCCGGAAAACGAGCCGGCATTGTTGGTCACAATGGCCCAATCGTCGCCCTGGCCGCCGAAAACCTGGTCTGCGCCGGAACCGTTCGCCAGATAAATGGTGTCGTTCCCCAAACCGCCATAAACGGTGTTGTTGTTGGTTCCGTCGGACACTGAATAGATCTTATCGTGACCATGGTTGCCATTCAGAACGTTCTGAGCGGTATTCCCGACGATCACGTCGTCACCGGTCCCGCCGATCGCGTTTTCAATCACAACGCCATGCGCGATTGTAAAGCCGCCCTTTATGCCCTCTGCGTAAGACACTACGCCGCCGCCGGTCTCGGAATAATCCAGTGTTGCGGCCCGCAGGTCGATCCGCGCCTTCGAACTGCCGACATGCTGGATGGTATCGTTTCCACCAGTATCCCAAATAGACTGATAGCCGGTACCCGCAACGTTTGCCCAAGGAAGCGTGTAGGTATTGTTGGCAGAGTTGTGGTTGGTATTGGCGCCATACATCGCCTGCAACGCAGCAATGTCCAAAGCGCCAAGACCCGTTGAACCACCATAAGTCGCGTTGACAGAGAGAATTCCGTTCTTTTCGGTCCAGCCATCATTATACGACATCACCGTGTAGACACCCTGATTCAGGCTGCCGGTCCCGAAAGAGTCAAATGGCGATGTGACGCCATTCATCACGGTTGTACCCAAACCGGTGTCGTGGGGATGACCCAACCCTAGCGCGTGGCCCAGTTCGTGGAGCAACGTAGTAAAGAAAAACCCGCCCGGATCGCCGTTTCCATTTGCTCCGGCAGTCCAGTAGGCGGTGTTGAAAGCGCCTTCGGAGGGGTTGCGCGATGGCGTGTAGTGGTAGCCAAGCGTTCTGGGATTTAAAAAAAAGCTGGTGGGCGCAATGACCTCTACCAAGTCGGCGGAAGCGCTGCCGGATTCGACAAACCTCACATTTGCGACGGCCTCGATGGCAGAAAGAGCCGCTCGGAATTCCGCCTTGTATTCCGCAGTCCACGCTTGTGTGCCCGCGTATTGTTCGAAGTGATAAGAAATTGTGGTGGTGTTCGAGGGATTGCCGTCACCGTAGGCAACATAACCTTGTATTGGACTGAGCGGAGAAGAAGCGGAAGGTCTTGGTATTATAGTCGTAGTAGCCATTGCTCAGCCCTGTACCTCGGAAGATTAGATTGCGCTCAGATGCACGCTTAAATTGTTCTTTTTATGACAAACTACTATGCACCAACCCTTTTGAAACAGGAGGTGACACCATGTTTCAAATGACACTTTCTTTCAACGGCAGAACCGTCGCATAAGTGCAACAGAAACCCGCAATCCCTGGCTGAACCGAGCGCCGAGATTGATTTGCTACGTTGAACCGTTGGCAACATACTCAGCAATGGCGGCCCGGCTGCCACGCTGCCATATCAGGGTCAGCCAGCGGGCAAAGGCGTTGGAAAACTGTGTGCTGATTCCAAAATCACCGCTGTAGAAACCCTGTTCCAGCCAAAGCTCAGGATCAGCTTTGGACGCTTTTGCAGTGCTGTTCAGGCTTTCCCACTGGGGATCATTGGGGGTGATCTCGGAGCCATCTTCACGAATACCCGCGCACATCCGGCACCAGAACGCTTCGGCGAGGGCGAGCCCGTTTGCAGAAGACCCTGATGCAAGTGCATCACGCAGCGACGGCAGCAAAAATCCGGGATGTCTTGCCGATCCGTCGAATGCAACCCTGCGTGTGGTGTCGTGAATCGCCGTGTTCGCAAATCGGCTCTCGATCAACTCAAGGTACTCACTTGCAGTGGTTTCGGGAACCGCTTCGACATGCGGAAGGATTTCTTCGACCTACACTTTTCGAAAAAACGCCACGATGTCCGGGTCCTTCATGCAGTCGGCAATCGTCGGAACACTCAGTACTTCTCCGACATTCGCCAACAGTTGATGACCTCCGTTCAAAATGCGCAATTTCATGGTCTCGTAACCATGGACGTTGTTGGTCAGTATTGCGCCGACGTTTTCGAGGGGCGGACGTCCGGCGCAGAAGGCATCCTCGATGACCCATTGACGAAAGTTCTCATGCGAGACGGGCGCTCTGTCATCGACGCCAAGGGCGCGGCATTGCGATACCAATTGGTCGGTCGTCGCTGGTACGATGCAATCCACCATCGAGTTGGGAAACGCGCCACGCCTGTCGATCCAGTTGGCCAGTTCCGGGTCGGACATGCGCGCCAATCCCACAACACAGTTTCGCAAAATCGTTCCGTTGCCCTGAAGATTGTCGCAGCTGAGCGCCGTGAACGGGTTGAGGCATTCGGCGCGCCGTCGTCTGAGTGCCGCAACCATTGCGCCAAAGGCCGTACGGGGCTGATTGGGGTTTTCTGCGTCATGACGGATATCTGCGTGATCGAAATCGAATGCGCCGCTGTTGGCATCCAGAAAATATCCCCCTTCGGTAACAGTCAGCGAAACGATCCGGGTGGCCGGGTCGGCCATCGCGTGGATGAGGGCAGCGTTGTTTTCTTCGATCGGCAGGTAATCGATCATCGGGCCAATCACCTCGGCGGACATTCCGTTTGGCCCCAACTCGATCAGCGTTGTGAGGCAATCCTGCGCCAGCAATCGTTCTCGCATGACGGCGTCATAGCTTCGCACACCCGCTCCGACGATTGCCCAGTCATGGGCCAACCCCTGCTGCATGAGCCGATGGATATACCAGGCCTGATGCGCGCGATGGAAGTTACCCAATCCTATATGAACGATGCCCGGCGTCAGATCCGTACGTTCATACATCGGAGTCTTCACGGTGGTTGGCAGCTTGGAAAGGCTCTCTTGCCGCAGCCGTGCAGGGGTTTTTGCGTTCGCCACAGGGTCCATCAACTCATCCAATTTCCGCCGTCGACATTGTAAGTCTGCGCGACGATATACTTGGCCTCGTCAGAGGCCAGAAAAACCGCCATGCCCGTCAGGTCTTCCGCGCGCCCCATGCGGCCATATGGAACAGCTGCCGCCACTTCGCGCTTCTTCTGGCCAAGGGGCTTGCCTTCGTGTTTTGCAAAAAAGGCGTCCACGCCATCCCAGTGTTCGCCATCGACGACACCGGGGGCAATCGCGTTTACATTGATCCCATGAGAAATCAGGTTCAGCCCCGCTGATTGGGTCAGGGATATGATCGCCGCTTTGCTGGCGCAGTAGACAGCGACCAATGGTTCACCCCTTCGCCCGGCCTGCGAGGCCATATTGATAATTAGGCCTTTGGTTCCGTGTTTGATCATATGTTTGGCGACGGCCTGCATCGTAAACAGCGCGCCCGCGACGTTGATGTCAAACACACGATTGTAGTCGGCGCGCTCGATCTCGACGAATGGTGCGGCGCTGAAGATGGCCGCGTTGTTGATCAGAATGTCGATTGGGCCGAATTGCGCCGCGGTTTTGACTATGGCCTGATCGATGCTCTGCTGGTCGGTCACGTCCATTTCGACAGCGAAAGCTGCCGCGCCAATTCCAGCGACCGCGCCCTGCGCGCGCTGGATGTCGATGTCGGCGACGGCGACCCGCGCGCCCTCTGCCACATAGGCCTTGGCAAATGCCAATCCAATGCCCCGCGCAGCCCCTGTAATCAGGGCGGTTTTGCCCGTCAGACGTTTCATTCGATCCGCAGACCGTCTGCGTCAAGTCTGTGGATCACATCGGCACGTGGGGTCAGATGAATGCGATCCCCATGGCGGAAACCAACCTCGCCATCGGCACGAACAGTGATTGTCTCCGCCAGTCCGGTGTCGTGGACGTGGAAAAACGTGTCCGAACCAAGATGCTCAGAGACGCTGACACGCCCGGACCATTCTCCTTCGGACTCCGACACCGCGATGTGTTCCGGTCGAATGCCGATCGTTCGTGCGCCGTGCTTTGCCGCTTCGGGCCCTTCGATAAAGTTCATCTTTGGCGAGCCAATGAATCCTGCAACAAACAGGTTGCGAGGCGTTCGGTACAGTTCCAGCGGGCTGCCAACCTGTTCGATCACGCCAGCCTGGAGCACAACGATCTTGTCCGCCATCGTCATGGCTTCGACCTGATCGTGGGTGACGTAGATCATCGTTGTCGCGAGGCGTTCATGCAGCTCGCTGATCTCCAACCGCATGCCCACCCGCAACGCTGCGTCGAGGTTTGAAAGCGGTTCATCGAACAGGAACGCGGCCGGTTCACGAACGATTGCCCGACCAATGGCGACGCGCTGGCGTTGACCACCGGACAACTGGCCCGGGCGGCGATCCAGGTAATCGGTCAGGTTCAGGACGCCGGCCGCACCTTCAACCCGCTTGTCGATTTCAGCCTGATCCAGTTTCGCCATGCGCAGCGGAAAGGCGATGTTCTTGCGAACGGTCATATGCGGGTAAAGCGCATAAGACTGGAACACCATTGCCAGCCCCCGTTTGGCGGGCGGCACGTCTGTTGCGTCTGCTCCATCGATTTCTATGTGGCCACTGGTGATGTCTTCCAGCCCTGCGATCAGGCGCAGCAGCGTGGATTTTCCGCAGCCCGAAGGGCCGACGAAAACGGTGAACTCGCCATCTTCAATGGTCAGGTCCAGCGGAGGGATGACCTGAACGTCGCCGAAGCTTTTGGTCACGGACTTGAGTTGTATGCGTCCCATGAGGAATGCTCCTTATTTCACAGCGCCGAAGGTCAGGCCGCGGACAAGTTGTTTCTGGCTGAACCAGCCAAGGATCAGGATCGGTGCAATTGCCATGGTCGAGGCCGCGCTGAGCTTGGCAAAGAACAGGCCCTCGGGGCTGGAATAGCTGGCGATGAAGGCCGTGAGCGGTGCCGCGTCAACAGCGGTCAGATTGAGGGTCCAGAACGCCTCGTTCCACGCAAGGATAAAGTTCAGCAGGACGGTCGAAGCGATGCCGGGAATGGCCATGGGGGTTAGGACATAGAGGATTTCCTCTTTCAGCGTCGCCCCATCCATCCGCGCGGCTTCCAGAATTTCACCCGGAATTTCGCGGAAATAAGTGTAAAGCATCCAGACGATGATCGGCAGGTTGATCAGCATCAGCACCACGACCAACCCTCCGCGCGTATCCAGAAGGCCCAGTTGGATGAACAGCAAGTAGATCGGGTACAACACACCTACGGCTGGCAACATCTTGGTGGACAGCATCCACAACAGGATGTCCTTGGTTCGTTTGGACGGAACAAACGCCATCGCCCAGGCGGCGGGGACGGCGATGATCACGCCCAGCATGGTCGACCCACCGGCGATGATCACCGAATTCCACAAGAACCGCATATAGTCCGAGCGTTCCTGCACGATGGCGTAGTTTTCCAGCGTCCAGTCAAAGTTCAAAAACAGGGGCGGGCTGGCAATGGCCTGCGCTTCGGTTTTGAAGCTGGTCAGGATCGTCCAGAGGATCGGGAAGAAAATCAGCAGTCCAACAGCCCAGGCAAGGGCGGTGTTCAGCGATTTGCGTCGAGATGTGACAGCGCGGGCCATGGGTTTTCCTCCTCACGCGTCCAGGTTCTTGCCGACGATGCGCATCAGGAAGATCGCAACGATATTGGCAAGGATGATTGCGTAGACACCTCCGGCTGATCCAAGGCCGACATTCTGGCTTTCCAACACGCGCTGGAAGATCAGGTAGGTGAGTGTACGGGTGCCGAAAGCGCCGCCGGTGGTCACGAAGATCTCGGCGAAAATCGACAAAAGAAAGATTGTTTGGATCAGGATCACAATGGTGATCGCACGGCCCAGATGCGGCAGAATGATGTGATAAAAGCGCTTCAACGGCGGTGCACCATCCATCTCGGCTGCTTCCAGTTGCTCGCTGTCCAGCGACTGAATGGCGGTCAACAGGATCAGCGTTGCAAAGGGCAGCCATTGCCACGAAACGATCATGATGATCGAGGTCATCGACGCCTCGGACAACCACGAGATCGGCTCGGCCCCGAAAAAACGCCACAGATGGGCCAGCAAACCATTGACCGGGTCCATAAACATGTTCTTCCACACCAGCGCAGACACGGTGGGCATGACGAAGAACGGCGCGATGACAAGAATTCGGACAATGCCTTGCCCCCACATCGGCTGATCCAGCAGCATGGCAAGCAGAATTCCGAGAATGACGGTTATGATCAGAACACCGCCAACAATGACCAATGTTGCCTGCACCGCGGGCCAGAATGTACTGGACGAGACAAAGCGGACATAGTTGTCGAACCCGACCCAGCCCAGATCACCCCCGCGCAGAGGCAGATATTTTTTGAAAGAAAAGTACAGCGTCATCGTCAATGGCACGAGCATCCAGCCAAGCAGCAGGACCACTGCGGGTGCCATCATCAGGCGAGCAACGGATCGGGAGTGTTGAGTAGCCATTACGCAAACCCTCTCTGTTCAGGCGTAACTCAGCCTGCGAGAAAAACGCGAGTTGTGGAAGTGGAAGAGAGCAGGGGACAGATCACCTGTCCCCTACTGGGAGGGATGCCTCAGTACCCTGCGGCTTCCATTTCTTCAGCCGTAAAGGCCTGCGCCTTTTCAAGCGCTTCATCTACAGTCTGCTGTCCGGCATAAACCGCCGAGAATTCCTGACTGACCTGTGTGGCAATGCCCGCGAATTCCGGGATCGCAACGAACTGGATGCCAGTATAGGGTGTTGGCTTGGCACAGCAGTTCTGCGGGTTGGCCAACAGGATCGACTCGAGCGTCATCTTGGCGAACGGAATGTCCTTGTAGTTCGCATTCTCATAAAGCGAGGTACGCGCGCCCGGAGGGACATTGGCCCAACCTTCGTTTTCCGCCACCAGCTCGATGTAATCCTTCGAGGTCGCCCATTCGATGAACTGCTTGGCTGCATCCTCTTTCTGGGTTCCCGCCGGAATGGCCAGTGCCCATGCCCACAGCCAGTTGGCGCGCTTGTCGACGCCTTCCGAATTTGGTGCCAGAGCAAACCCGACCTTGTCCGCGACAGTTGAATCATCCGGATTTGTCACGAAGGACGCCGCAACAGTGGCGTCGATCCACATTCCGCACTTGCCCTGCTGGAACAGCGACAGGTTTTCGTTAAAGCCGTTGGTCGCGTAACCGGCAGGGCCGGATTCATTCATCATGTCGACAAAAAAGGTCAGCGCCTCTTTCCATTCGGGCTGATCAAACTGAGGTTTCCAGTCTTCATCAAACCATCGCGCACCAAAGGAATTCGCAGTCACGGTGATAAAGGCACCGCCTTCACCTCAACCCGCCTTGCCACGCAGGTAGATGCCGTTGATGTCGTTGTCACGGTCCGTCATCGCAGCCGCCGCCTCGCGGATAAACTGCCATGTCGGCGCCTCAGGCATCTCCATCCCGGCCTTTTCCATCAGGTCGGTGCGATACATGATCATCGAGCTTTCGCCATAGAACGGTGCCGCATACAGCGTGCCCTCATGGTTCAGGCCACCCGCCATCGCAGGAAGCAGATCGCCGACATCATATTCCTCTGACAGTCCATCCAAAGGAACCAACCAGCCATTCGCGCCCCAGATCGGCGTTTCGTACATGCCGATGGTCATGATATCGAACTGACCGCCCTTGGTGGTGATGTCGGTGGTAACACGCTGACGCAAGACGTTCTCCTCCAGCGTCACCCATTCCACGTCGATACCAGTCGCCTCGGTAAAGTTGTCGGTATAGCCCTGCATCCGAATCATGTCGCCATTATTGACGGTTGCGATCGTGATCGTTTCTGCATGGGCCGCGGCCGTTGCGACAAAGGTTAAAGCCGTCGCCGCACGAAGTGCGTTCTTCAAATACATCCTTGTCCTCCCTGAGCTTGGATGCCGTACACAGAAAGCAGTGTGTAAATTATCGCGGCGTCAATAAAAACTTTACGCGCGTTAAAATTTGCAGGTTACACGGAATCCCTCAAAACCAGTCTTGCGTGAAACAACGTTTCTGATCGCGTCTTGAATTTCCCGCCACTTTCAATGAGTTGAAACAGGGTTTCGACGCTGCGACCGGCAACATTGTCATAGTCATGAGCCGCCGTTGTAAGGGATGGGCAAGTGAACTGCGCGAAGGGATGGTCATCATTTGAGGCCACGCGCAGCGCGCAACTGTCATCACGACCGACGCGAATCCCCTGTTTGTAGCAAGCTGCAAGAAAGCCAATGGCCAGTCGATCATTGCTGCATAGTACCGAGTCGGTTCGCAAACCGCGTTCTTCCAGAACTTTCAGCGCCCCTCTTTGGCCGATTTCTTCAAACGCCCAACCCTTGCCTTCAACTTTGATTATGTGCGGCTCGAGCCCAAGACGTTCCATCACTTTGATATAGGCTTTCCTTCGCTTGTTGGCGTTTGGGTTCGCAGGTGTGCGCATTTCAAAAAACGAGGGCGGTTCGCCGGTACGGGTCATGTATTCGACGGTTTGCGAAACAAAACTGAAGTTATCAGAACCAACGAATGCAGCCCCCAAACCATCGAGATTACTGTCAAACAAGATCGTCGGAACATTGGCACAGAATTTCTCTATTGCTGATCTGTCCGAAACGCGTCCGAGAGGCGCCAAAAGTACCCCTGCCGGCTTCATGGATTGCAGACCGTCCAGAATTTCGTTTTCCAGCTTTTGTTCACCATGAGAGCTGAACAGGAACGGACGGTATCCGGCCGCGATACAGCTTTGTTCCAGATAGCGTGCGATTTCTGCAAAGAACGGATCGGCCAGATACGGTACGACGATACCGATATTCTTGGTAAGCTTCCGGTTCTGGTTCACCGCGTAAATGTTGGGGCGATAGTCGAACCGTTCCAGCGCCTCTTCTATTCGGGCCCGCGTCGTGGGGCGAACGCTGTCGGGATCGTGAAAGTATTTGGATACCGTGGGGCGCGAGATGCCGCTGAGCGCTGCAAACTCTTCCATATTCTTTATCTTGGTCATGCCAGTCTGCCTGCTGGTTTTGTTCGTCGTGAACTTATCATAGATTTACATATTCTTTGCGCGCGCTAATAAATCAATAGCCAGAGCGGCCTCGTGCAACCAGCGCGCGACAAGGCGTTCAAAGGGATTTCGAGAGTGACGCCGGCCTTTTTGCAAGATTCATTCAAATTGATGACAAGGCTGGCAAAACGTATCCAGGAAGGTCTGCGTGTGGCTTGGCCGGCGCTTACGGCCGATAACTGTGGACCGAACAGCAGGCTTGGACGGGGTAAGAAAAAGGCTAGAATAATATGATCGAACGCTGAACCCAAATTCTTGACGATCTTATCTAAGCGATTGGTTTTAAACTATGGATGCTATTGCCCAACTGACCAATTGGATGATTGCCGAGGGGCGTCGTTCGGATGACCCGGAAAAAGTGGTGTCATATTTCTGTTCGTCTCTGATCGAGGCGGGTGTGCCGCTCTGGCGGGTCAATATCGGTCAGCGTTTCGCCAATCCGCTGCTCATCGCATGGGGGATCGTCTGGACACCGGATGGCACCGAAAGCTATGACGTGACACATGAGACCATGCTGACGGATGGGTATGTCGGCAGCTCATTCGAGTACATTCTTGAACATCGGAAGCCACTTCACAAAAGTCTGCGGCAATTGAACCCCAGGACTGAGCACTCATCATATCTTGATTTCGCTGAGCTGGGTGGCACCGATTACTATGCTACGCTGCTTTATTACGGAGACGGATCGCTGCACGGCTGTACTTTTGTCACCCGGTCGCCAGACGGGTTCTCGCCCCAGAATCTGAAAATAATAGAGGATGCACTGCCCGCTCTGTCCTCTGCTCTTGAACCTGTCACGATGCGCAAGTCGTCCAAAGGCCTTCTCAGAACCTATCTTGGCGATGGGCCTTCTGATGCTGTGTGGAACGGGCGGATCAAGCGAGGGGAACGCACGACCCTTGACGCAGTTGTCATGTTCTCTGACCTGCGCGGTTTCACCGCTCTTTCGGACAGGGCATCCGAAGAGGACGTTTTCGACATGTTGAGTGGATATTTTGATCTGGTCGTGCAGTCTGTCGAAGAGAATGGCGGCGACATTCTCAAGTTTATGGGAGACGGCATTCTGTCGATATTCACTGTTGCGACACAGGAAGATTTGAACGCCCAATGCAAAAGGGCAGCACGGGCCGCTCAAAGCGTATTGACCGGTTTGGCCGCACTCAACCATCGCCGCGAAGAGGCTCGGAAGCCGCCTTTGGATATAGGCATCGGGATCAATGTCGGACAGGTCAGCTATGGCAATATCGGCAGTCCCGGCAGGCTGGATTTCACTGTTCTGGGTAGGGCAGTCAACCTCGCAAGCCGTATCGAGGGGTTGACGAAATCCCTGGGCCAAAGAGTTCTGGCGACGTCAGCCGTTGCCGCTGCTTCGCCTGACCTGTTCTCTGCTTGTGGGTTTCACGAAGTTCGAGGGCTTGCCGGATCCATCGAGCTGTACTCTCTCGTCGAAAAGGAGCATCAAGGCAGTCCCATGCCGGATCGCCACATTGATCCGGACAACATGGATTGAGAATCGCAAGCTTCTACATTGTCCTCAATGGCCGGTTTCGATTTGGGCTGCGGGCGACCGGGCCTCGCACTGCGCTGACTAAGGTCCCTTCGCAGGACCCTTGGACGAAACGTATTCGAGTTCAAGGACCTGGGCGCATCCGAAGCTGATGCTGCGGACACACCTGGCCTTTTCGTGTCACAAAGCAATCCGGGCCGAGGTCATGGCTTTTCCGTAACCACCCGCCATGAGGCCCGTGATCGCACCATTCTCGATGTCAAGTTCGACCTTTATCAGGCTCGGGCTTGCCGGGTTCATAAACACCCCTTGTTCGATTTCAAATGATCGCTGAGACGTGCCGCCGAAATCATTCAACACACATGCAAGTGGCCCTGCCGCCATCCCCGTGGCGGCTTCTTCATCTATCGCGTATCTGGGTGCGAACATACGGGTTGTGGCGTCCCGGCTGGTGATTGAAGGGTCTTTCGTGAATACATAATAGCCAATCAGATCCAGTTGCTCGCTGATTTGCTTGATTTTGGCCAAATCTGGTCTGATTTTGGCAAGGCCCGCCGCATCCGAAAGACCGACGAGGATGAAGCTGTTGCCGGTGTTGACCAAAACCGGAGTAAACCTCTGATCCAGGTCAGTTTTGTCGACCCCGAGAGAGCTCAGCACATCGTCGAGTTTCACGCCCTTTTCGATCCATTCCTGAGCACCCGAGTAGCGTGGGGCCAATTGTTCCATATAGGCGGCGCCGTCTTTCGTGAGTATGCGCCTGGGGCCATCAACAGTTTCCTTTGACGTATCGGGCTTGGGGATCCGGCCAAGCGCATCAAGGTGAGAGAAGGCGGCGATTGTTGCATGACCGCAATGAGCGATGCGCCGGTTCGGTGTGAAGAAATCCAGCTTGAAGCCTTCCGTCTTGGACCGCGAGACAAACGCCGTCTCGGACAATCCAATTCTTGCCGCCACGGTTTGCATATCTTGCGCGCTCAGATCATCAGCGTCCAGAACGACGCCTGCGGGATTTCCTCCGGTGCCACCGTCGACAAACCCGTGCACGATTTCAACCGTGACTTCCTTGGCAGTGTTTGCTTGCGTGTTCATTGATCGTCTCCAAACATGAGGCCGCGCCCTTGATCGAGGCGCGGCCAGTTGCGCATCAGTTGCTGGCGGCGCTGATGCGGTTCAGGAATGCAGTCATCTGTTCCGCAATTTCAGGCCCATATTCTTCCAGCGCGAAGTGTCCGGTATCAAGCAGATGAAACTCAAGATCCTTCAGGTCGCGTTGATAGGGCAGGGCGCCTTCGGCCGGAAAGATGTGATCATTCTTACCCCACATCAGCAGCGCAGGTGGTTGATGCTCACGAAACAACGCCTGCCATTTCGGGTACTCGGCGACGTTGGTGCCGTAGTCCAGGAAAAGTTCAAGTTGCACCTCCTGATTACCTTCGCGATCAAGCAGGTATTGGACGTGCCAATAGTTGTCCGGGCTGATCAGTTCCGGCCTCTGTACACCATGGGTGAACTGCCATTTGGTCGCATCCAGAGTAAGAAACCCACGAAGCTGGTCGCCATTCTCTTTCGAGGGGTCGGCCCAATAGGCTTTGATCGGGTCCCAGAATTCGCGCAGCCCTTCCTCATACGCATTGCCGTTCTGAATGACGAAGCCGGTGACCCGTTCGGGCTGTTCGGCAAACATCCGGAATCCAACCGGGGCACCATAGTCCATCAGATAGACCGCGTATTGATCGACACCCTTCCGATCCAGCAGGGAGGTCATGATTTCGGCGATATTCGCAAAGGAATACTCGAAGTCTTCGGCTTGCGGCATGTCCGACGCCCCAAATCCAGGGAAATCGGGCGCGATCACGTGATAGTGCTTGGCCAGTTCGGGGATAAGGTTGCGGAACATATGTGACGAGGTCGGAAACCCATGAAGCAACAGAACGGTTGGCCTGCTCGGGTCTCCGGCCTCACGATAGGCGATATTGACCTCGCCGATTTTTTCGGCGCGGAAACTGACCGCTTGTGTGGCTTCAATGCCAGTCTCATTGGCGATTGCAGGGGCCGGAGTTAATGGCACCGCGATGGTAAGCGCGAGAAGACTGGCGCTGAGGATGGATTTCAGATTGCGCGACATGGGTATTTCCTTTCTTGGGGTTTTGGGGGCGCGTCTGAACGCGCGGGGTTCAGCATCGGTCAGCGTTTATGGCCGGGCTTTTCGTTGCGCTCTGCGTTTTGAGCTTTCACTTCCGCCAGTTCATCGCGAAGCGGCGCCATGTGCTCTTCAAACTCTTCCAGGGTCAGGCGTTGGGGGATGTGCTGCGGGCAGTTCCAGTCCATCGCTTCAAGCTTGATCACAATGGCCCGCTCTGGGTGGCCCCTGTAATTCGGGTCATGCAAACGTTGCATCAGGGCCGGATCATCCGCGCCATCAACAAGTTTCGCCCGGCCCCAGATCTTGAGGCGTCTCCGGTTGGGATAGTCCATCAGGATCAAAGAAATGCGGTCGTTGTTCAGCAGGTTACCTGCGCTCAGATATTGCCGGTTGCCGCGAAAATCCGCGTAGGCCAGCGTCCGTTCATCCAGCACTTTCAGAAAGCCTGCCGGTCCGCCGCGGAATTGAACATAAGGCCAGCCGGTTTCAGAGACGGTCGCCTGATAAAAGCCGTCCCTTTGTGCGATGAAGCTGGCTTCGACCGGGCTGATGAGGTCTTCCTGAACAGCGCCGGCTAGAAACTTTGCGTAGCCTTCAGCCGATCCGTTCTTGGCCTGTGTTGCACGTACAGAAGGCGTAAAACTGATTTCTGCAAATGGGCGTGTCATTGAATTCTCCATCTCAGCCGGGCAGAGCCCTGGGGTTGAGGTGAAGCTAGTCAAAGCCTTGGTGTTGCAGAATATCCCTATTTGGCAATATATTATTCCAAAATATGGAATAGTTGTTTGGATAGATTTCACGCACTGAGCGTTTTTGTGAAGGTGGCCGAGCTGAAAGGCTTTGCGGCCGCGGCGCGCCACCTCAATATGTCGCCACCAACGGTAACCCGACTGGTCTCCATGCTGGAGGACAGCCTGGGGCTTCGTCTTTTTGTGCGCACCACGCGATCAGTCATGCTGACGGACAGCGGGCGAAGGTTCTTTGAAGATGCCAGACGCATTTTGATGGATCTCGAGGAGGCAGAGCGTGCCGCCGTCGGCTCCTATGCCGAACCGACCGGGGAACTCAGCGTGACCGCATCTGTGTTGTTCGGCCGTATGTTCGTCACTCCGATTCTGGGTGAATTTCTGGAACTGCATCCAAAGATCTCTGCGCGCACTCTCTATGTGGACCGCGTGGTCAATCTGGTGGATGAGGGCCTCGACGTCGGCATCAGGATTGGAAATCTTGCAGACTCAAGCCTGATGGCCTTGAGATGCGGTGCGGTGAGGCAGGTCGTGTTTGCCGCTCCGGCATATCTCGATACGCGCGGCGAACCAGACACACCCGACGACCTGGCCAATCACGCCATCATAAACTCAACCGCCCTGCACGCCTCGGCCCAATGGCATTTTCAAAAAAGCGAAATGGTTATGACAAAGCGCGTAAACCCGCGCATCAGCATGAACACCAATGACGCGGTGATCGAGCTGGCGCTGCAAGGGCATGGCATCGGGCGGCTTTTGTCCTATCAGGTTGCACCCCACGTTGCGGACGGGCGGCTCAGGACCGTTCTGAATTCGTATGAACCACCCGAGGTCCCCATCCATCTTGTGCATCAAGAGGGCCGCACCGTGTCTGCAAAAGTGCGCGCTTTTGTCGATTTTGCGGCCAAGCGTCTCAAATCCGACCCCTATTTGGATGGATTCCGACACAGGCCTGAGAGTTAGGCCAAAAGATCCGCCGAACCACGCCATCCGGTCGCGGCCAGCATCACCACGGTCCTGACCGACAGATCACTCTGGGTATGCCCTTTGAGGTGATGCAGCGCGGGGTCTGCCCATATGCGAACATGTGCAACAAAGCTCGCCACCAACCGGATTTGCCGGCACGAAACTGAAATCTCAGATCCCGGGTGCATACGCTTTTCGAAGCGATAGGGCCAGCATTGAGCATACAATCACATTTGACCCGCTGCTTAGTCGGTCTTGCCCCAAGCATCGTGCGCGATCAGCGCGGCCTCGACCCGGTTTCGGGCGTGGAGCTTGGACAGGATTGCCGTCATATAGTGCTTTACGGTTTTTTCCTGAAGATCCAGTTGATCTGCGATCTCCCGATTGCTCATCCCCTTCGCCACGCGTCGAAGTATTTCTTCCTCGCGATGCGTGAGATCATCCAGAACATCACTGTCTTTGGAAGCTTCCGCCTCTCTGTTGATCTGAAGCAGCACGCGCGAGGCCAGCCCGGGCGACACGAAACCTTCACCTGCGGCGATGCTGCGCAGTGAGGCCGTCAGTTCGCTGGCTGTCACACCTTTGACGATGTAGCCGATTGCCCCTGCTTCCAAAGCATCCGCAACGTCACTGTTGTTCTCCGAGACCGTCAATATCGCGATGAATGGCGGATTTGCCATGGCCGCGATTTTTCGCGTCGCATTTATGCCGCCTCCGGGCATCGAAAGATCGAGGATGGCGATGTCAGGTTGATGAATGCCGACAAGTGAAATTGCCTCATCCGCGCTCGAGCCGGCAGCGAGAACTTCGAAACCATCGGCTTCGTCCAATGTCCGGTGCAATCCGTCCCTGAAAATCGGGTGATCGTCCGCTATTACGACAGATGTTGTCATGACGTACTCATCTTTCTGGGAAATAGTGTCATTGTGACAGAGGTGCCTTTGCCAGGGCTTGACCTGACTTCGAACCTGCCGCCGATACTCTCAACCCGATCTCGCAAACCCAAGAGCCCCTGGCCTCCATCGTCACGCAGTACTTTTCCGTCCGAGGGGTCAAATCCGGGCCCCTCATCGTTGACATGAATGACGACCCGATCGTTATGCGCCTCGCAAATGACGGTGCATCGAGAATTCGGAGCATACCTGGCGGCATTGGAAAGCGTTTCCTGAAGGAACCGGAAAACACACAGCTTGTCGGACACGGACAACTCGATCGTCTGGCTTCCCTGAAGTGAAACATGCGGCCGCAACGGGCTGTGTTCCGAGTGATCTTCTATCGCTCTTTTCACCACATCAATCAGCGCCAGATTGTCGATGTCCGGAGCGGACAACCCCCGCGACAACGCTCGAATTTCGGCCAGGGACTTCTGCAAAGACTGTTGAATCTCCTCGGCCTCAGCAGGCTTTTCAGGCCTGTCCGAGAATGCCGCCTCCAACCTGAGGGCCGCGAGGGACAGATATTGAGCGGGACCGTCATGAAGCTCGGAACCAAGTTTCTTCAGAAACCGGTCTGTTTGCGTGGCATATCGTTCCGACGCTTCGACCACGCGCGACCGCAGCCTGGCGTTCTGCTCTGCCATCTGCTCACTCTCTTTCAGACGCCGCTCCAACAGGCGCCCCTGACGTCGAATGGTGTTGTCACCGATTGCCACGATGGAAAACAGCACGATTGTACTTGCCGCAAACGCTGACCCGACGACCAGCCAGCTTGTCCGGCGGGCTCTGGCCATATCAACTTCCAGCTGTTCAGCTTTCTCGTAAAACTCTGCAACTGCAATGATATCTCCTGACCAGAGTTCTCGGATCGGGCTGTACACTTCAAGTAGCGGGATCCCAAGTGCTGCTTCTGCGGCGCTTTCAGCATGGTCGAGATCTTCGAAAGAACCCGAAATCTCTCCGCTCCAGGCTCGGCTCAGATCATCAGTCGGGTCGAAGCGGCGTCCAATGATGGTTGGATCCGATGCGTGCGCGATCACGCCGCCTTGTTTCCAAAACTTGAAGGACACAATGCGGTCACGCAGTGGCTGGGTCATGAAAATTTCGTCCAGTGCCCGCCTTGCTTGATCGGAAAGACGATCCCCGTATGCAAGTTCCTGACTGAGAGGGGATACGATGCTCTCCATATACAGCGCTGCGGAGTTGGCGGAGTTTTGGACAACTGCATTCTCGATCCGATTTGACACCCACACGCCAACTATCGCGGTGGCCGTTCCCATCACGACAACGCAGGCCGCAAGAAAAACTCGCGACAATGACCAATTGCGAACTGACAGATCGGAAATCTCGGGTCTCATTTCGTGTTCAACTATGAACGACAATTCCTGACCGCACCACCGACCTTGGTCTGAACTCATCAGTGTTCGGATTCGAAACTTGGACCCTGTCAGACCCCTTGATCGCGCAATCGCGCAGACGGCGGGCAGAAAGCGCGCGTGGCCTTGCAGGAGGTACACGGAGTTCGTTCAAAACTCCGTCCAGACGACCAGCGCATCGGCCCAAAGCCGTCCTCGGAGGAGCCACACCTACGGGCGAGTATTTTTTTGTCACCCCGGCAGAGCAATGGACAGGCGTTCAACCAAAGCTCTTTGCACAATGGCAAATCTGGGAGTGCGCGCTATCTCGTCCAGAGTCGCCACCCAGAGCGGAACATCTATTCCGGGATCAATTTCTGACGACCGATGAAGCCGAGGATCCGCGTTCCCGATAAACGAGGGCAGAAACGCTTTGCCCGCCCCGGAGGCCGCCATCTGCTGAAGCACCAAAAAGCTGTCTGCTCCGTTGGTCATTTCATCGGCGCTGACATGTTCGGCCAACCATTTGGCGGGAAGCGAGCGGCTCAACGCCCCATCAAGCCTCATCCATTTTCGGTTTGGGGAACCGTCGTCAAAAACGCCGAATGACAGGGTTCCTGCACGTTCGCTGACAAGCCCTTCCTCAAGTTTGATCGAGGGTCGCACGGCGATGTCCGCGGTCAACCTTGACAGATCATGATGGCTGTTGCCGCTTAACAAAGTCAGTTCCAAGTCGGGGTAGAGCCGCGATATCTCAGTCAGAATTTGAGGCAAAACAAGCTGACAAAGGCTGTCCGTGGACGCAATGCGGACCTGACCCGCAGGGGACCGGTTGGCACCAACAATTGCCCGCTCTACGGAAAGTACGGCCTCTTCAACGCTTTCCATCGCCGAAAGAATGGCTCTGGCCTCGGGCAGGGCGGTGTACCCTGACGGGTGTTTTTGAAAGATCACGCATCCAAAACGGTCTTCAAGCGCGGCGACTCTGCGCAGCACCGTTGCATGAGTAACACCCAGCGCCCCGGCAGCCGCATTCAGCGATCCGTGTTTCCTTACGGCCAGCGCGTACCGAAAATCATCCCAGTTTTGGTTGTGCATAAATTAACAAGGAACGACGAATAACAAACAATTACAAGAAAAATTGTTCAGGTTAATATCCGACGCATTGAACAGGGAGACACACAATGATCAAGAAAATCCCGGCCGTTGCTACAGGTTTGTTGTCGGTAGCCATCATTGGATCAGCCATCGCCCATGAAAGCGAAAATCCTGCGGTGAAGGCTCGGACCTCAATCATGCAGCTCTATGCCTTCAATCTTGGCACATTGGGCGGCATGGCCAAGGGAGAGGTTGAATATGATGCCGAGGCAGCAACCCGGGCCGCAAATAACCTGGTTGTTCTGACGCAGATCGATCAATCTGCGATGTGGCCTGCCGGATCCGACAATGCGTCCGACCCGTCCACCCGAGCCTTGCCAGCCATCTGGGAGAACTTCCCGGATGTAAGTGCAAAAGGTCAGGCCATGGCTGAAGCCGCGGTTGCGATGCAGGCGGCGGCAGGCCAGGATGTCGATGCCCTGAAAGCGGCGATGGGTGATCTGGGCGGATCGTGCTCGGCATGTCACAAAGCTTACAGGGCGCCGAAAGACTAAAGGAGCGCTGGCCATGCGGCGTTTGTTCATTTTCGCCGCAGGTATTGCTGTACTGGTCGGGCTGGTCGGTTTGGTGCTGACCCGTCCGAAAACAGTTGACCAGACACAACTGAATGGGGTTGTTCCGGATCTCAGTCGAGGTGAGACAGTGTTTTACGCGGCTGGATGCGCGTCCTGTCATTCTGCTCCGAACGCAACGGGTGAGGAAAAGCTGGTGCTCGCTGGCGGCCGTCGGTTTGCGTCGGATTTCGGCACGTTCATAGCCCCGAACATATCCAGTGATCCGGTTACCGGCATCGGATCGTGGTCCGCATTGGATCTGGCCAATGCTCTGCTTCACGGGACCGGGCCCGAAGGACAGCACTATTTCCCCGCATTTCCCTATACGTCCTACGCCAACATGTCAGCCGAGGACGTTGTTTCACTGCATGCCTTCCTCGGCACTCTGCCGGCGGTTCCAACCCAAAGCGCAGCGCAAGAGGTTGGCTTTCCCTTCAACATTCGACGCGGGCTGGGCGGGTGGAAGCTGTTGTATCTGAAACCGGGCTGGGTTGTGCAAGGCGATCTGACTGACCAACAAATTCAAGGCCGATACCTGGTAGAGGTGTTGGGACATTGCGCAGAATGTCACACGCCGCGTAACGGGTTAGGAGGCCTGAAACGCGATCTCTGGCTGACAGGTGCACCAAACCCCAGCGGAAAGGGACGCATCCCCGGGCTGACTTCTGCCCAACTGGATTGGTCCGAGGCTGATATTGCCGAATATCTGAAATCCGGCTTCACACCGGACTATGACAGCGCGGGTGGTGAGATGGTGGAAGTCATCGAAAACACATCCCGCCTTACGGATGACGACCGTCTGGCGATTGCGGCCTATCTCAAGGCCGTGCCCGCGTCACCGACAGGCTCGCCGTCAGAGTAACCCTTTTTGGCGCCATGCGGCCGATGCCAGATGTCCTTGCCAGCCGTCAGCACGAAGCCGCAAGGCCTATTCCCTTTTCGCCAAACTCCTGTTTTACGTTCTGGGCACCGGAACGCAGCACACGCCCGCGTTTCTGTTCATGATTGATTGAGGGTCGTGGCCAAATGACACAAAAGATAGCGCTTTGGTCCATTCCGATATCCCTGGCGGTACTGGCCCTGAAGCTGCTGGCCTGGTGGCTGACAGGTTCGGTGGCGTTGTTGTCGGACGCGATGGAATCCACCGTCAATGTCTTGGCGGCCCTGCTGGCTTATTTTGCGGTTCGGGTCGCAAACAAGCCCCCTGATGAAAACCACCCCTTTGGTCACAAGAAAGCCGAGTATCTTTCCGCTGTCGTCGAAGGCGCATTGATTGTGTTGGCGGCGTTCTTGATCATCAGAGAGGCCGTGCTGGCACTTCCCACCCCACATCTTGAGGATGCGCCTTTTCTTGGAATCGCCGTCAATGTCATTGCAACGGGCGTGAATGGCGCATGGGCCTACTTATTGCTCAGAATCGGTAGGCGCGAGGGGTCGCCTGCATTGGAGGCAAGCTCGCGGCATATTTTTACAGATGTCATGACGTCAGCGGGTGTCATCGCGGGACTCATGCTTGCACTTGTCACCGGCTGGCTGATCCTTGACCCGATCCTTGCAATTCTGGTCGCGCTGAACATCCTGTGGGAAGGATGGAAAGTCATTCGAGCGTCCGTTGACGGCCTGATGGATGTGAGCCTTTCCGACCATGACCTGCAAGTTGTTTCCGACACCATTGAAAACAATCTTGGCGCTGCGCTGGAGTATCACGACCTCAAGGGACGCAGATCCGCAAATATCATCTTCGTCGAGTTTCACCTCGTTGTGGACGGCGCGATGTCGGTCAGCGCAGCGCATGACATCTGCAACGAAGTCGAACACGCATTGGAACGCATTTATCCTGGTTCTGTCTTTGTCATTCATCTGGAGCCCGATGATGAGTTGAAGGGCAACGGAGCAAAACCGAGCCAAGTCTCCTAAACCACTCTCCTAAACCACTCGGTGCAATCGATTACGACGGAAGTCGTGGTTTTGGCCGGGACGTTCGGCCTGCAATTCGTCAGACCTAAGCCCGATGTCGGGAAGCAACGCCCCGGGTAATCTGTCACCGACACCATGAGATGGGTCGAACAGAACTGGAGGCGAAAAAATGAAACTTCAAGGAAAACTGGGCCAGCTTCTCAGCACCGCAGCTCTGGCTTCGTTGATTGCCGCAACGCCTTACGCGCCGAAGTTTGACGCGGAAGGGCGCTTGCACCTTGAACCAGCCTATGCCTTTGCCAAAAGCGGCAGCGGAAAAGACGGGGATGGCGGCGATGATGATCGGGGGGATGATCGTGGCGGCGAACGGGACGACAACTCGGGGTCGGGCAACAGTGGTCGCGGGGGTGATCGCGACGACGACAGGGACGATGACCGCGACGACGACAGGGACGATGATCGCAACGACAATTCCGGATCCGGCAAAGGTGGTCGCGACGATGATGACGATGATGACGACGACGATGATGATGACTCGAAGCGGTCGAACCGAGGCAGCGGCAAAAAGGATCAATCCCGGTCAGGAGGCGGGTCATCGCGCACTGCCGGCGTAACCAAGGTTGAGACGAACGCCAACGGCATCGAAGTGCGTTATGCCGATGGAACCAAAGAAGAAATCGAAAACGGTCGGTATGAAAGAAAGAATGCTCAGAACCGCACTGTGGAAGAACGGCTGGCGACAGGTGCCGATGTCTCAAGGCTCCGGTCATTGGCAGATGGTATCTCCATCGACAACGTGCGCGCGTCCGGCCAAGGAGGTTCTGCGGGAAGCCGCCCGACGAAGGTTGAACGTCAGGGCAACAATATCGAAGTAAACTATGCCAATGGCTGGAAAGAAGAGATCGAGTTTGGCCGTTACGAATTGAAGGACCCGTTCAACCGAACCGTTGTCGAGAGAAATGCAACCGCCGCTGACCGCCGGAGATTGCAGGCGGCAGCCAACTAGGCAACAATAACAGGTCGAAAGACAAAAGGCGGCTTCTCATCGTCAGAGGCCGCCTTTTCCTATCGTCATTGCCGCCGGTTATTGGCGTACTGCATTGCGATCAAGGGCTTCTTGCCCAAAGTGCTGACGCAAGATCCCGCCTAATACGACAGGCACGGGTATAAATGTCGCAACCCGCCATGACCCGAAGTTTCATGTATGTCCTGCCCCTTTCGCGCTTGCAACAACAACCCATCCACTGGTTGTGAACCCTGATCCTAGCGTTCACCGCGCCGATAGGGTGCCATCAGCGCAGCAGGCACCTCGGCCCTGCGGGCGACGAGAACGAGCGCGACGATGGAAAGCACATAGGGCGCCATCAGGAAGAGTTGATATGGCACGCCTTCAATCGCCGTTTGCAGCCGCAATTGGTATGCATCGAAAAAGGCAAACAACACGGCGCCAATCAACGCCTTGCCGGGCCGCCAGCTTGCGAACACAACCAGCGCGATGCAGATCCAGCCGCGTCCTTGAACCATGCCCGGAAAAAAACTGTTGAACGCCGTTGTCGTCAGGAACGCGCCACCCACTGCCATCAACGCTGATCCAACAACCACTGCTCCAATGCGAATGCGAATGGGGTTCAGCCCCTGCGCCTCGACCGCGTGCGGGTTTTCACCTGTCATGCGAATGGCCAGCCCCAACGGTGTCCGGGCAAGGACGTAAGCCATCACAGCCACCGCAAACAGCGCCAGATAGGTCGGCAGGGCCTGGGAAAACAGGATCGGACCCAGAATGGGGATGTCGGAAACACCCGGAACATCGAGAGGCTGGAAAGGTTCTATCGTCGGGGGCAGATCGCCCACTTCAACAAGCAACCGGTAAAGGTAGTAAGCCAACGCGGACGCAAACAGCGTAATGCCAAGCCCCGATACATGTTGCGACAAACCAAGCGGGACCGTCAGCATGGCGTGCAGCAATCCCATCACCGCGCCGCAAAGCGCGGCAATCATCAGGCCCACCAGCAAAGGTGCGCCCATGTAGACGGCAAGCCAACCGCTCATCGCGCCCATGGTCATGATCCCCTCGATCCCCAGATTGAGAACACCCGAACGTTCACAGAGCAACGCGCCGAGGACTCCGAAAATAAGCGGCGTTGCAATGCGCAGCACGGACGCCCAGAGGCTGGTATTCAGCAGCAGGTCAATTGCATCACTCATCGGCGCACCCGGTAAGTTGTGAAAAGAAGGGCCACGATCATGGTGAGCAGGCAGAGCGCCACGATCACGTCGGCAATGAAGCTGGGAACGCCGGTTGCGCGGCTCATGGCGTCGGCCCCGACAAAGACGGTGGCAACGAAAACCGCGGCTGCGACCACGCCCGCCGGATGCAATGCGGCAAGCATTGCGACGACGATACCGGCATATCCGAATCCGGGGCTCATGGTCGTGGTGACCCCAGCTGTGACGCCCATGACTTCGACGGAACCTGCCAGCCCTGCCAAAGCGCCTGAAAGCAGGGCCACACCCATGATCGTTTTGGGAAGGGAAATTCCGGCAAAGGCGGCGGCACCGGCGTTCAAGCCTGCGGCGCGTGTTTCAGCCCCAAAAACCGTGCGGGCCAGGATCAGCCAAACAACACCTGCTGCCGCGATGGCAAAAAGCAACCCGATATGAAGGCGCGTGCGGGGAATAAGATCCGGCAGGCGGTACTCTCCGCCCACGGGCACTGAGGAAGGCCAACCAAAGGCCATCGGATCGCGCATCGGACCCTCGATCATGAGGCCGACGAAAAGGATCACAATGAAGTTGAGCAGCAGGGTCGTCACCACCTCATCCACCCCGAAACGCAGGCGCAAATAAGCGGGGCCCGCCAACAGGGCCGCACCCGCCGCCATGCCCGCCAGCATCAAAATCGGTATACCGATCCACCCGGGAACCCCGAGAGAATGCCCGATCCAGGCGGTAATCAGTGCGCCGACAAAGAACTGCCCCTCGCCGCCGATGTTCCAAAGACGGGCCCGAAAGGCGACGGCCGCGGCAAGCCCGGTGAATATCAGCGGCGTGGCGCGGGTCAGCATCTCGGTGATCGAAAGGCGCGAACCAAGGGCGCCGGTCAGCATTTCACCATAGGCAGTCAGCGGGTTGACACCTGCCGCTGCGATTAAACCCGCAGCCAATAACAACGCAGTAAAGATCGCGGCCAGCGGCGCAATGACCACAAGGTACAGCGGTACATATGTGCGTCGTTCAAGCCGCATCATCATCTTCCTTCCAGACACCTGCCATCATCAGGCCAAGGCGTTGCGGGTCAGCCTCATCAGCGGATATCGGTTTCGACAATCGACCCTTTACGATGGCCTGAATCCGGTCTGAAAGAGCTACGGCTTCTTCAAGTTCTTCTGAAATAAGCAGGATCGCAGCACCCTCGGCCCGTGTGGCCAGAAGCTCGGCATGAACTGCGGCAATTGCCCCTTCATCAAGGCCCCGCGTCGGCTGGTTGGCGAGCACGAAACGCGGTCCGTTGGTCAGGACCCGCCCCAGGATCAATTTTTGCATGTTGCCGCCAGACAGCAGCCGTGTGCGCGTGTCGGGACTGGCCCCTCGGATATCAAACCGTTCGATAAGCCCTGCGGTGTATTCTCGGGCGGCGCGTTGTCGGACAAAGCCTCGGCGCGAAAACTCCGGTGTGCGCAGACGTTCAAGAACTGCATTTTCCCACAGGCTCAATTCACCCACGACACCTTCTGCATGGCGGTCTTCCGGTACCCTGCCGGCGCCAGCCTGGATCATGCCACGCGGGCCCAGATGGCCGATATCCTTGTTCAGCAGTGTCAACTGCCCGGCGTTAGGGTGGATCAATCCAGACAACAGCCCGCCAAGCGAGGCCTGACCATTGCCTGATACGCCGACGATACCAAGGATCTCGCCTGCATGGACGGTGAATGACACGTCATCCAGCCGCAATTCACCGTCTTCTTCCACGCGCACATCGTTTGCGACCAGAACCGGCGCGCCAATCTCGTGGTCTTGACGAACGGGTCGTTCCACCTTGCGGCCAACCATCAGTTCCGCCAACTCTCCGGGGGTGGTTTCAGGGGTCCTGCGTTCCGCGACCAACCTACCGCCACGAAGAACGGCAACACGGTCAGAGGCCGCCATGACCTCATGCAGTTTGTGACTGATGAAGATAAGCGACAGACCCTCTTTCGTCATGTCGCGCAGCGTCTCAAACAGGCGCATTGCCTCGGGCCGGGCCAGAACGGCCGTGGGTTCATCCAGAATCAGTATGCGCGCGTCTCGGTACAGCGCTTTCAGAATTTCGACGCGTTGACGTTCACCCACGGAAAGGGACTTGATCTTGTCGTCGGGGTTCACGGGCAGACCAAACCGATCCGCGATCTTCAACAACTTTGCGCGCGCCTCGCCACGAGCGGACCGTGCGCGTGTAAGGGGTTCTGAACCAAGCATGACGTTTTCAAGAACCGTGAGGTTGCCCGCAAGCGTAAAGTGCTGGTGTACCATGCCCACACCCACCTCGATCGCTGCGCGGGGCAGACCCGGAGGCAACGCTTTGCCAAACACCCTGACAGAGCCTTCGTCTGCTGCGTAGTGGCCGAACAGGATGTTCATCAGCGTCGTTTTGCCTGCGCCATTTTCACCCAACAATGCAAGGATTTCACCCTGGGCCAATGACAGGGTCACATCATCATTGGCGGTAAGCGTTCCAAAACGCTTTGTTATGCCGTGAAGTTCCAGAACCTTGTTCATGTGGGCAGGCCTGCGATTGGAGACGGAAAGGTAAGTTCGGGCGCACGCGCCTCGATCAGAGCACCAAGTTTCAGCAGCGCAACATCCGAGCCGGGTGGTCCCATCAGTTGCACACCGATTGGCAGGCCATTTGCCATGCCAAAAGGCAATGCCAAAGCCGGCAAGCCTGCAACATTGGCAAGCGCTGCGTTTGGGGCGAAGGCCTCCAGCCGCGCCATGTGTTCATCCGCGGAGGCGCCAGAAAGGTCCAAAGTGCCGATAACGGGCGGCGCAGACGATAGGACCGGCATCAGGACAGCATCCACAGAACTGAAAATCTTGCGAGCACGATATGTCAGGCGCGCAAGCTGTCTTGAGGTCGCAAAAAGCGCGGTGGCAGATGTGGCACGGCCCTCGGCAGCCATGGCGGCGGCAAGCGGTGGAACCTGATCATCAGATATCCTGAGTGCAATGAGCCACTCGGCCAGCGAAACAGCCAGTATCGTGCGGGCAATTGCATGAGCCTCGGCCCCCATCTCGTCCGGGGTACAAATGTCATGCACCTCGCAGCCTGCATCGCGCAGAGCGTCAGCCGCATCCTTGGCGGCTTTGCACTGGTCAGTTCTGCAACGCTCGGGCAGTGCCAATGCAATGCGGGGGCGGTCCGCCGGATGTACCGGGGCCATGGGCTGGGCTACGGCTTGAAAGGCGGTTTCCACATCGCGAACGGACCGCGCCAGAACCAGTTCTGACGCTATCCCCATCAGGTGATTGGTAAAATCAGGGCCTCCGGGCACCGCACCACGTGACGGCTTGAGCCCGGTCAAGCCGCAGCACGCGGCTGGGACTCTGATAGATCCGGCCGCATCCGTGGCATGAGCAATGGCGACGATGCCGCCTGCAACCGCAGCCGCGGCGCCGCCAGATGAGCCACCGGGCGTCAACGCGGGATTCCACGGATTGCGGGCCGCAGCCATGCCATCTGGTTCGCATGTCAGGGAAAGGCCGAATGGCGGTGTTGCCGACACGCCAAAAGGGATCAGGCCGGTCTGGCGCAAATCCTGCAACAGGCAGCTGTCAGTTTCGGATTTTCGCCCTTGCGCGCGGATTGCCGCAGACCCGGCAGCAGCGGGCAGCCCTTTGGCGGAACCGCCGAGGTCTTTGACCAGGAACGGAACCCCGTGAAAAGGCCCGCGTCGATCAGATGGCGCTGCATCTGCCGCCCTCGCGCCGGCGCGGGCCATATCTTCGTCCAGAAACACCACGGCGCCCAGATCCGCCTGCGCGTGGCAGGCGGAAAGGCTTGCTTCCATCGCATCGGTGGCAGTGATCTGCCCCGCAGAAACGGCAGCAGCAAGAGCCGTGGCGTCGGTCACGTCAAAACCCCCGGGATCAGGAGGGTTCGCTTTCGTCGATCGGAACGTCCCATTCGCCGGATTGGATCGCGGCCTGTTTGGCCTCCATCGCAGGGATGGCGTCGGCAGGCACTTCGTCGGCGACATAGATCAGCTCATTGCCGCCATGGGCCATGAAGGAATATTCAGTATAGTTGCGCCCGGTGGGTTTGCCGGCCTGAACATCCGCCACGATGGCTTCGATGGTTGGCCCATAATTCCATATCGCGTTGGCAAAGACCGTACCGGGATAGCGCGGTGTATAATCGATAAGTGAACCGATGGCTTTCACACCACGCGCCTGAGCCGCATCCGCCGTTCCGATCCGTTCACCAAACAGGATGTCCGCGCCCGCATCGATCTGGGCAATCGCGGCTTCCTGCGCGCGGGCGGGATCAAACCATGCTCCGATGAAACCGTTGAGGAAAGTGGCGTCAGGGTTCACTTCACTGACGCCCATCCGGAAAGCATTGATCAGCAGGTTCACCTCGGGGATCGGATAACCGCCGACCGAACCATAGACATTGTTTTCCGACATTCGGCCGGCAAGCATTCCGGCCAAATAGGCCGCCTCGTGGTTGCGGGTGCCGAAGACACCGAAATTGTCGCCCTCCGGTCCGCCAGAAGACCCCATCAGAAACGCGGTATCGGGGTAGTCACCCGCCACTTCGCGTGCTTCGCGTTCCACCGCGTAGGACTCGCCCCAAATGATTTGCGCACCGCCTTCGGCATATTCGCGCATCGCACGGGGATAGTCGGTCGGAGCTACACCCTCGGAAAACTCATATTCGATCAGACCAGCCTCGGCGGCTTCCTGCATCGCCACATGGATCCGGCTGTTCCATGCGTTTTCGACCGGAGACATATGCACGCCAGCGACGCGGATCGCAGATTGTGCATTGGCGCGGCGGACATAAGCCGGCAGGGCCAGCGTGGCCGCAGCGCCGACCATCAGTTGGCGACGTGTTGTGGTGAGTTTCATCGGAGTATCCTCTTCTGTTGGTGGCAACTATTCTTGTTTTTGAGCTTCCTGAGTATTGGGCCTGGGCGCGTAATCCGCTGGATCCAGGGTCGAGGGGCGGCCGGGCAAGGAAAGCGCGGCCAGTCTTGGTTCGGTACGCGCCAGCACCTTGCCGTTTTTGATGACGGCAAGACGTGTGGCCTTCATGCGAACAGCTTCAATCGGGTCACGCGCTTGCAGCACAACCATGTTGGCTGGGCCACCTTTGCGAATTGTCGGGTCAGGCAGACCCATGGTCCTGGCACCGTTCTGGGTAACGGATGTGAAAGCCCATTCCATCGCCTCGCGGGATGTCATCGGCACCGCATGCACGCCCATATGGGCCACTTCCAGCATGTCGGCGGACCCAAGAGAATACCATGGATCCATGGTGCAATCCTGCCCGAAGGAAACGTTCACACCTGCTGCACGCAATTCTGGTACGCGTGTCAGGCCACGGCGGCGCGGATAAGTGTCCGAGCGGCCTTGCAGCGTGATATTGATAAGCGGGTTCGGCACGACGTTCATGCCGCTTTCCGCGATCAGCGGAACAAGCTTCGAGGCATAGTAATTGTCGTATGAATGCATCGCGGTGACGTGGCTTGCAGTCACACGACCCCCGAGCCCAAGGCGCGTGGTCTCATAGGCGAGGGTTTCCACATGGCGCGACATCGGATCGTCGCTTTCATCACAGTGCAGGTCCAGCATCAGGTCGCGATCTGCGGCAATCTCGGCCAGCCTCGTGACCGATCGGGCGCCTTCCGACATCGTGCGTTCAAAATGCGGGATGCCGCCCACCACATCGACCCCCATATCGAGCGCCTGGATCAGATTTTTCTCTGCATTTTCTGCGCGGTACAGTCCATCTTGCGGGAATGCCACCAATTGCAGGTCAATATAGGGGGCAACCAGCTTGCGCACTTCCAGCAAAGCTTCGACGCCCACCAACGGAGTTGACGAAACATCCACATGCGAACGGATGGCCAGTAATCCCTGCGACACTGCCAGATCGCAATATCGCATGGCCCGCTCGATCACCGCTTCGGGCGTCAGAAGGGGCTTCAGTTCTCCCCAAAGCGCGATGCCCTCCAAAAGCGTGCCCGAAACATTCATACGTGGCGACCCGAGGCTCAGCGTGGCGTCCATATGGAAGTGCGGGTCGACGAACGGAGGTGAAACCAGGCGGCCCGTTGCATCGATTTCTTCGCGCGCCTCACCCATGATGTCAGCGGCAATTTCCGCAACACGGTCGCCCTTGATCGCAATATCCAACGGTTCGCGGCCATCCGGCAAGATGGCCTTTCTGATGATGATGTCAAACATTCATCCGCCCCCTAATTTGACCACATGGTAAAAGTATTCAAAAAAATTGCTATTTATTTTTACGGTGTTCTGGAATTGGTGCCTGTTTCAGCCTCTCAGCTGCTCATTATCAAAGCCCAACTGATTAAATTTTGGCCGTCTACTGCCCGGGATTTGGGGCACTGGCGGCCCGAGCCAAAAGAGTGCCCAGTTCATCCGCAAGATTGCTTGCTGACGCAAACAAAAGCTCTGGCCCGCCGGCGCACAGCGATATTCGATGACCGGTGCGGCGAACAGGGGCGCCAGCCCACTGAAATAAGCTCAACCAGAGCGTTGTGTGGTGAAGACATTGACAATCCGCCATCTGCACGCGCCGTGTTTCATCTCGACCGGAATTGGTGATACCTCCTTGCACGTCATGACCAATGTCGCACCAACGATCCTTTCCACGGTTTCCAGCCAGTTTATCGATGACTGGCTGACGGCATTGCGCACGCTATGCCCCGAGGCGCAGATGGCATCGCTTCTCGGCCGGTCGGGTTTGGTCGCGGATACGCGTCTCCCTCATGGCCGCGTCACGCTGGATCAAATCGTATGTCTCTATCAACTTGCCGCAGTTGAGACCGGTGATGAGATGATGGGGCTTTGGAGCCGCCCGATCCGGCCGAGAGCTCTGCAACATCTTTTGACGACAGTCCGGGAAGCCACGTCTCTTTCATCGGCACTTTACCGCTTTTCGACCTTCTGGAACTTGTTGCTGGATGACTACCAGTTTGCTCTGGATGACGCCGACAACATGTTGGTGCTTACGCTGAAGCCACGGGGCGCGGCCCAGTTTCAGCGGTTCGGGCACATGCTGATACTCAAACTTGCCCACGGGCTCATGTCTTGGCTGGCGGGGCACGAAGTTCCGGTCAAGGCTGTCGATTTCGTGTTTGAGCGCCCCGACTTTGATCAGGACTACGCGGTCATCTTTCCAGCACCACTACGGTTCGGCCGAGGTGCCACCGCGATTTCGTTCGATCCGAATGCGCTGGGTCCAGTGCAGGCGCGCAGCACAAATGACCTTGACAGGTTTTTGCACAACGCGCCCCGAGACTGGATCTTCACCAGTTCGCGAGAGCACACCCAATCGCTGCGGGTGCGCACCTATCTGGTCCAATCGGGATGGGACGCGGCAACCCTGACCCAGACGGCATCCGCGATGCACATGACCCCCCGCACCCTGATCCGCAGGCTGCATGCGGATGGTACATCGTTTCAGGCCATCAAGGATGCCCTGCGGCGTGATATCGCTATCCGTGATCTTCAGGCGGGGCGCAAAAGCCTTGAAGCCATCGCACATGATGTCGGATTTTCGTCGGCGGCCAATTTCCACCGGGCCTTTCAGCGCTGGACCGGAAGCACGCCGAGCTCATACCGCAGGGTGCAAATGTAGGGTGCCCGATTTGTCACTTTTGGACAATGATCTGTCATTGCACGAGATGGTCCCCAGCGGGCAGGCTCGCTATATCTTTCTGTAGAAAAACGTTCTTATCGGAAGTTTTGCCCTCAAAAACTCATCATCCCGCTCATCCATGGCTTCCCGGTTGTGGCGCCATCTGAGAATGACCGTCGTGAAAGGATCCACCAATGTCAGACAAACTCGACACCATACTCCAAGCCGCACGCGACCACGCCGAGCAGGTGATCCTGCCCAATGTGGATGCCTGGAACGCCGCGAAGAAGTGGCCGCGCGATGCTTCGGACAAGGCCGGGGCCGCTGGTCTGACGGGGCTCTACGCCCCCGAAGAGTTTGGCGGGCAGGCCTTGCCGCTGGCAGAAGCCATACAGGTTTATGAACAACTGGGACGGGGCGATGGCGCATATGCCTTTGCGCTGTCGATGCACAACATCTGTACCTTTGCGGGCTGCGGCTATGGCACGGATGCCTTCAAGGAAAAGTGGGCGCGGGACCTGACATCTGGACGCAAGCTGGCGAACTTTGCACTGACCGAACCACAATCCGGATCGGACGCAACAAACATGTATTCGCGCGCCGTGGTCAATGGCGACGGCACATGGACGATCAGCGGCGCGAAGGCATGGGTCAGCCTGGCGACCGAGGCGGGTATCTATTTCACTGTGGTCAAGACCAGCGACGCACCCGGCCACAAGGACATGGCGATGATCGCCATTCCCGCCGACGCACCGGGCCTCAGTTTTGGGCCGCTTTACGATACCCCGTCCTACAACTTCCTGCCCTTGGCCGAAATGTACATGGACAAGGTCGTGGTCGATGAAACCAACATCATCCTGCCCATTGGTCAGGGTCTTCAGGGCGCGCTCATGGCCATCGACATTGCCCGTGTTTCGATTGCCTCAGGATGTTGTGGATTGATGCAATCCGCGCTGGATACGGCGTTGTCCTATTCCAAGAACCGCAAGATGTTTGGCGGCAGGAACCTTGATCTGGACGGGATTCAGTGGATGCTGGGCGAGGTTGCAACCGACCTTGAAGCCTCAAAGCTTCTCTACCGAAAGGCGGCAGAATCCCTTGGCACGCCCGAAGGCCCCTTGATGGCGGCCCATGCAAAAAGGTTCGTGCCCGATGCTGCCGTGAAGGCTGCGAACACCTGTACGCAGGTCCTGGGTGGTGCGGGTCTGTTGCAGCCCTACGGTCTGGATCGTTTGTCCCGCCTTGCGCAAATGCTGCGGATCGTGGACGGGACGACGGAAATCAGCCGTGTGGTCATCGGGCGGGCCTTGCAAAAACGTGCGGCAACTCTGCCTGATCTGCCGGTACCGAAAGGTTTTGGTGAGACCGACTGAATGTCCCGCACCGGTTCGATCGGCGCCAATCTGAGATTCTGCGCAGACATCAGCAAGATCAAAAGGCCGGCCGCATTATTGCGGCTAGTTGCCTGAATGGTTGACCGTGGTGCTAACTCGCCATGAACAAGGTCGCGCAAAGCGTATGAAGCTTTGCTTTCTGACGGCACTGACATGTGGGACGGTGACCAGCGAAGGGCAGGGGCACGGGGGTTGAGAACATCAAAAATCCCGACCACTCAATCGAGCCCGAAACAAGCCAATCGCGATTGCGGAACATTGCAATCTGACGAACCCGGGATCTGCCAAAGCAGATATGCTCCATTGGGCATTGCAGTATCCCAGTCAATTGGGTCCACCGATATGTTTGGAAAACGAAGGGCTTGAAGGTGCCCACAATCTCTGAAGACGGGCGTATTCACAACACGTATAATGATGATTATGGTAAATTTATTTGGTGCGGGTGGAGGGACTTGAACCCCCACGCCTTGCGGCGCCAGAACCTAAATCTGGTGCGTCTACCAATTTCGCCACACCCGCAACCAAGCGCGTTTGCGCTGGAATGAAGCGGTCAATAACAAAGCTTGCATCGGAGTGCGAGAGGGAAAATTCGAGGAATACAAAGTTTGTGACTTGCCGGGCTGCCTCGTTGAGAATTGCAACCTGTTCCGGTCTTGTTGATACCGCAAGCAACACAACGGCCGAGAAACCAGAGGCATCTGACTCCCACCTTCAACCAGTTTGAGAGTACCTATATGAAGCTGCTTTACGGCTTTTGGTTCACATGTTGACGCCTGGTACAATCAAGTCGTCAAAAAACGCGCTAACGTTGAATAGACGCCAACACTTCAAGTCGGAACTTGTGGCGCCAGACTTGGTGGAGAATCAAGGCACAACGGGCCAGAGTTGATGCAGTCTGACCCGCAAAACTGCCTCAGACTGTGCTGCTGGAACTGCCTGGGCATTTGGTTCCATCCTCCAGATCCGGTGTTTTCAGAAAAGCAGCGAAACATAAATAATTGTTTTTATTCAGAAGTATGAAGCCAAAAGGTTTTCGACCCTCAAATCATTCGAATGCACCGGAAAAGACGTCACCTCTGCCCCAATTGACTGCGCCGACTATGCATGCATACAAGCTTGCCGGACGTTTCTCGGTCTGATCTGCCGCATCGAAATACTCGCATCGGTTGAGGCATTCTTATGAGAGATC
This sequence comes from Ruegeria sp. HKCCA0235A, assembly GCF_013033235.1. Classification (NCBI taxonomy): domain Bacteria; kingdom Pseudomonadati; phylum Pseudomonadota; class Alphaproteobacteria; order Rhodobacterales; family Roseobacteraceae; genus Ruegeria; species Ruegeria sp. HKCCA0235A. The sequence continues at coordinate 150,868 of NZ_WQDQ01000002.1, read as the reverse complement.
GACCACATTGCCGCCACAATTCAACCGCTAAAAAATCTTATTCGCGCCAAAATAACACCGCCTTGAAGGTACTTGTTGTTTATCAGGAGTTAATGAGTCTTTTTGCCACTTTGGCGCCGGTACGAGTTTTTTTGCTCAACTCCAATACAAGGCTTTCTGCTGTGACCGATTTGAATCCCTCCGCTGCCGCCGAGCAAGAAGCTGTCTTCTTCGCTCGTGAGAGTTTCCTTGGTGAGCTCAAGACTCTGAATCGCGACCACCCGACCACAGGCTTTGGCATTTCCCTTCGAACGCATTCGGGTGAACATTATCTGCTTGCGAACGCCCGCATGCCGTTACCCGCCGCAAAATCCGAAGGTTTCCCGACCGGGCGCCGCGTTGCATGCCTCGAGAACGGCGACCGCTTCAGCTCGATCGAAGTTCTGGCCGATTCCAAATCGTACGAGACCATTTCACCTCGGGCCGAGGCCGAAATACTGGGCAATGCATTGGACCTGATCGCGCGGATCGACACTCTGACAAGCGTTCCGGCAGGGCGTGTTGCGCATGCGCCCCAAATTGTTGCAACGGGAACCGGAGGTTAGGTATGGCGCGCAACGATCACCTTTTGTCTGTAGGCAACGAAGCACTGGCACCGATGACGGCGACCATGGCTTCACTGACGGCTCAGATTGATCAACTGACTGAGGTGGCTGATGCGCGCTCCTCGGCACGGCTGGCGACCCTCAAGACCCGGATGGAAAATTTTACCGCCAGCGTCACGATGGTGGGCCAGGTCAAGGCCGGAAAATCCTCGATCGTCAATATTCTTGCCGGGCGCCCTGGCCTGCTTCCGTCAGACGTCAACCCGTGGACGTCGGTGGTTACGACCCTGAACATCAACACGCGCCCGCCCGGTGATACAAAGGCCAAGTTCACGTTTTTCGAGCAGGAAGAATGGGACAACCTGATGGTCGGCGGCGGTCGTCTCGGTGAATTGGCCAATCGCGCCGGCGCAGATGACGAGATGGAAGACATCCGCCGCCAGATCGCCGAGATGAAGGCCAAGTCAGAGGAACGTCTTGGCAAACATTTCGACCTGATCCTGGGCCAAAGTCATCAGTATGATCATTTCGATGAGGAACTGATTCAGCGCTATGTCTGCCTGGGCGATGAAGATGATCCCGATATTGATCCAAAAACGGGCCGGTTTGCTGATGTTACCAAATCAGCCGAGCTGTATATGGACATTCCGCAATACCCCATCGCGCTGAAAGTGTGCGACACACCCGGTGTGAACGATACGTTCATGGTGCGTGAACAAATCACTCTGCGCAGCCTGCGCGGATCCGAAGTCTGCGTTGTGGTGTTGGCGGCAAGCCAAGCCCTGACGACCATGGACATGGCTCTGATGCGCATTATCGCGCAGTTCGAGAACCGGCAGATCATCCTGTTCGTCAACCGGATCGACGAGCTGTCCGATCCCGTGAACCAGGTTCCAGAGATCCGTGACCGCATTCAGGACACGCTGAAACAAAACAATATCGACACGAATACCAGCGTCGTGTTTGGCAGCGCATTATGGGCCGAAGCGGCGTTGACCGGGAACCCGGATATTCTGACAGAAGAGTCGCGCCAGGCTTTGAACACGTTCTACCTGGCCGCCGGCTTCGGTGATCAGGCGGCCTCGCTCGACAAAATCTGGGCGCTGTCCGGTCTGCCCGATCTGCTGCTGGCCATGAATGAGCGCATTGCAGAAGGTGCCGGAGCGCGCCTGATGGACCGCGTCCGCCATCGGGCGCGTAACATTGCCAGTCAGATCCGCGCGACCGCGGTTGCCAAGAATCTGTCCGATTGCGAAGGCGTTGCACGGGATCTCGACGGCGTATCGCCCGAAGAGGCGATAAACACGGTTTCAGCCGAATACGAAAAGAAAGCCGCCCAGTTGACAAATGCGCTGCGCGACAAAGTGTTGGAGCGTCTGAAGTCAGCCGAGGACAATTTCGTCAAACGCGCAACGGACTCTCTGATCGCGCATCTTGAAAAAAATGGCGAACAAGGCACATGGCAATACGATCCCGCGGGTTTGCGGACGTTGCAAAAGGCTGCCTATTTCAGTTTCGCCCGCGCCATGCGAAAGGATGCAGGGGCGTTGTACGCAACCGCTGCTGCGGACGTCGAAGCGCTTTATCATAAGATACTCGGCAACCATCTGGGCGAATTCAGCATCGAAGCGCCCATTGTTCCCCGTGTTCCGCCGCCTCTCGGCATCGGCCGGACGATCGCACTGGACTTGCAAAGCACCTGGTGGCGACGTTGGTGGCAACGCCGAAAGGGGTTTGAGGCATATGCGGCGGATTACACGCGGTTGATCGCGTCCGAGGCAAACTCGATCACCAAGGATATCGAGGAAAACCAGATCGCGGCGGTTCTGGAAAACGTCCGTGCGATCCTGACGGATTTCCTGCGCGAGCAGAAGGAAACACTGCTGAGCATCTCGTCTTCTGCCGACAAGAACCCGGGTCAGACTGCGGCGGCGATGGCGGGCTTGCAGCCACAGAAATCCAAGGACGAGATTCTGGGTGACATACTGAAAGATCTAAGCAACGAAGCGGCATAAGTAAAAAAATGGCAAAAGATACACAAACACGCTTTGTTTCTCCGAAGGCATGGGAACGCATCGAGCAGTGGTCCCGTCGCAAACCGGTTTTCGCCCTGATGGGCGAGTTCAGCGCCGGTAAATCCACGTTGATGAACTTTTTGCTGCGAACGCAGACCTTGCCGACGCAGGTGACGGCAACCCAGTTGCCACCGGTCTGGTTTAGCTGGGGCAATCAAGCGCCCTATATCAAACGCCATGACGGAAGCACTGAACTGATCGAGCTGGATCAGCTTGAAACCGTTGGCGTCAATGACGCACAGTTCATCCGCATCTTCCTTGAGGCCGATATTCTGGAGGCTGTCGACCTGATCGACACACCCGGCATTTCGGACCCCAAGATCTCGACGGATGTGTGGCAACGCGCGGTGGGTCAGGCAAACGGCGTTTTGTGGTGTACCCACGCGACACAAGCCTGGCGCGAAACCGAACGCGCGACATGGGTTTCCCTACCCGAGAGGTTGCAACACAACTCTTTGCTTTTGGTGACGCGGGCAGATGCCCTGAGCCTCAAAGACCGTCAAAAAGTACTGCGCCGCGTTAACCGCGAAGCTGGTCACCTGTTCAATCGGTCCATTCTGTTCTCGGCCCGCGACGCAATCACTGCCCGTGACAAGACAGGCGATGCCGAGATGTGGTCGCGCAGCGGCGGAGGCAAGATGATCGACAGTTTCCTGGAGATCACAGAACAGATTATGGACAACCGCGCCGATCAGCTGGCTCGATACCAGATCGACAAGAGCCAGGCCGACGCACCCAAAGTCAAACCATTGCGCCCTGCCCGTTCATCAAGCGAGCCGACAGCCAAAGACGAAGCCACACCCTTGAGGTTGGTGAACCCCTTGGAGGCCGCCGGGCAATCGAACGCTGAAGGCGCTACAGTTGTAACCAGCTTTCCGGTACGGCCTGCCCGGGTCGAGCGGCGCTCGGATGAGGCCGAGCGGGTTCGGATCGATGCGGAAGAGGCTGAACGGCTGCGCGCAGAGATGACGGCAGAGCCGGTTCCGCTGCCCGTTGAACCCGACACAAGCGATGATCTGCGTTCCTTTTTCAAGGACACCTCGAACGACCCGCTGGAATTGACGAATGTCGCGGGCCTTGAGGATGACGAAGACGAATTCGATCTGTCCGTTGACGCCAATCTGGAGGACGCATTGGATGACGACACGGGCGCTCTGGATGATGCTGAAATCAGCCCCGCGCCTCTTGCGGCTGTTGACAATTCCGATGATGTGCTTGCCTCGCTGAACACTTCGATGCAAGAGACCCCGATCGTGCCGGATGGCGAAGAAGAGGAATCCGAGCATGCCGATTTGGCTGAAGATCGCGGCATAGAAGTTTCTGTATCCTCGATTACGGCATTGATGGCCGCGCAAACCGGCAACACTGCGGATGAGTATGAGCCGGAACCCGAAACCAGCGGTTTGATCGAAGCGGCCACCACCGAACAGGTTGACGCAGTTGAAAGAAGCGTTGCCACGCTGAGTGGCCTGCCCGAAGTTGCGGTCGGATCGCCTCTCAGCGCGTCGGATATGTGGCAGGAGGTTTCGAGAAATGAAGACCTGCCGCAAGATGCAGAAGGGCTGAAGAATGTATTCAAGGCCTTTCTGGCCGAGTTTGATCAGATCGCCATTGAACACAACGAAAGGCAAACCAAAGAGGCACTTCGATCCATTCCGAAAGCCAAAGAAAATAGCGGCGCTGAATGGCATGTGTTGTAAGGGTATCCGAATCGAGCTAGTGAGAAACTCATAAATGAAAACAATGGATTAGATGTCTATTCAAACCGCACTGAACTCCGCCATGGAAACGATACCCGACTGTATAGCAGCCGGGTATATCGACATGGAGACAGGGATGCTTTTGGGCAGCTCTGTTTCAGATCCCGACTGCGCGGATTCGTTGGATGTTTTGGCGGTGGCTGTGGCCAATCTGTTTCAGGGGCGCGGAGTTGCAGCCTTTGAAGCGCTCTTGCGTCAGGCTGGCAGTGCAGACGAAGAAAACGCTGGCTTTGGGGAAGTCGCCGTTTTTTCCAAGGACAGGCTAAACATCTTTCTGCGGACCAAGGAATATCCTGATCATGTGGTCTGCTATATCTGTCGCAACAGTGCGAATGTCGGACTGGCGCTTACCAAATCACATCTCAGTCTGGGGCCGGTTGCGGCTACGGTTTGAACGGGACCAGAGGGGGTCACGGCATGATGGACACGGACATTCTCGACCTGCTTGAAGATATCAGGCGGACCTCGGTCGCACGGCTGTCTCCGACCGTGAGGATCGCAGGAGAAACAGCGACCGCGCGCCGTTCAGCGGTATTGCGGGCAATCCGTGGCACAGTATTGCCGCGCCGGTTGGAATTTACTGCCACAAACGGGGATTGTCTGGCAATCGAGGTGAACAGCTCCCGGATCACCGATGTTTTCAAGGTACCGGCAGGTGAGATTCCGGACTTTGAAACGGAATCACGCGCCGAATTGATTAATAAGCTGGCTGGATTGGTGTCGGAGATCTCCGCATCGCCTGCTCCGCTTGAGTTGACGTCGGGCAGACCGGACACAGCGCTTGAAGTGGATGAGGTAGGTATCACCTTCAGCGAAATCGAGAAAGCCTGCGCCGCCATCGAGCTTCCGTCCGAGCCAATTGTTTCCGTCGTCCCGAGTGCTGAGAAACCTGTTGATGACTCTCTGCCCGCCGAGGCAACACCCGATGCAGCGGAAACACTTGCCCAACGTTTTTTTGAAGCGTCGAGCCGCTTCGCTTCGGGTCGTGTGTTTGTGGACAGTTCGGACGAAGCCGCACCCCTTTTGGAAGGCGTTTGCAAGCCATCTGAGCCGATGCATCCCGACCAGGACACGCTGGCCCGTTTTGTGGCTGATCTTGCCGGCTGGGATGGTGACTCTCAGCAAGAGAGTGAAGACCCGCAGTTGATTGTCATGCGGCCATCGGGCGGGAAAGGGGCCGGTCTGGCCGTTTTGAGTGACGGTGGTCAGATCGCGGTCGCCATCCACGAAGCCCGCAAACTGGGGGCGGTCGTCAACCTGTGGACCTCTTTGCAGGAGGACGAAAAATGATTGCCTCCGTTGAATTCAAATTTTCGACTACTTCAATCTGTTTTTTATTGTAACCAGGGTAATGAGTAATGAGTGAAACAAATCGCCGCGAACTTATTCGCATAGCAGAAGAAATGAACGGGGCAACCAATGATGAAACGCGCCAGTTCATTTCGCGCATCATTGGTGATCTTAGCAATCTGAAACCGTCAATTGCGTTTGTCGGGCAAATCAAGGCTGGAAAATCGCGTCTGATCAACGGCTTCACCGGTCAGGCCGAGTATTTGCCTTCGGATGTAAACCCCTGGACAACTGTTATCACCGATATGCATTTCGGGCACCCGTCCGGCAGGACCCAAGGTGCCGAATTCCATTTCTTCGACAATTACCAATGGCAATCGCTGATCGCCGAAGGTGAAGAACTGCGCAACATGTTTCCCGATGACGAGGACAGCTATAAGCGCGAGATGATCGAAGAACAGGTCGAGGCCATGAAGGTCCGGGCGCGTCGACGTCTGGGTGACAGCTATGAACAACTGCTGGGGCAACAGCACGATCTGGACGAACTGACGTCAGATGACCTCGCCAGATATGTCTGTGCCGGGGATGATCCGTCCGAAGACGGGGCTTTGGATCCGGGCAGTGATCGCGGGCTTTACAGCGACATCACCCGCAAGGCCGAGGTCTATTTTGACCTGGGCCATTTTCCGTTTCCGCTGACGGTCACCGACACGCCCGGCGTGAATGACCCCCTGCTGATCCGCGAAGAAATTTCACGACAGTATCTGAAGGAATCCGATTTCTTTGTGGTGGTTCTGTCCGCGCATCAGGCATTGTCGCGCGCGGATCTGAAATTGTTCCGGTTGATGCAAGCGCTGGAACTTGGGCAGATCGTCGTCTTCATCAACCGTGTGGACGAATTGGGCGGCGGCGCCGAAGACGCGGCCAAGGTTCGTCTGGATGTACTGGACGGGTTGGAAAAGGCGCTCGGCAACTCGAACATCGATGTCCTGATGGGCAGTGCGCAATGGGCGCATTATGCTCTGACCGGCGATGAAACCGGAGTGAACCACGACCACGTTCTGGCATGGCTGCGCGCTCACCCGGAACAGATGCAGCAATACCTCAACGGTGTGGCCGAGATCAAACAAGGCCCGGGACCGATCAGCCGCGAAGCGGTTCTGCGCTTTGCCGCAATGATCGCGTCGGGCCTGCCCGATCTGCGTCGTCATGTCACTCAGGCTTTGACGGACGGACCGATCAACGAACAGTTGCGGATGGCCTGGCAACATCTCGACAGCTTCGCACGCGGGGAGCTTGAGCGCTCTCAGGTTCGTTTGCGGGCGCTGCAAGATGAAGACGGCTCGGATGTTCGAAATGCCGATGAAAGCGACAAGACACTTGGCGACCTACGCAAGCTGATTGCTGAAAAAACGCAGGAGATCACGCGTGACATGGATGATGTCCTGTCGAATCTGCGCGGGGTCATGGATGACACTGTCTCGGAATCGGTGGCTATCGTTGTGCGCGGGCCGGACGGCCAGTCGCCTTTGCTGGCAAAAGGCGGAGAGACCGAGCTCAATTTTACGCCATTGCGCGAGCGTATGCGTGAACTGGTACAAGGGGCGTCGCAAGTTGTTCGGCAGCGCATGCTCAGCGAGCTTTACGCGATCGACATGCATTGCAATGCCGCCTTGCGGGCATTGCCGGGATGGCAAGAACCGGTCGACAATCGCATGAACACCAGTGCTGTACGTTGGTTCCGGCCTGACACCACCGCCCTGACCCGTGGCATTACCGTTGAATTGCGTGTAAACTGGCTGTCGCGTCTGATCTCGCGCAACAGCGTTGTGGCGCGTGCAGAACGGCTGATCGTGCAGGAATTCGAGCTGATCGGGGATGACCTGATCGACACGACCCGCGACGATCTGTTGGAACGGCTGAATACGGTTCTGGACCACTATATGGCCCTTCTGGCCGGTCATCTCGAACACCGTTCCAACTCAGGAGAGCTGAACGCCCAGGCGGAAGCGCAAGGTGCATTCGACAAAGCGCGTCGCATTGCAGCTGAGCTGGAGACGGTTTTTGGAACACCCGATGCGGATGAAAGACAAGCAGAGGCTGCGGAATGATTGAATTTCCCGGAACTGAAAAGGAAGTACGCCAATTGGAGCGCTTCCTGACCGCAACTGAAAACCTGACGCCTGACGAGGCGTTGGAGGATATGCGTGCGCGGGCTCTGTCCCACGCTGAACGTCTGTCAAACGCGGTCAATATCGGTTTCGCCGGGGAATTCGGCGCAGGCAAGTCAAGTCTGGCGAACATGCTGGCTGGCGCGGACATTCTGCCAACCGGCCCGCAGCATCTGAAATTGCCGCTGGTGATCGTCGCCTACGCGGATGCGCCCGAAACGACTGTCGGTTGGTGGAACAGAGAACCAAAGACCTATTCCGGCATAGTGCTGGAAAAAGCGGCCGAGGAACAGCCCGATTTCATATCGGTCGGCATCAATACACCGGCTCTCAAGGAAATATCACTGTTTGATCTTCCGGGCTCGGGTGCTCTGGATGATACCTACAAGCCGACTTTGGATCTGCTGAAATTCGTCGATTGTGCCATCTGGTGCACAAATGGAACCAATGCCTGGCGCGAGACCGAGCGCCACTTGTGGTCTCAGGTACCCCCCGAACTGAGGGCCAACAGCCTGCTTGCCGTAACACATGCCGATCTGCCACCTGTGCAGGGTGCCCTGGACCGCGTCCTTGCGCGCCTGAACAAAGAAAAAGAAGGAATGTTCCGCGCCGTTGTCCCAATTGGTACGCCGGTCGCCGTGCGTGCCATGGCGCAAGAGCCCGAGCCCGACTTTGCGCTTTGGGAAACCTGCGGCGGGCAGAACCTTGCGGAACACGTGCTGGAAGCGGCATCCGACCGGCGCCGTGGCGATCTCGAGGCTGCGCGGAAAGATTTGCAGCAGGACTTCCTGCCCTATCTTGAGGCGCTGAAGGGCGCAGAGCCAGAGCCTGTTTCGAATGACACCACATCGATGCAGTCAACGCTTGGGTCTGCCCTGCCCCCGTTGAACAACCCCATTCTCGAGGACTGGCTGGCCGCAATAGCAAGCATCTATGAAGATCTACGTGAAACCTCTGACATCGAACCGGCCGCGTTTCTGAGCAGCTGTCAGGAGATCGTCGAAGATTTTGCGGAACGGCTGGAACAAGGTGGCGAAATCGACCCCGAAGCTGATTGGATTCCCGCAGAATTTGAAAAGGCGACAGATTTGCTTTTGTTGCTGCAATTCGAAAGCGGGGACGCACCATTGAAGGACGCAATCAGCATTCTGGCGCAGCTGGGCGACAACCTTGCCTGGGCTGGCAGCACGGTCGCAGCGGCGCAACCGAAAACCGGAACCTGACGCTTTCCCGTCAAGATTGAGCTGCATTGCAGCGATTCGAAGGGCCGAGGAATCGGCCCTTTATTGTTTCGAATTCGTGGACCAACACGCTTGATTTCGGGTTTAAGTTTTCAATCAGCCCATACTCATTGTCAATATATAGATCCGAATATACCATTAGGCACAACATATGCCATCATGCGAAAAACGATCCATAGTGAAGCCATCAGGCGGCCCCAATAAAGTCAAATTTGAAACGTCTAACCGTTCTCAAGTGTCCTGCGGTTGTTTTTGGTTGTGAGTTCGTGGGCTGTCGGCCCGGTTTTTCTAAGCCGCAAAATGAATAGAACGGGCGGATTGAAATGAGCCACAACCAGGCTGTCGGCGCGACGCACGACGAACCGAAAATTGAAGGATTGCAGCCAGGCGCAAAGCTGTTGCGCGGGCAGTATGAAATCCTCCGCTATCTCAGCAACGGCGGGTTTGGGATCACTTACCTGGCGCGCGACAGCCTGGAGCGCGACGTCGTGATCAAAGAGTGCTTCCCCGGAGCGCTGTGCCGCCGCAACGGTGATCTGGTCGAACCAAACGACCCGTCCTTCAAGGACGACCTGCGCTCGATCATTGACCTCTTTATTCAGGAGGCACGCAATCATGCGCGTCTGGTACATCCCAATATCGTAGATGTGCATCAGGTGTTCGAAGACAATGACACCGCATATATCGCAATGGACCTCATCCGTGGGTGCGACCTGCTGGATTACGTGGAAAACCCGGAAAATGACGGCGGCCCTGATTTCATCGTTCAGGTCACCGAAAAAATGTTGTCCGCGGTTTCTTTCATTCACCAGAGCGGCATGTTGCATCGGGACATTTCGCCAGACAACATTCTGATTGATGAGAACGGAGACCCCGTCCTGATCGATTTTGGCGCCGCACGCGAGCAAGCGGCGAACAAATCGGCAGCATTGCTGACCCTGCGCGTCATCAAGGATGGATACTCTCCGCACGAATTCTATGTGCGGGGCGCGGATCAAGGGCCCAGCAGCGACCTATATGTTCTGGCCGCCACGCTTTATCACGCAATCAGCGGTGAACGCCCCATCGACGGCCAGAGCCGCCTGAACGCGTTCAACAACGGGCAGGATGACCCCTACACGCCATTGACCGGTCGTTTCGAAGGATACCCAGACGGGTTCCTCGAGGCGATTGACAAGGCGATGGAAGTTCACGCCACGGATCGTCTTCAATCTGCATTGGATTGGTTGCGCATGTTCCGCGGCCCCGGCGTCATGTTCGACACATTCGCCTATCGGCCCGTGTCCGTGATTGTCGGAATGGATCGCAAAGATAAAGAGGAAGAAAAGGCCCGGATCAAGGCCGAAAGCGAGAACGCCGAAGCCGTAGTTACGGCCCTGCTGGCCGGAAACTCGGACATCGTTCTTGGCAACGAAGACAAAAAAGATGTCGATCTTACCAAAATCTCTAAGAAAGAGGAAACCCCGGTCGCTGTCGATACAGTGGTTCAGAGCGGGTCCGGCGGCAGCGGCAAGCTGATTGCAGGCGCGGCTGTTGTTGCAGTTGCGTTGGCCGCGGGTGGTTTCTTTGTGATGTCCGGCGACAAGACGGAAGACCAGGCAGAAACACCGGTCGCGCAGCCCGCGGCAGACATACAATCCGCCGAGACAGAGGCGCCCGTCACAGATCCTTCTGTCACAGAGGCCACCGATCCAGAACCCGAAGTGGCCATCGCACCCGAACCCAAGCCGGAAGAGCCTGTCGAGCAGGCACAACCAGTACCTGCGGAGCCAGCTGCCACAGAAACAGCCTCCGCAGACACTGAACGTTCCGAAGTTCCGGCACAGTCGGAAGAAGCGACTGATATTGCAGCAGTGTCTGAGATCGAGACACCTGCAACTGATGCAATTGCCAACGCCGGTGTTCCGGCGGAACAGCAGGTGGCGTTTGCGCATTGGGATGTCGATATCCCCTTCCAGACATCCCGCCGCCGCGGCTCGACCGGAGCCACCATTGCAGTTACGGGGGTGGACGCCAATCAGGACATGAGCGTGATCGGCGATTGGGTACAGCGTGGCGCTGTCATCTATACCCTGAATGGCAGCCCAGTCCGTCAGGATGTTCCTTTTGCGGCGCAGGTTCTGGATAACCTGAAGGTTGACGCCGATGGGTACACAAGGGTTGCTGCCCGCTATCGCCCGCTGGGTCAGACCCGGGCGCAAAATGGTCTGTTGGCCCTTCCCGCCATACGATCCGTTGGTTTGGAAAATGGTTACACCTTTACCGTTAGCGCCGAAGGCAATAGCGGATGGCAAACCACGGTGAACGCAGTTCCGGCTGACGCGGCAGGAAGCCTGCAAAAAGACGATGTCCTGCTGAATGAAAGCCATTCCGGCATCACATTTGACGGCTCGGAAAGCCTTGATGAGATGCTGGCCGCACTCGTTTCAAGCGAGCAGCCTGAGGCAAATCTGACAGTGTTGCGCAATGGGGCCGAGACGGCCGCAATCATGCAGCTTGCACAGGAGTAATCTGACCGGTTCAAAAGTGATCTGCCAGTGTGTGTTTGCTGAGGGTGGTATCAAGGTTTGCCACCCTGGCGGGAACCGGCCCGCCGCAGAATGTACCAGTTCCCATGGGTATCCATTGAGTGGCTCTGCGCTGACGTGCAGGGAACAGTAGCAGCTTACGACGCGGCTTATCTGCGTCACTAACTTGAAGGTGTCGACACCATGTTCAAATACAAAAGCCCTCTGAGCCGGCTTCTCGAAGGTGCCGGCAAATCCAAAGAAGAAGACGTTGCCGAGAAACCGGCCGCAGTAGACGGCGCCGCAAGCGAAGAAGAAAAGCAGGAACCCATTGCGGATTTCAACGCTTTGCGCGCCGCCCTGGCCGGTGGAAACATGACATCCGAATCCTATGAGGAAACGGATGAACTGATCCCCGAAGAAAAGATGCCCGAGTTCGACGAGGCCGAGCCGGAGGCAGTGACCGAAGCCGAGGAGTCGATCTTCGCCGAAGACAGTTCGGAAGAAGACAACTTGGAAGAGGACGACGCTCCGAAAAACGTTCTGGTGGAAGAGCATGTCGAAGAACTGGTTGAGGTCGAGCAGGTTGTCACCCTGCATGTGACGGAAACACCCGCCGAGACTTCGCCAGAGGAAGCAACGGCCGAGGTCGTGTCCGAACCTACCGAGCCAGAAGTCGGCGAGGTTGAGGTTGCCGAAGCTCCGGCCCTAGAAACGAAGCAGGTCGAAGAGACCCCTGAGCCGGTGATTGAGCAGGTTGCACCAGCCCCCGCCCCGGTCGAGGATCGCCGTTCACGGGTCAAGACGACATTTCTGGGATTTGAGCGCGCCGATACGCATGTTCAGGACTTGATCGAATCCTCCGAACCCGTAGCGAAAGCAGAAGCGGCGCAAGAGACATTCCCGGTGGGCTGGCTGGTAGTAACAGCCGGTCCGGGACGAGGTTCAAGCATTACGCTCACCGAAGGCCTGATGCAAATCGGACGCAACGATGACCAGGCCATTCAGTTGGATTTTGGCGATACCGGCATTTCGCGCTCGAACCATGCAGTCATCGCCTATGACCCCGAAGACCGGAAGTGTTACTTGGGCCATGGCGGCAAGGCCAATCTTGTACGTCTAAATGGCAAACCTGTTCTCAGTACCGTGGCCCTGTCCAGCGGAGACCTGATCCGCATCAGCGAAACCTCGATCCGGTTCATGGCCTTCTGTGACGACGGCTTTGATTGGCGGGATTCCTGATTGATGCTGGCAACTCCGGCATATGATGTTGCGCTGATCCTGAACCAGGGTCAGCGGGAAACGCAGGAAGACGCGATTGCGGCCCGCATGTTTGACGCGTCGGACGCGGGTTATGTTGTGATTGCGGACGGTATGGGTGGCCATGAGGCGGGTGAAATAGCTTCAGAAATGATTGTGGCCGCATGGCGCGACGCGCTGGACCCAGAACTTGAGGCAGAAACACTGAACGAAGGATCCGCGATAGATGCGCTTCCGTTGGCCGCCATGCAAGCCAATGCCGCGATCGCCAACTACACCGAGGCCCGGGGCCAAGGGTTCAACATGGGATCGACCATGTTGGGTGTCCTTCTTCTGGGGCGGCGTGTGTTCTGGATTTCGATCGGCGACAGCCCTCTTTACCTGTTTCGAGATGGAGCGTTGACGCAGGTCAACGAAGACCACTCGATGGCACCCGTGATTGCGTCGAAAGTGGCTTCTGGCGAGATCACCGAAGCGGTGGCCCGGGAAATGGACCGCAATCAATTGACGTCCGTGGTTACGGGCGGGGCCATTCCCAAAGTGGATTGCCCGGAAGATCCATTGATCGTGTCGCCCGCCGATGTCCTGATCCTTGGGAGTGATGGGTTGCAGTATATCAGCGACACCGAAATTCAGGCCATTCTGCGGGATCATCAACAGGGGCTGGCACAAGACATTGCCGAAGCATTGCTGAGGGCCGTGCAGGCCAGGGGTGACCCGGATCAGGACAATCTTTCTATCGCAGTGGCGAAACTTACAAGAACCTAAACAGGCAAAGCAACAGGACCCATGAAAAAGCACTTACTTATATCAAGCCTTGCCCTTGCTGCCGCCACGGGTGCAGCATCCGCGCAAGAGGCGTGTTCAAGTTATGAAATTCAACGCGGCGATAGCTTACGGGAATTGGCAATCGAAGTGTATGCGACGGAAGACTTTCGCATCATTTTCGACGCGAACCGGGATGTTATCGGTTCCAACCCCAATATTATCCGCGTCGGCGACGTTCTGGAGCTGCCCTGTCTGGAAGATGTCGGGCGCGCTCCGGTGCTGGCTGATACCGAGGCAGAGCGGCTGGCTGCGGAAATGGCGGCTGAACTGGTAAAAGCCGCAGAAGAACGCGCTGAAAAAGCTGTGGCCGAAGCAGAAGCACGTGTTGCCGCAGCGGAAGCCGAGGCAAAGAAAGCAAGTGAAGAGGCGGTCGTTGCAGCACGGGCTGCTGCCAAAGAAGAGATCGAAGCCGCCCGCGCCGAAGCTGCCGCTTTGATCCGGAATGCCGGAACGGGTGAACGGCCCGAGATTCGGGATCGTCAATTGCTGTTGATCACCGGTGGGAACTACGCTCCGTTCACCGATGAATCTCTGCCCAATCGGGGGCTCTATACCCATCTGGTTGAGACAGCGATGTTTCGTGCCGCTCCCGAACAGGCCTACAAGATTCAGTTCGTCAATGACTGGTCATCCCATCTGGACCTCTTGATGCCGACGCTTGCATTTGACGCCACCTTCCCCTGGTCGCGCCCCAATTGCGAAGAGGCCGTTGCGCTGTCGGAAGATGATCGCAACCGGTGCGAGACCTACAATTTCTCAAACCCGTTCTACGAGGTTGTGGATACGTTCTTCGCCCGGGAAGGTTCCGGCTATGAGGAGACATTGACCTATGCCGACTTTGCCGGTGCAACGATCTGCCGGCCGGAGGGTTGGTCCCTGTCTCACATGGACGCGGTAAGCCTGTACGAACCGGTCATCAAACTTTTGCGCCCAACGTCACCGGATGATTGCTTTCACGCTCTGATGGAAGGCACCGCAGATATCGTCGCCATCGAAGCACATCTGGCAGCCGAGGCAATTGAACGGCTTGGGTACAAGCACCGGATTATCGAAAACCCCAACCTTGCGGCCATCAAGTCGCTTAACGTCATGACCCACAAAGATAATCCTGATGGGGAAGCGATCCTTGAGACGCTGAATCAGGGTCTGGCAATCATGCAGCAATCAGGCGAATGGCGCGACATCGTGTCAACCGCCCTGCGTCATCAAATGGAAAATGGATAAGGCCCCGATCTGGCCTGACAAACTAAAGTCTGGAGGAAGTGGACATGTTTAACGAGAAGATAAAGAAGGTAGCGCTTTCAGCAACCGCTATCACCGCGCTGAGTGCGGGCGCTGCTGCGGCGCAGGAAGCTTGTACCAACTATACCGTCCAAGACGGCGACACCATGGCGACCATTGCAATCGCAGCTTACGGTACGTCGAACTATCAGCCGATCTTCAACGCGAACCGGAACGAAATCACCAACCCCAACGCTCTGGAGCCAGGTCTGGTTCTGGCCCTTCCCTGTGAAGACGGCAGCCTGCCCAATGGTCAGAGCGCGCAGGAAATCATCGCAGCTGAAGAACAACGTGCAGCCAGCGTCAAACGTTCGAGCGTCTACCAGCCGCCGATCAAGCTGGTGACCGGCAATGGCTGGGCACCTTTCGCAGATGAATCGCTGAACGGTGGCGGAGCAATCACCCGTCTGGGCACCACGGCTTTGCAGCGCGGCGGCAACGCGCGCGACTATTCCGTAAGCTTCGTGGATGACTGGAACTCGCACCTGGAAACCCTTCTGCCTCTTGGCGCCTTTGACGTGTCCATGGCGTGGAACATGCCGGATTGCACCAACCGCACTTACGAATGGTCCTGGGAAACCGAGGTGCGCTGCACACAGTTCGATTCATCTGTTCCGGTCTACGACATTGTCGTCGGGTTCTACACCATTCCGGAAAGCCAATATGCGAATGCGACAACCTTTGAAGAACTGAAGGGCGCCACCATCTGCCGTATGGATGGCTGGTTCATCCATGATCTGGAACAGGAAGGTCTGCACAATGGTGAAACCATTACGCTGATGCAGCCGATCACCGCACGTGAATGCCTGGACGCGGTCCTTACCGGCACCGCAGATGTTGCAACTTTTGAAGTTCAGCTGTTTTCGGACACAATGGTTGAAATGGGACTGAACCAGAACGACCTGGTTGAGAACCCGTACGTGACCTCGCTTTCCTCGCTGCGCTTTATCAGCCACCGCAGCAATCCGTTCGGCAAGCAATACCTGGCGATGTTGAACAAAGGCCTGAACGAGATGCGCGAAACCGGGGAATGGTATGCGATCGTCTCCGACACGCTGCGCGAGCACAACGAAAAACTGATGGCAGCGTCGAACTGATCCCTCGGTTCAGCTGAAACTTTGGGGCCGGTTCTTCAATCGGCCCCTTTTTTGTCAGCGTTAAACACGAGGTTTTTCAGAATGACAAATTTTGGCCTCTTATCTGCTTCATAACAGCCTCAAATGCGCAGCACCTTCTAACCCCAAGCACGATCATCATTCAATTGATGCCAATGAAAGAGCGTGATTTGCATATGATACAGGGCGCCTTCAATATTCAGAATAACTCACCGTCGTCCGCGACCAGATCGGATTTGGACGTTGCAGTGATCTTGCCCTGCTACAACGAGGCCGTTGCCATAGGTGAAACCGTTCGGCAATTCCGTGCGGCCCTGCCCGACGCAACGATTTACGTATATGACAACAATTCCACCGACGACTCCGTCAAGGTCGCGCTTGAGGCAGGCGCCCTAGTCTATTCCGAAACATACCAGGGCAAAGGCAACGTGGTCCGTCGAATGTTTGCCGACGTTGATGCGGATGTCTACGTTATGGCTGACGGGGATGCGACCTATGATAGCGCAGCGGCGCCGGAATTGATTGACCTGCTCGTTTCGCAGAATCTGGATATGGTCAACGGCGCCCGTGTGAATGAAGAAACCGAAGCCTATCGACGCGGCCACAAATTTGGCAACGCGTTGTTCAGTTGGCTTGTGAAATTCTTCTTCAACAGCAAAATCAACGACCTGCTTTCGGGTTACCGCGTTTTCAGCAGACGCTTTGTCAAAAGCTTCCCCGCGGTATCAAACGGGTTCGAGATTGAAACAGAGCTCACAGTTCATGCGATGCAGATGCGCATGCCAATCGGTGAGGTTCAAACAAGATACTCGTCACGCCTGCCAGATTCGAACTCCAAGCTGGCGACGTTTTCTGACGGGTGGCGGATTCTCAAAATGATCGGCTTGTTGATCAAGGATGAAAAGCCCGTTGCGTTTTTCCTGTCATTGGCCGTGTTGATGTTTTTACCTTCGCTCTTTGTGTTTGTATCCGTATTCCGGGAATTTTTGGAAACAGGGCTTGTCGATAGAATCCCGTCTGTCGTCGTCGCAGTATCCGGTTTTGTTGCGACAATGCTGTCCATCGTCTGTGCCTTGATTCTGGAATCTCTGGCTCTTGCCCGGAGGGAAGCACGTCGTCTGTCATATTTGCAGCACAAAGGTGTCGCGGCGTCAGGCGTTGACCAAATAAAGCCATCGCTTGTCGAGGCTCAAACCCGTCGATTTGGCTGATCAAAACCATCCCCCAGTTTCCTGCCGGGCAAAAGGGCGGCCTGTTCGCGCGTAAGCGCCTGAACACGCTGGATTATTCAAGGATTTGGCGAACCAGATACGCAAATGGCCAGCACCCCAAATGCTGGCCATTTTTCTGAGTGAGTGATATAGCCCTAAGGCCTCACCAGTGAAATTCTTTGTCCC
The DNA here is from genome assembly GCF_013033235.1 of Ruegeria sp. HKCCA0235A. NCBI lineage: Bacteria > Pseudomonadati > Pseudomonadota > Alphaproteobacteria > Rhodobacterales > Roseobacteraceae > Ruegeria > Ruegeria sp. HKCCA0235A. Next base: position 133,359 of record NZ_WQDQ01000002.1, on the reverse strand, counting down.
CAAATACCTAACGCGGACTGAAAATCGGCGCTATTGGGGGAATCCCGTAAATCTTAAATTTTTTCCAAAAATCAGGATCTTTCGATCCTTGCTGACCGCCCTGTTCGCAGTTTCGGGAAAGCGATCGAAATTTGCGCCTGGCGAGCGGACGGCCAAGCGCTGAAATCCAAAGTGATGCGCAGATGCTTCCCGGGCACACTTTGCGCAAGCCGTTCATAGAACCTGACAAGGTAGGTTTTAACGGCGCAGCAACAGCAAGCAACAGATCGTCAGGCGCAAGGTTCGGGGCGGGTCTTTTGGCAATCCCGCGTTCCATGAAAAGGACCGCGCAAAGGCGGTCCCTTCGTGTCTTGATGTCGGACGAAACTCGCCCGCCTGTTCGACGGCAATCAGCCGATGATTGCGTTCAGCGTAGCGCTGGGGCGCATCACAGCGGCGGTTTTGACCGGGTCAGTGTGATAGTATCCGCCCAAATCCACCGACGGTCCTTGGACTGCGGCCAGTTCCGACAAGATCTGCTCTTCTTTGTCTGCCAGCGCTTTTGCAAGTGGTGCCATTTCAGCTGCCAGATCGGCATCGTCAGATTGGGCAGCCAAGGCTTCGGCCCAATAGCGCGCGAACCAGTAGTGGCTGTCGCGATTGTCCGGTTCGCCAACTTTTCGACTTGGCGACCGGTTGTTGTCCAGAATGCCCTGAGTTGCCGCCTCTGCCGCAGCGCCAAGAACACCTGCCTTCGCGTTTCCTTTGGCGTCGGCCAGGAAGTTCAGGGATTCCCCAAGCGCGCAGAATTCACCCATCGAATCCCAGCGCAGATGGTTTTCCTCGACCAGTTGCTGCACGTGTTTCGGCGCCGAGCCCCCTGCCCCGGTTTCGAACAGGCCACCACCATTCATCAGCTTGACGATCGACAGCATCTTGGCCGAGGTGCCCAGTTCGAGGATCGGGAACAGGTCGGTCAGATAGTCACGCAGCACGTTGCCGGTGATGGCGATGCTGTCCTTTCCGGCGGTGATAGTTTCCAGCGTCTGACGGGTTGCCTCGCGCGGGGCCATGATCTGGAACTTGTCGGCCACGCCCGCAGCCTCGAGCGCCGGTTGAACGTATTTGATCAGCTCGGCGTCATGCGCGCGGTTCGCGTCCAGCCAGAAGATCGCCTCGGATCCGGTCAGGCGCTGACGGTCCATCGCCAACTGGATCCAGTTCTCGATCGGCGCCTTCTTGACGGTGCAGGCCCGCCAGATGTCGCCCTTTTCGACCTCGTGCGAATGCAGGGTCTCGCCATTGGCCAGAACGATGCGGATCGTGCCGTCGGCGGGTGCCTCGAAGGTGGTCGGGTGGCTGCCGTACTCCTCGGCCTTCTGCGCCATAAGGCCAACGTTTGCGACCGCACCGGCAGTGGCCGGATTCAATGCACCATTGGCTTTGAAGAACTTGATGCTTTCATCATAAACAGTTGCATAGCACCGGTCGGGGATGACGCAATTGGTATCGCCCTTGGCACCGGTTTCATCCCAACCCTTGCCGCCCGCGCGGATCACCGCTGGCATCGAAGCATCAATGATCACGTCGGAAGGCACGTGCAGGTTGGTGATGCCCTTGTCGCTATCCACCATGTACATGGATGGACGATCAGCCTTGATCGCATTTATTGCGGCGACGATCTCGGCATTGTCTTGAACCCGCTCAAGCAAGTCGCCAAGACCCGAGTTCGGATTCACACCCAGCGCATCCAGTTCCGCACCGAATTTTTCAAAAACTGGCGCCAGCCAGGCCTTGACCGCATAGCCAAAAATGATCGGGTCAGAGACCTTCATCATCGTGGCTTTCAGGTGCAGCGAGAACATTGTGCCGTCTTTCTTGGTGTCCTCGATGGCCTCTGCCAGGAACGACGACAGAGCTTTGACCGACATGAAAGTCGCATCAGTCACCGTGCCTTCCTCCAACGGCCACGCATCCTTCAGAACAGTCACACTGCCGTCTTTATCGACAAACTCGATCCTTGCATCACCCGCCTGGGCAGCGGGGATGGTCGCCGATTTCTCATTGGCGTAGAAATCGTTGCCAGACATGGACGAGACTTTGGTTTTGCTGTCCGAGGCCCATTCACCCATGGAATGCGGGTTTTTCCGGGCATAGTTTTTGACTGCCCGGGCTGCGCGGCGGTCACTGTTACCTTCTCGCAGAACCGGGTTCACGGCCGAACCCTTTATGGCATCATAACGCGCGCGGATCGCCTTTTCTTCGTCGGTCGAGGGTTCTTCCGGGTATGCAGGGATATCATAACCTTGCGATTGCAACTCTTCTATGGCGGCCACCAATTGCGGAACCGAGGCCGATATGTTCGGCAGCTTGATCACATTAGCATCCGGGGTCTTTACCAGTTCACCCAATGCGGCCAGATCGTCCGAGACACGCTGCTCATCCGTCAGGTTCTCGGGGAAGGCTGCCAGAATGCGCCCGGCCAGTGAAATGTCCTTGGTGCCCACGCTGACGCCAGCAGCCGAAGCGAACTTGCGAATGATGGGCAGGAACGAGGCGCTGGCCAGTTCGGGCGCTTCGTCTACAATGGTATACAATATGTCGAAGTTCGATTTATCTGCCATATTCTTTTACCTTTTTAAGCCTTTCGGGGCGTGCGATCCAAGAGTTGAAGCCACATATGCGTGGCGCGGGAGGGGCGCGATCATGATACCGCCCCTGGGTGACTCTGATTTGACAGGGCCTCCCTTAAATCACGTTGGGCTGGGAATCAATCATCTGTGCCCGCGCGTTTTGCCACGGGCTGGGCGTGGATGGCCTTTGATGTCATCAGCTCAACGTTTCGCCCGCCTGTCTTTGGCGTTTCCCTTCAGGTCACGCCACATGTTTTCCATGATGCTGCACGGCTGGTCCCGCGAAGTTCTTCGGGTTGCGGCCAAGGATTATCGAAACCTTTGTCCTGTCACGGGATCAAATACCATGGCACGGTCGGGTTGAATTGATATGCCAATCCGGTCGCCGGTTTTGCTGCGCTGGTCATCCCGCTCTTCCACAATCAGTTTGTCACCATTTGGCGTCAGCAGATAGGAGTAGGAAACACCCCCAAGCGCTTCGGTCAGATCCACTGTGCAGGTGTCCGCAGACCGGTCGATGTGGATATGTTCGGGGCGCATCCCCAACGTCACCTTGTCCGTTCCTGCAGGAACAGTTGCCGAGATCGGCAATGGCTGGCCCAAAGCGGGATGGGTGACATGGCCGTCGGCATAATCGCAATCGAGAAAGTTCATCGCAGGCGAACCGATGAAACCTGCAACAAACCGGTTGTCGGGGTCACGGTACAGATCCATCGGGGCGCCGACCTGTTCAATCCGGCCATCGCGCAGTACGACAATCTTGTCAGCCATCGTCATGGCTTCAACCTGATCATGGGTCACATAGATCATGGTTGCGCCGATTTCCTGATGCAGACGCGCGATTTCGACGCGCATCTCGACACGCAATTCGGCGTCCAGGTTGGACAGGGGTTCGTCGAACAGAAAAACCTCGGGCCCGCGTACAATCGCCCGCCCGATTGCAACCCTTTGCCGTTGCCCGCCCGACAGGGCCTTGGGTTTGCGCTTGAGATAGGGATCAAGCTTCAGAATGCTCGAAGCCTCCTGCACCTTCTGGTCGATCTCGGCTTTTGGGACACCGTTCATGCGCAGGCCAAATCCCATATTTTCGGCCACTGACATATGCGGGTAGAGCGCATAGGTCTGGAACACCATGGCCACGCCGCGCTTGGCCGGGTCCATATGTGTCACCTCGCGAGATCCGATGTGAATCTCACCTTCCGAGGTTTCTTCCAGCCCGGCAATCATCCGCAACAACGTGGATTTTCCGCACCCTGAAGGCCCAACAAAAACGCAGAACTCGCCATCTTCGATTTGCAGGTCGATCCCATGAATGACCTGTGTCTGACCGTACCGTTTGATTGCCCGATTCAGAGTTACACCTGTCATGTCATTAGCATCCTGTCGTTTTTCGAACCTGGGCCTGTTTCGGGAAACCGCCAGGCTTGTGCCTCGGTTCCGATTTGTTCAGCCACACGCCGCAGGCGCGGCACCCAGGCTTCGAGTTGATCGAAATCCATTCGTTCGGTGGACCCGGTTATCGAAATCGCCCCAAGCATCCGCCCGTTCGACGTCAGAACTGGGCAGGCGATGCAAATGATGCCAAGCTCGTGCTCTTCATCATCGACGGCAAATCCCCGGCTGCGAATTCTGTCAAGATCAGCCCGCAACATCTTTTCGGATGTCAGAGTTTTGTCGGTGAAGCGGTGATAGCTTTGCTGCGACACCGCCCTGTTCAGCGCATCTTCGTCCAAGAAGGCCAGCATCGCCTTGCCGACCCCCGTGCAGTAGGCCGGGCCAACTTTTCCAGCCTGAGAGTACATCTCGATCGGTTGTGCGGCGTTGCGTTTGTCGACGTAAAGAACCTGACTGGAATCAAGTTGCGCCAGGTGCACGGTTTCACCGGTTTCTTGGCTGAGGGCATCCAGAAAAGGCCGCGCTATCGGGGCCAATGAGCTTTGCGTCCATGCCGCATGGGCCAACCGAACCAACCGCATCCCGGGCGCATAGGTCTGCCTGTCGCGGTCATAAGACAGCATTCCCTGGTTGGTCAGGGATTGCAGAAATCGGTACAGGGTCGCCTTTGGAAAATCGCTGTTTTCCAAAAGTTCAGCGAATCGAACTGGGCGCTCGAACGACGCTACATGATCCAGCACATCACATGCTTTGCCTATAGTTCCGTCACCTGACACGGGCCATCATTCTCCTCCGATTATCCCTCGCCATCCTCACGAGGGTCTTGACAACAGTAACCGAGTCGATGTGTAGTTTTCAATATATAAAACAAGGTTTCATTATTTGGAACTTTGCAGGAGACCAACAGGGAGGAAACCATGTATTCAACTTTCAAGCGCACGACGGCTGCGCTGGCGCTTGGTGTCGCGATGGCGGCGCCAGCTGCTGCGGAACTCACCGGAGATCTGCGGATTTTTCTGGACACATCGAACCCGGCGCCACGCGCGACGATGGAGGCGATGATCGAGCGTTTTGGGGCACAGCATCCGGGGTTGGAAATCGAAACAACCGTTATCGACCGCGAGGCGTACAAGACGCAGATTCGAAATTTCCTGACAGCTGACACACCGGATGTGGCCACGTGGTACGCGGCCAACCGTATGAAACCATATGTCGAGGCGGGTCTGTTCGAGGATGTTTCAGATTTGTGGGCCGAGCCCGAAATCGCCGACAACCTCGCTTCGACCAAGGGCGCTTTGACAATCGACGGCAAGCAATGGGGCGTGCCCTATACCTACTATCAGTGGGGTGTCTACTATCGCAAAGATATCTTTGATGAACTGGGTTTGAGCGAGCCGACCACTTGGGAAGAAGAACTGTCCAACTGCCAGAAAATCGTCGATTCCGGACGGGCCTGCTATACTATTGGCACCAAGTTCCTTTGGACCGCCGGTGGCTGGTTTGATTATCTGAACATGCGGACCAATGGTTTCGACTTCCACCAGCAACTCGCCAACGGCGAAGTCAGCTGGGAAGATGACCGGGTAAAACAGACTTTCGCCAACTGGAAACAGTTGATCGACATGGGCGCCTTCATCGACAATCACCAGACGTATAGCTGGCAGGAAGCCCTGCCCTTCATGGTCAATGGTGAGGCAGCAGCCTATCTGATGGGCAACTTCGCAGTGGCGCCGTTGCGCGACGCGGGCCTGACAGATGACCAGCTGGATTTCTACCAGTTCGTCGCGATCAATCCCGATGTTGAGCTGGCCGAAGACGCTCCGACCGACACGTTCCACATCCCGGCCAATGCTTCGAACAAGGAAGCTGCGCGCGAATTCCTGCGTTTCGTGGTCTCTGCTGACGAACAGACCGAAATCAACAACGGCGCGAATCTCGGCCAATTGCCGGTCAACGCGCAATCCGCTGTGGATGACGACAAGTTCCTGCAACAGGGCTTTGAAATGCTTTCGTCCAACAGCCCCGGTGGGGTAGCCCAGTTCTGGGACCGCGACGCGCCTGCGGAAATGGCCAAAGTGTCCATGGAAGGTTTCCAGGAATTCATGGTCAAACCCGACAACTTGGACCGGATACTGGCCAAGCTCGAACGCGCGCGCGAGCGTATTTACGATAACTGACTAGGCAAGGGTCGGGCCAAAGCCCGGCCCACGCTCCTTTGAATCGTAGGGCGGGTTCCGACCCGCCTTGCTCCAACAGACCCGAGTTTCCCATGACAGTTGCTGCCGACGCCTCAGAACAGGAAAGCTGGTTCCATCGCAACCAACAACGCATCGCACCCTGGCTGTTTCTGGCCCCCGGGATGCTGTTCTTTTTGGTCTATGTGATTATCCCGGTATTCCAGTCCTTCAACCTGTCACTCTACGAGTGGGACGGCCTGGGCGCTGCGGAATACGTCGGCTTTCGTAACTACGAAGGCCTTTATTGGGAGTGGGTGGATCGGGATGCTTTCTACATCTCGATGAAAAACAACCTGATCTGGCTGATCCTTTACCTGGCTGCGATTCCGGCAGGTTTGTTCATCGCCCTGTTCCTGAATCAGACCGTTTGGGGCATCCGCCTGTATAAGTCCCTGTTTTTCTTTCCTTTCGTGATTTCTCAGGTCGTGGTGGGGCTGGTGTTCACCTGGTTCTACGATCCGACCTTCGGGTTGCTGAACGAATTCCTCGGCTTCTTCGGCCTCGGCCCGGTAAACGTGTTGGGCGATGAGCGTTTCGTGACCTATGGCATCATCTTCGCCGGCCTCTGGCCACAAACCGCCTATTGCATGATCCTGTACCTGACCGGCCTGAACGCTGTAGACCCGGAACAAATCGAAGCAGGACGCCTGGACGGGGCCAAGGGTTGGAAGATGCTCTGGCACATCATCATTCCACAATTGCGGCCCGCAACCTTTATCGCGTTTGTCGTGACCATCATCGGCGCATTACGGTCTTTCGACCTGATCTCAATCATGACACAAGGCGGACCTTTCGGATCCTCCCGCGTGCTGGCCTATTACATGTTCGAGGTCGCCCTGTCCGAATATGGCTTCCGCATGGGTTATGGCGCAGCCATCGCCGTGATCCTTTTCCTGATCATGTTGTGCTTCATCGCCTACTTCCTGTGGTCGATGTACCGTGAAGAGAAGGGGCGCTGAGATGTTTCCCAAACCCATCGAAAAACAACCCCGCGCGGCGCAGATCACGTATCAAGCCATGCTTCCCTTAGCCCTTCTGTTGTGGCTGGGTCCCCTGCTGGCGGTTGCTCTTTTCTCGGTAAAACCCGCTGGTGACTTCACCAACGCGAATTACTGGGGAATGCCGTCCAGCTTTGAGGGCGCGTTCAACTATGGGCAGGTGTTCTTCAATTCGGACATGCCCCGATACCTGCTGAATTCATTCATGATCACCGTCCCTACCGTGATCGGAGCGGTGGCGCTCAGTTGCATGACCGGTTTCGCGCTTGGCATCTACAAGTTCAAGTCGAACCTCTGGATATTTTTCATGTTCGTGGCCGGGAACTTCGTGCCCTTCCAGATCCTGATGGTGCCGGTTCGCGACCTGACCCTGCAACTTGGGCTCTACAACACCAAGACCGGGCTGGTCCTGTTCCACATCGCATTTCAGACCGGGTTCTGCACCCTGTTCATGCGCAACTTCATCCGCGCCCTGCCCTTTGAACTGATCGAGGCCGCACGGGTCGAGGGTATCAGCGAATGGCGCATCTTCTGGTACGTGGTCCTGCCGCTGATGAAGCCCGCGATCGCCGCGCTCAGCGTGCTGATCTTCACATTCATCTGGAACGACTATTTCTGGGCCGTCGTCCTGACGCAAGGCGCGGAAAGCCAGCCTGTAACTGCCGGAATCACCAGTTTCAACGCGCAATTCCGCGCCGCTTACCAATTGATGAGCGCGGGCTCCATCGTGGCGGCTCTGCCACCGGTGGCCATGTTCTTCCTGATGCAGAAACACTTCATTGCGGGTTTGACCCTCGGAGCTGTGAAATGACCAAAATTACCTTTATCGGTGCCGGGTCCACAATTTTCATGCAGAACATCGTTGGGGATGCTCTGTTAACCCCTGCACTGGCCGACAGTCACTTTGCGCTTATGGATATCGACCCCCAGCGCCTTGCGGAAAGCGAAGCAGTTGCGCGCTCCATGATCCGCTCGGTCGGGGCCGGGGCGACAGTCTCGACCCATACCGACCGCCGCGCGGCGCTGGACGGGGCCGATTTCGTCATCACCGCGTTTCAGGTGGGGGGATACAAGCCCTGCACGATTACCGATTTCGAGATCCCCAAGCAGTATGGCTTGCGTCAAACCATCGCTGATACGCTGGGCGTCGGAGGGATCATGCGAGGCCTGCGCACGGTTCCGGTGCTTTGGGATGTCGCAGGGGACATGATGCAACTCTGTCCGAACGCGACATTGCTACAATACGTAAATCCGATGGCCATCAACACCTGGGCACTGGCCGAACGCTTCCCGACCCTGAAACATGTGGGTCTTTGTCACTCGGTTCAAAATACAGTCGAGGAACTGGCCCACGATCTGGATCTGCCAAAAGATGAGTTCCGCTACAAAGTCGCGGGCGTCAATCACGTCGCATTCTTTCTGAAACTGGAACATCAAGGCCGCGACCTGTATCCGGCACTGCGCCAGGGCTATCAGACGGGGAAATTCCCGAAGGCACCGCTGCTGATGCCGCGCTGCCCCAACAAGGTGCGGTACGAGGTGATGGATCACCTGGGCTATTTCTGCACAGAAAGCTCGGAACACCTGGCCGAATACGTGCCGTGGTTCATCAAGGACGGGCGACAGGACCTGATCGAGGAATTCTCCATCCCGCTGGACGAATACCCCACCCGCTGCGTCGAGCAGGTCGAGATGTGGAAGGAACAGGCCAAGACCCTGACCGACGGGCGCAATATCGATGTCACGCGCAGCCACGAATTCGCGGCCGACCTGATGAACGCGATCGTTACGAACACGCCCTACATGGCCTATGGCAACCTGCCCAACACCGGCCAGATCCCGCAACTGCCCATGGGCGCGGCGGTCGAAACCCCCTGCCTGGTGGACAGCAACGGCGTACAGCCTTCTGTCGTGACCGACATCCCGCCGCAGTTGATTGCCCTGATGCGCACCCAGATCAACGTACAGGAACTGACTGTTCGGGCCCTGACAGAACAGAACCCCGAATACATCTATCACGCCGCGATGATGGATCCGCACACCGCCGCCGAACTGGACCTGCGCCAGATCCGCAACCTTGTCACGGATCTGCTGACGGCCCACAACGATTGGCTGCCCGACTGGTGCCGCCCGGCCCGCGCCGCCTGATCTTCATCTTTTCACAAATACTCAGATCCAACTTCCGCCAAGAAAAACAAAGCCAGAAATGACAAAACGCCGCTCACAACATTGGTATGGAAAACTCGACAAGGATGGCTTCATCCACCGGTCGTGGATGAAAAACCAGGGCTTTCCCGACCACGGTTTTGATGGACGACCCATAATTGGCATCTGCAACACCTGGTCGGAACTGACCCCCTGCAACTCGGGCCTGCGCGATCTGGCCGAGGGCGTAAAACGCGGCGTGTGGGAGGCGGGCGGCGTTCCGGTAGAATTCCCCGTCATGTCGCTGGGCGAAACCCAGATGAAACCCACTGCGATGCTGTTCCGCAACCTGCTGGCCATGGATGTCGAGGACTCGATCCGCGCCTATGGTATTGACGGGGTCGTTCTGTTGGGCGGCTGCGACAAGACCACGCCGGGGCAGTTGATGGGGGCGGCGTCAGTCGATCTGCCTTCGATCGTCGTCAGTTCAGGCCCGATGCTGAACGGTAAATACCGCGGGCAGGATATCGGGTCCGGCACCGATGTCTGGAAATTTTCCGAAGCGGTTCGGGCTGGCGAAATGACCTTGCAGGATTTCATGAACGCCGAATCCGGCATGTCGCGCAGCGCTGGCGTCTGCATGACCATGGGCACCGCGTCCACCATGGCGTCGCTGGTCGAGGCGATGGGCATGAGCCTGCCCACCAATGCCGCGCTTCCGGCGGTCGACGCCCGCCGCATGGCGCTGGCGCACATGACAGGCCGGCGCATCGTCGAGATGGTCGACGAAGACCTCAAGCCCTCGGACATCCTGACCAAAGAGGCGTTTGAGAACGCCATCCTCGCCAACGCGGCCTTAGGAGGCTCGACCAATGCGGTGGTTCACCTGCTGGCGCTGGCGGGACGTGTTGGGGTTGACCTGACCTTGAAGGACTTTGAAATCGGATCCGAAATACCACTGCTGGTCAACTGCATGCCGTCGGGCAAATACCTGATGGAAGACTTCTGCTACGCAGGCGGCATGCCGGTGGTACTGAATGAACTCAAATCGTTCCTGCGCCCGGCAAAGACGGTTCTGAACAAGGATATCTCGGCTCACTTCGAAGGAGCCGAGTGTTTCGATACCGACGTCATCCGTCCCTTCGATGATCCTGTAAAGCCCGCTGCCGGCCTGCGTGTTCTGCGCGGCAACCTTGCGCCGAATGGGGCAATCGTCAAGCCTTCGGCGGCCACTGACGCGCTTCTTGAAACCGAGGGCGAGGCTTTCGTGTTCGACAACATCGAAGACCTAAAGGCCAATATCGACCGTGAAGACCTGCCGGTCACGACCAAGAGCATCCTAGTGCTCAAAGGGTGTGGCCCCAAAGGGTATCCGGGCATGCCCGAGGTCGGCAACATGCCAATTCCGGCGAAATTGGTGAAAGAGGGTGTACGAGACATGATCCGGATCTCGGATGCCCGCATGTCGGGAACAGCTTATGGCACCGTCATTTTGCATGTCAGCCCCGAAGCACAGGCGGGTGGCACGCTGGCGCTGGTCAAAACCGGAGACCGCATCCGTGTTTCAGCCAGCAGTGGCGAACTGGAACTGCTTGTCGACGAAAACGAACTGAACGCCCGCCGCGCCGCGTGGCAATCGGATGATCCGCACTACACACGCGGATATGCAAAACTTTACGTCGACCATGTGCTGCAAGCGGATCAGGGGGCGGATCTGGATTTCCTTGTTGGCAAAGACACCCGCCTCGTGACCAGAGAGAGCCACTGATGACCCAACCAGCTACATTCCACGATCTCAACGGGGCCTCTGTCTATATCACCGGCGGCGGCTCGGGCGTTGGTGCGGCGCTGACAGATGGATTCATGGCACAGGGGGCCAATGTGGCCTTCATTGGTCGGTCGGATGCCAGCGGGTTTGTCGAAGAGATGCGCGACAAGCACGGCCGCGCGCCGCTGTTCCTGCAAGGCGACATGACGGATACCGAACTGCTGCACACGACGATGGTCAAAGCTGCCGAGGCTCATGGCCCTTTGAACGTTTTGGTAAACAATGCGGCCAACGACCAACGTCATACGCTTGAGGAATCCACGACGGAATTCTGGGACTGGATGATCGAGGTGAACCTGAAAGCCTATTATTTCGCGTGTCAGGAAGCCGCCCGGCAAATGAAAGATGGCGGGTCGATCATCAATTTCAGCTCGATCAGTTACATGATGGGCAATGCTGGCTATCCGATCTATACGACCTCGAATGCCGGGATCACGGGGATGACACGGTCATTGGCACGAGAACTAGGGCCTAGGAAAATCCGGGTAAACGCTCTGGCCCCCGGCTGGGTTCTGACGCAAAAACAGTTGGATAAATGGGCCACGCCCGAGGATCTGGCGGCCCATTTGGACCGGCAATGTCTGAAAGAGCACCTGAAGCCCGAGGATATGATAGCACCAACACTTTTTCTGGCGTCCAGGGCCAGTCATGCGATGACCGGGCAATGTATAGCTGTTGATGGCGGCGTTGTGGTTTCGGGGTGATGTTATGAATACTGAATGGATCGCCGTCGACTGGGGAACATCTCATTTACGGGCCTGGGCCATGCAGGGTTCGACTGCGCTGGACCATGCGCAATCCGACAAGGGCATGGCGCATGTCGGGCCTGACGGGTTTCAAGCCGCCCTGCTGGATTTGATCGAAAACTGGTTGCCCGGCGCGCCGGTAGATGTGGTCGCTTGCGGAATGGTCGGCGCACGACAGGGCTGGGTGGAAGCCCCTTATTCGACCGTGCCGTCGGAACCCTTGCCGGATGTCCCGATCCGCGTACCCGGATCAGACCCGCGCATTCGGGCCTTTGTCATACCTGGTCTGAAACAGACAACCCTACCGGATGTGATGCGGGGTGAGGAAACCCAGATTGCCGGATTTCTGGGCACGCGCCAGAATTGGGATGGCGTCATCTGCCTGCCCGGAACCCACACGAAATGGGTTCAGGTAAGCGCTGGCGAGGTTGTAAGCTTTCGTACCTTCATGACGGGTGAGTTGTTCGACCTGCTATGTGGTCAGTCCGTGCTGCGGCACTCTGTAGGCCCGGGCTGGGACGAAGACGCCTTCGCCGAGGCGGTTGCGGATACGTTGTCAAAGCCCGAACAATTGGCTGCGCGTCTCTTTAACTTGCGAGCGGCGGACTTGCTGCAAGGTCAGGCCAAAGCCACCGCGCGTGCGCGCCTTTCCGGAATGTTGATCGGTGCCGAACTGGCCGCGACGCGGCCTTATTGGCTGGGGCAGCAACTGGCCATTATCGGGGCGGAAGGCGTGTCGCAGACATATGCAACAGCCCTGCAACGGCAAGGCGCGTTCGTGGAAACCGCAAACGCCACCGAGGCAACTCTGGCCGGACTTGCGCTGGCCCGAAACATGACAAGGCAAACCGCATGAGCCGTCCCATCATCGCCATATTGCGTGGCTTGCGACCGCACGAAGCCAAAGCCGTTGGCCGCGCCATTATCGATGCCGGCATCGACCGGATCGAAGTGCCGCTCAATTCTCCGGATCCGCTCGACAGTATCGGCACTTTGGTTGATGCGTTTGGAAACCAGGCCCTGATCGGCGCGGGCACTGTTTTGACAGTCGATCAGGTGGACGCTGTGTCGGTCGCCGGAGGCAAGTTGATCGTATCGCCCAACTATGACGCCGAGGTCATCAAGCGTTCCGTCGCGTTGGGCCTGCAAAGCTGGCCGGGGGTTTACACCCCAACCGAAGCTTTTGCGGCCCTCAAGGCCGGTGCCACCGGTTTGAAGCTGTTCCCCGGGGTGATGGCTGGTCCGGCGGGTTTGGCCGCCTTACGACCAGTTTTGCCCATAGGCGCGCTTGTTTTTGCTGTTGGCGGTGCCGGACCCGACAATTTCGGGCAATGGATCAAAGCGGGCGCAGATGGCTTTGGGATAGGCTCTGCACTTTTCAAACCCGGAATGGATGTCGCCGAAATCGCCGAGCGCGCCCGGCATATCGTTACGGCCTATGACGAGGCCGCCGGATGAGCACCATCTTTGACGACCGCCCCTGCGAGTTGGGCGAAGGCCCGTTGTGGCATCCTGAAAGGCGTCAGCTTTTCTGGTTCGATATCATCGGCAAGCGCATGATGACCCGCGAGCGGGACGCGCCAAAAAGCTGGAGCTTCGATGAACATGTCTCGGCCGCTGGCTGGGTGGATCACGACACGCTTCTAATGGCGTCGGAAACGGGGCTGTGGCGTTTTGATTTGCAATCCGGAAAGCGGAACTTGATCACGCCTCTGGAAGCCGACAACCCCGTCACCCGTTCAAACGATGGCCGCGCTGATCCTTGGGGTGGGTTTTGGATCGGCACAATGGGCAAGCAAGCGGAACCCGGCGCCGGATCAATCTATCGCTTCTGGAGAGGCGAGTTGAGGCGATTGGTTCCAGATGTAACAATCTCAAACGCGATCTGTTTTGCCCCCGATCGTTCGGTGGCCTATTTCTGCGACACCGCAACGAAACAAGTCAGGCACTGGCGTCTGAACGCCGAAACCGGGTGGCCGGAAGGCGACAGCGCAGTTTTTCTGGATTTGCGCAAAGAAGGTCTGAATCCGGATGGTGCAGTCATCGATGCCCAGGGGAATATCTGGATTGCACAATGGGGTGCCAGCCGGATTGCGGCATACACGGCCGACGGCATGTTTCTGAAGGCCGTTGCATTTGACGCATCCCATACGTCATGTCCCGCTTTCGGGGGCGATGAACTGAATATGCTTTTCTGCACAACGGCCCGTCAGGGATTGAGCGCAGAAACAATAGACAGCCAACCGACCAACGGCATGACCTTTGCCGCGCGAAATGCAGGTCAGGGTCAGGCAGAACACAAGGTCATCTTATGAAGCCGGAACTGGGCGTTTGTTATTATCCTGAACATTGGCCAGAGGCGATGTGGGCCGACGATGCCGCGCAAATGGTCGAAACAGGCCTGACATGCGTGCGCATTGGCGAGTTCGCGTGGAGCCGCATCGAGCCGCAATCCGGCGTATTGCAATTCGAATGGCTGGATCGCGCGATTGAGACACTCGGAGCAGCCGGATTGAAGGTCGTGCTGGGCACGCCAACCGCAACGCCGCCGCGCTGGATGTTGGACAAACACCCGGACATGCTGGCTGCCGATGAAAATGGCAACCCGCGCAAGTTCGGATCCCGGCGGCATTACTGCTTTAGCCATCAAGGCTATATCGACGAATCTACCCGCATCGCCCGGATATTGGGTGAACGGTACGGTAAGAACCCGCATGTGGTCGCGTGGCAGATTGACAATGAATATGGGTGTCACGACACCACTCTCAGCTACAGCGCTGCTGCCCAACAGGCGTTTCGCCATTGGCTGGCCGAACGGTACGGAACAATTGAAACGCTGAACCAGGCGTGGGGCAATGTATTCTGGTCGATGGAATATCGCGACTTCAACGAAATCGACCTGCCCAATCAAACCGTGACCGAGCCGAACCCGGCTCATGTACTGGCATTCCGGCGTTTCAGTTCGGATCAGGTCGCGGCTTTCAACAAAGCACAGGTGGATACGCTGCGGCCGTTGACTGATGCGCCGCTCTTGCACAATTACATGGGCCGTATTCTGGACTTCGACCATTTCAAAGTTGGCGCGGATCTGGATATCGCTACCTGGGACAGTTATCCGATCGGTTTTCTGTCGGACCGGCTGGAAGCCGACGACGCGCACAAGACCGCCTTTTTGCAACAGGGCGATCCGGACATGCAGGCGTTTCATCATGATCTCTACCGGGCGGTCGGGCGTGGCCGTTGGTGGGTGATGGAACAACAACCCGGCCCGGTGAATTGGGCACCGTATAATCCGGCGCCGCTGCCCGGAATGGTGCGGCTTTGGTCATTGGAGGCGGTTGCTCATGGCGCCGAGGTGGTGAGTTATTTCCGATGGCGGCAAGCCCCGTTTGCGCAAGAGCAAATGCATGCCGGCTTGCTGACGTCGAACAATCACCCTGCTGCTGCACTGGCAGAAGCCCGTCAGACCGCAGATGACCTGAACTCGTTGGGTGCGGTGCAACAGATACAGGCCAAAGTGGCCATTCTGTTTGATTACGCCTCGGACTGGGCGTGGACCACACAACCACAAGGCGCGGGATTTGACTATTTCCGATTGGTTTTTTCGGCTTATCGCGCGCTGCGACGGGCCGGTTTGTCGGTAGACTTTGTTTCGGCAAAGGACATTCCTGCCGATTACTCGGTGATCTTTGCCCCCGGTTTGGCCACAATGGATCCTGATTTGGAACAACGCCTGGCAGAAAGATGCGATCTTGCCATTCTGGGACCGCGCAGCGGCGCGATCACCCGCGATTTTCAAATTCCTGAAAAGGGCAGACCCGGTCTGAGCAGGATCGATTGCGATGTCGATCTGGTCGAAACTCTGCCGCCCACGGTTGAACGCACGGTCAAGGGTGGCGGCGCGGCGCGGCATTGGATCGACCGATTGTCAGGAACGGCCAAAGACCTGCTGAGTTTCGAAGACGGAACACCTGCTCTCAAGGCAGGGGACGGAATATGGTACTTGGCAGGCTTTCCCGATGCAGACCTTTGGGACCGCGTGATAGCCATGGCGGCGGAAGAAGCCGAATTGACATTGCGCAGGATGCCGCAAGGCCTGCGACTGCGCGAGACGGCCAATCATGACTTCCTGATCAACTACAACGCAGGGCCGGTGAATTGGAACGGGCTCACCGTCGAAGGTTGTGACGTCAAAATCCTGAAACGCAATCCGCCCGAACTGACCTGAGGTCAGTCCGGGCGGGTGCCGAGGTTACGAAGCTGCGCTGCTATTCGTCGCTTTGCAGGCTATTGGGGTCAAACACCCCGCCGAAACCACTGTTGTTGGACGGAGCGCTTTCGGAGTCAGACCCACCATCTGCGCCTTCGTTTTCGTCACCCCCTAAAGAGTTCGGTGCAAAAACATTGCCAAAGCCGCTGTTGTTCGACGGTTTCGGGGTGGATTGCGCACCGCCCTGTTCCGCTTCTTCAGCTTCGCGTTGCTTGAGGCGTTCTTCACGCTGTTTGCGCAACTCCTGAATACGCTGTTCCGCTTCCAGCTTCTTCTGCTCGCGGACATCGGCGATACACTGCGCCGGATTGTAGGTGGCCGCAGTGCCGACAACTGTGATCGTTGCGACGGCAAATACAACCAACAGAACCGCTGCCATGTTGCCGGAAAAGAAGCTGGGCAGTTTGATCTTGCCGGCCAGCTCTTCAACCGTCGCGTTCTTGCGCGCCGCTGCCACCAGTTCCTGACGTTTCAGCTTGGCTTCGTTCAGCAGAGCGAAGAACACTGTCAGCGCCACGATGATGAAGGCCAGCGCCGAGATCGCGGGTGTGATGCCATAACGGACCTTTTGGGCCAGTTCGATCGTCAACGTCGGGTATTCACCGAAGGTAAAGGTGGTGGTGTTGTAGTTTTCGAACGATGCGAGGAACGCCAACACCGCTGCCGATGCAATCGCCGGGCGCATGAACGGCAACAGGATCTTGCGGAAGGCCTGTGCGTGGCTGGCACCAAGGTCCAGCGCAGCCTCGGTCAAGGCCACGTCGTATCGCTGCAAGCGTGCCACCAACACCAGCATGCAGTAGCTGGCGATAAAGGTTGATTGGCCGATCACCGTCAGAAAAATGCCATTTGACAGGAAGCTGTCCGCCCCCAGTCCCAGCATCCGGTTGATACGATCCCAGAACACCAGCGTCGAGATACCCAGAACAACACCCGGGATCAGGATCGGAGCGATAATGATCGTATAGTAAGTCGCCCGAAGTTTTGGCCAGATCTGGGTCAGCATCAGTGCACCCGCCAGACCCATGGCCACTGACAGGATGACCGTGCCGATCCCGATGATCAGTGAGTTCTTGATACCGTTCAGGATGCGCTGATCCTGAAACAGCTCGCCAAACCACTGGAAGGTCAGACATTCCCACGGGCTCATCCGTGGGAAGCCGGACGAGTTGAACGCGGTGATCGACATGATCACAAGCGGTCCCAGCAGATAAAGGAAGAAGATCGCCAGATAGACCCAGATGCTTATGCGGAGAAAGGAATTGTTCATTTCCCGATATCCCCCATGTTCACTTTGAACAGGCGCATCATGGCCAGCACGAACAGGATACAGGTCACCAGCAGGACGATCGCGTAAGCAGCCCCTTGCGGCCAGTCGTTGTTATCGTTGAACTGCTGATAGATCAGCTGTGTGAACCACAGCGACGAAGGCCCGCCCAGGATCTGCGGTGCCGCCAGCGCGCCCGCAGACAGCATGAACACCATCGTACAGCCCGAACTGATCCCTGGCTTGGCATAAGGAATGACCACACGCCAATGTATCCGCCACCACGGCGCACCAAGGTCGCGCGCGGCTTCGATCTGATTTTTATCCAAACTTTCTATGACGTTATACATTGGGAAGATCATCAGCAGAATATAGGCATAGCCCAGCCCGGCATAGAGAGCGATATCGTTCCGAATGAAGTCGAACGGCACATCCCAGATCCCCAGCCCCACGAACAACGTGTTCAGAACACCTGTTTCACCGAAGATAATGCGCAACGCAAAGGCGCGCAGGATTTCGTTGATCCAGTAAGGGATGATCAGCATGATCGCGAAGATGCGGATGTGGCTGCCTTCGGACTGCCCCAGATAGTAGGCGATCGGATAGCAGATGATCAGGTTGAAAATCGTGACGCAAACGGCCGCCACGAGGGTGCGGAAGAACACCCGCAGGTCAACCGTGTTGTAATCCTGACTGCCGCCTTCAGGGCCGTATATCAGGTACTTGTAGTTCTCCAGCGTATAGACGTCCTTCGGCCCGCCAATCTCTGGAGGCGGGAGGTTTGGACGGAACGAGAAATCCAGCATCGACAGCTGCGGCAGGATGATAAGGCCGATGGTCCAGAACAGAACCAGACCCAGGATCGCCAAGCCCATACCGGTGCCGTTGCGATTGAAGAATTCTTTCAGAAATCGGGGCATGAGATCGTCCCCCTATTCCGCTGCCAGTTCACCGGCAGGAACGATGACCGCGTTGTGCGTCTCGTATTCCAGCGTGATGTTCTGTCCGGTGTGGTCCTCGAAAGATTGCCCATGGTTGGGGATCGAGACCTTGATTTCTTTTCCACCTTCACCTTCTGTGAAGATGTTAAAGACGTTGCCCTCGAACTCTTCATGATTGACCCGGGCGGTGACGAAGTGATCGCCCGTTGCGCCATCGGGGGCAATTGCAAAGGCCTCGGGACGGATGAACATCATCGCATCATCACCTTCTTTCATCTTGCCCTGATTGGCCGTCGAAATCCTTGCCACCAGATCACCCGAACGGTTGGTCGCGATCAAAGCTTCCTTGCCCATCACTTGCTTGATTTTACCGCGGAACACATTGTTTTCGCCGACGAATGAAGCCGCGAAAGCCGTGTTGGGATCGTTGTAAATCGTCTTCCCGTCGGCGATTTGATCAATCACACCGGCACGCATGACGGCGATATTGTCCGACATGGTCAGCGCTTCGCCCTGGTCGTGCGTGATGTAGATGAAGGTAATGCCCACGCGCTGCTGAATTTCACGCAACTCGGTCCGCATGTGCTGGCGCAGTTTCAGGTCAAGTGCCGAAAGGGGCTCGTCCAGCAACAGCACGTCCGGTTCGGCGCAGAGTGCCCGGGCAATCGCAACACGCTGACGTTGACCGCCTGACAATTCGCTTGGCAGCTTGTCCCCCTGCCCCGGTAACGCAATCATGTCCAGAAGCTCATCGGCGCGCCTGCGGCGTTCGGCAGCACTGGCCCCTTTGATTTCCATGGAAAACGTGATGTTTTCCCAGACCTTCATCAGCGGGAACAATGCGAGGTTCTGAAAGATCAGCGCCGTCGGACGCTTGTTGGGCCCGATGCCACGCATATTGTTGCCACCAATGAGGACGTTGCCTTCGCTTGGTTCAAGAAAGCCGGACACTGCCCTCAGAATGGTTGTTTTTCCGCAGCCCGATGGCCCGAGGAAAGAAAAGAAATCGCCCCCGTTGATGTTGACGTTTGCATCGCGCACGGCGACAAAGTCGCCGAAACGGATCCACAGGTTTTCCAGATCGACTCCGACCCCTGCACTCATTTTTGGTTTCTCCCTGAGGTGCGTGTTGTCACCACACAGTATTAGTGTCCGCCACGCCGGGACGGCGCGCAGATGGGTGCCCCCCGCAGGATGCGGAGGGCGAAGGTTCGGAACGCTTAAGCGCTCTTGAACTTGTTGACGAACTCGGTCCGGGTTTCAGCATACCACGGCGCTTCTGCCGGCCACGGATTGAGATTGGCCAGCGAGTCGCCCGGATAGGCCTCGGCAAAGTTCTTCTTGTAGGTGTCGCCGGAATACTGGTCGGCGCCCAATACCGGCGAGTTGTAGCCGTGGCTGTCAATGGCAACACCGGCCGGCTTGGCCTGATAGGCAAAGTCGATGAAAGCGTAAACCTGATCGATATTTGCGGCACCAGTCGGCATGGACATACCATCCACCCAAGCCATCGCACCTTCGACAGGCGCCTGATAGTGCACCGGCTCGCCTGCGGATTTCAGTGCAAGGGGTGGGCCGTCCCAGGTTTGGCCAACAATAACGCCTTCGTTCAGAAGACCGTTCTTCTGTGTGTCGGCGTCGTTCCAGATCAGTTTGATGCGGTCCTTGCGTGCAACGCACCAATCGGTGATCTGGCCCCAAACCTTACGCATAGTGTCTTCATCACCATATGCCGCCCAGACCGAACCCGGCTCCATCTCGCCAGCGCGTTCCATATAAAGGCCGGCGCCCAGCATCATGGAATGCGCGCGGCCCATGGTTTTCCCGGCGTTCGCTTCCGACCACACGTCGCCATAGGACGGCGCATCACCATCCGGTAGCCACAGGTCAGTACGGTAAGCGATTCCTTCTGTACCCCAGATATGCGGCAGCCAGTGCGCACCTGAATCGCCAAAGTTCCACGCATCAGTACCAATCTTGGCCATGGCAGGGTTCACCAGATCGATCGGAACCTTGTTCATGTCGAAGGGCTGGAGCAGCTCCAGCGGTTCCCACTGCAACGACCGGTTGTTGGTCGGTGAAACGATATCAAAACCCTGGCCCTTGGTGGCCTTCATCTTGTTGATGATCTCTTCGTTCGAGCCGATACCGGTATAGTTCACCTTGATTCCAGTAAGCGTCTCAAACTCTTCGATGAAGCTGGGCGGCAGGTAGTCCGACCACATCAGAATGTTGATTTCGCCCGACGAAGCCAGAGCGCTCTTGCTGTAAAGGGGTGCCGCAAGTGCCGCGGCACCTGCGCCTTTCAACACAGAGCGTCTCGAAAATGAAGAATGTTTAGCCATAGGTGATCTCCCATTGTTGGATGAGTTTGTTTTTGTATTTTTATTCATAGGACTTTCTGTGCCCGTTCGTCAGTCCAAAAGTGACAGTTTACGGAATTCTTATGTCCAGTTTTTGTTCTTGACACGTTTCGGTTGAATTTCAGAGCGTTAGTTTACCTGCCATACGGTAAGATCGCGCGCGCCAACCGGATCCGAGCCGATCAAAATTCGTCGTGATCCACCACCGGGCAAGGGTTTGGACATGTCACCAAAATTGAAAGCAAAATGCAACGTACCGAGTCGGGTTACGCGTAGGTCTGGATCGCAGTCCAGAGGCTTCAGCCCTACCCATTCCAAGACATCGCGCATGATCGCGTGCAAGAGCGCACCGCTGGGGACCATGGCCAGATATGTCGCACGATCCGACCGGACGACCGCTGGGCTGGCGTCGCAATAGGCACTTTTGAAGCGCGCCAGGACATTTGCCTCGGTCTCGACGATTTCGCGCCAACCAGCAAAGTCAAAAAGCTGACCGTTCTGCAACTGCACAGATTCCCTTGCAATATCCGGCAGCGATTCGACACGGGCGACACGGACGCCGGTCAGATCCGCCAACGCACCCGGCGCCAGATTCGAAGGGGTCTGCATTTGAGTTGTCTTGCTGCCGGATCGGGCACCAATCAAAAGCTTTGCCCCCGAAACCTCAAGTCTTGTGGCCAGATCCGGGGTCACTATCATGCTTTGCGGCAGCACGATCAGGGCGTAACCTTCCAAACCATCCTCGGGACCCACAAAATCAATGTCCACCCCCAGACAGCGCAAGGCGGTGTACCATTCGCGGAAGATATGGGAATTGGGGAAGTCATCATCATGCGGCAGAATATCGGCCGCCCAGATCGAAGCGTAATCCAGCATCATCGCCACCGAGGCTTTAACGCGCGTCGTTGACGGCAGGTTTTCGCGATCCTTCACAATCTGAGCCAGTTCGAGCGCGGCTTGATCCAGACTGTCATCCGAGCGCAGCAAGGCTGTATGGTATTGTTCCTGCGCGAACTTTGCCTGTCGCCATCGAAAGAACATCACAGCTTGCGCGCCGTGTGCATATGCGGCCCAGGTCCAAAGCCGAACCATCCCTTCGGCTGGGGAAGGGTTCTGTGCCGCCCAGTCCACCGGCCCCGGCTGCTGTTCCAACACCCATACCCGCCCCCGCCCCTGACCGCGATACAGGTCACAATGAAATCCCTGATAATCTGGCGCGCCGGTTCGCAGATAACGGCGCTTTTCCTTCTCTGACAGGGTTGAGCCCATCAGATTACCCAGCGGGTAGCTGTCGAAGCCGACTATATCCAGATCGGCAGCCACTGCGTGGTGATCGAATTCGAAACTGCCGGCCATGAAGTTGTGCGTGATATCTCGACCCGGCGCATGTTCGCGCAGCACGTCCACCTGTGTCTTGTTGAACAACCGCACCCGGTCCGAGGAATAGCGCCTGAAATCAAGGGCATGCGTGGGGTTGGGTGTAGCAACCAAACCATTGGGCAGTTCAATCTGGTCGAAGCCGGAATAGAGGCTCCCCCAGAACACGGTCCCCCAGACCTCGTTCAGTGCGTTAATTGTGCCGTATCGTTGTGCCAGCCAGCGCCGAAATCCCGCCCGTGCGGCATCGGAATAGCTGAGAACGGTGTCGTGGTCATTGTACTCATTATCGATCTGCCAGGCATGGACATGAGGGTTCTGGCCATACCTGGCGGCATATTCCGTGGCGATCCTTTGCGCCTCGGCCAGGTACACGTCACTGGAAAAACAATAATGTCTGCGGGAACCATAACCCCTGACCCGACCGTCCGGGCCAACCGGCAGAATTTCGGGGTGCTCATCAATCAGCCATTTGGGTGGCGCAGCCGTTGGAGTCGACATCATGACCCGCAGGCCGGCCCGCCCCAGAATCTCGATGACGTCATCCAACCAGTCCCAGTGAAACCGGCCGCGTTCCGGTTCAATCAGACCCCAGGTGAACTCGGCGATCCGAACCCAATCCAAACCCATCCCGGCCATCCGTGCGACGTCACTGCGCCACTGGGACGGGTCCCATTGTTCGGGGTAGTAGCAAACCCCAAGCTCCAGTTTGCTCATCGGTTGTCCTTTGCCGTGCGCCGTTCGATCCATTTCAGGAAGCTTGCGCAACAGAGGGTGAGTACCACATACAGAATTGCTGCCGTATTGAACGGCGCAAAGGGCAGAAAGCTAGCTGCCTGAAACTCTCGCATCCTTTGGGTCATGTCGCGGACGGACAGGATGGACAGCAACGAGGTATCCTTGATCATCGCGATAAATTCGTTGCCCAATGGCGGGGTGACGATCCTCAGGGCTTGTGGCAGAACGATCAGCCGCGCCGTCTGCCAGCGCGACAAGCCCAGCGAACTGCCCGCTTCCAGCTGCCCTTTCGGGATGGCCTCGATCCCAGAGCGGAATATTTCGGCCATATAGGCCGAATACCCGACCGAAATCGCGATGATCCCGCGTGTCATGTTGGTCATATCAATGCCGCCCCCCGTGGCATCCTTGACCGCGCCCGCCAAGGGCAGGCCGATGTAAAGAATGATCACCAACATCGGAATGCCGCGTATCGTGTCCACGAAAAATTCGGCCCCGACCGCCAAGGGATGCAGCTTGTGCTGTGCGCCACCAATGGTCAGCGTCAGCAGCAGAAAGCCGAATACAGCAAAAGCCAGTGCGGGATTTCGATATTTATCAGGCAAGAAACTGGTCTGCCACAGAACCGGATAGCCTTGTGAATGAACGTCCACGGGAACAAACGCTCCGGAAACGCTGTCTACGGTTTCAATCTGCTCCAGGGCGGCCGCTGCATCAGTGGCGCTGCGTATGCGGTATTGTTGTTCGCCGGCACCGTCGAACTCTCCAAACCGGATGATGTCAGCCTGCGCCTGTGGCGTGCCGCGCACAATGGCGATGCGCCCTTCGGTGCTTCCGACCAGAACGTAACTGACCTGCGGCTGCATGAAGAAAAATGCTGATATCCCAAGCAATGACAGGCTGATGGAACCATACAGAATCGTGGTGCGCGCCCGTGGTTTGAACGATTGCAGCCCCACCCAGATCAAGCCCAGAATGGCCGAGAAGATATAGGCGAAGATGGCTGCGCGAAACGTAATGGCAACACCCGTCGCGAACTGCCAGTGGGCCATGAACATCAGATAGAACAAAACCGCACCTGTAAGGCATTCCAGCCCCAAAAGAACGCGCCTGCGCCAAGGGGGTTGCAACCCCGTGGAAAGCAGGCTCAAGCCGACAACAGCTGTGTATGCGGCCAGAAGAACTTGCAGTCCTGTTTGAACCTGGGTCACGACTTCGGGATACAACACCCACGTCTGACTGGACCGGTCGATCAGGGTTGATGTGTTCTCGCTGAGCGCATGAAAGAAAACGGATTCCGCGAAGGGCATCAAAAGCTGTGGAGATAAAAAGCTTATGACCAAAAGCGCAATTGACGCGGGCAGCGCCGCAAGGGCCGAAGCGCGCAACCAACCGGGGGCATGATTGGTAAAACGTGCATACCGGGCGCAAAGATATCCAAGGATTGCAACCGAGACGATCAGCAGAAAGCCGACGAAAATCGGCCCTGCATTGTTGCCGATCCCCAGAATTGCAATCAGAGATCGCAGATATTTCGAGGATGTGGCGAACAGATAGATGATGAAAGGGGCGGCTGCGAGCAATACAAGATTGCTCGGGCGGATCGTGCTGAGACGCGACATGGAACTTCTCCGCTGAAACATGGCCCGGCAGCCTCAGCCCCCGGGCCCAGAAGGGCTTGAAGGATCAGTTTGTGCCCCAGTATTTGGCCTTCAGCGCGTCCAGCGTGCCGTCTTCCTGAATGGCGGCGAGACCGGCATTGATTGCATCCACCGTCGGGTCACCTTCCTGAAACACGATTCCCAATGGATCCGATTGCAGGCCTGTGATGCCCACGGTCAGTTCTCCGGCAAACTCCTGCTCGTAGGCCGCGGCAGAGGTGCCATCGATGATCACCCCTTGCACGTCTGCGTTTTGAAGCGCCAGAATAGCCGCCGAGAAGTTGTCGTAGAGGCTGACATTCTCGCGCCCTACAAGCTCTTCCGCCAGTTGGGCGTTGGTCGTCGCTGTTTGTGCCGCCAGTTTCTGGCCACCCGCTTTGAAATCCTCAAGCGTCATATCCGCGTTGTCGACTTGCAGCAAAATGGCCTGGCTGACAACGATGTACGGTTCGGAAAAGTCCATAGTTTCTTCACGTTCGGGCGTGATCGATACGCCCGAGATGACCAGGTCGAACTCACCCTGTTGAAGCGCCGCAAAGATGCCGTCCCAAGCGGTGTTTACGAAATTCGGAACGCAATTGATCTTTTCACAGATTGCATTCATCACATCGACATCAAAGCCTACGATTTCACCGGTTGTTTCGTCGACGGTTTCCATCGGGGGATAGGTTGCATCCGTTCCGATCTTGAGAACGCGACCTTCCAGATCGGCGGCAAAAGCCGCCGGCGCTGTCAGCATTGCAAGCGTTGCAACGGCAAATAGGTTTTTGAACATGTTCGGTTTCTCCTCTGTTGGCTCAGTTGGTCTGCGCCATGCCCGGCGCCGGGGTGTCAGGTTGCCGCTCGATCAATGTGGCCCTGATCTTTTTTTGCGTTTCCGACGGATCAACGCCGTCCAGTGCTTTAAGCATGAATTCCCCCAGCATGCGGCTGGTCTCGCCTATCGGCAAATAGTAGGTGCTGGGCGGGGGTATGAAATACTGGCTAAGCTTCAGATCGTCGTTTGAAATAACAACGACATCCCTGCCGACCTGAACGCCCATGTCGGCCGCAGCGGACAAGGCGCCAAGGGTCATCGCCTCGTTCGCGCAAATGATGGCGCTTGGCCGGTTGTGCATTCGCATGAGCGCCGCAAAGGCCCTTTGCCCGGTCTTCGCCGTGGTCGGGCCGGGATAAACAAGGGCCGGGTCAAACTCCATGCTACCTGCTGTCAGAGCATCTGAATACCCCTGGCGACGTTGACGGGCATAGATCTGGTCATCCGGCGGGTTGATAAGCGCAATCCGCTTATGCCCCAATGCCAGCAGCCGAGCCGTTGCATCAAAAGCAGCAGCCTGACTGTCGAGATCCACGTAAGGATGTGGTTGGGCACTGTCACTCATCCCGTATGTGACAAACGGAAAACCTTTATCTTGCAGATAGGCGATACGCGGGTCATTCACGCGAGTTCCGGAAAAGATCACGCCGTCTGCCAACCCTTCCTGCACGATGGAATGTAGGGTCTGCAATGCGGCTTCAACATCTCGTACACTGAAGACGCTCAACTCATAGCGTGACCCTTGAACCGCGTCGGATATTCCGGCCAGAATCCGGGTAAACTCCACCCCCTCCCACTCTTCAGCGGCACTGCCCGAAACGCTGACCAATACCGCAATCCTGTAGGATTTATTGGTGCGCAGTTTCAGGCCATCCAGATTGACCCGATACCCAAGCTCGGACGCCGCCTTTTGGATCTCCTCCCGCGTTTCCCGTTTTACCGAAGAAGCGCCGCGCAGTGCGTTTGAAACCGTGCCGACTGAATAGCCGGTAATACGGGCAATCGATTTGATCGTTGCCCGCGCCATCAGCCGATGCCCCCAAGCCGTTCAGTCAAAAACAACCGGCCTGTTTGCAAGGTACACCTGTGATCGGCGGTTTCATCATGCTCGACGAAAAGGTCGGTGCACCTGGTGGTTGAAAGGGCTCGTATCGTGGCGTCCCAATCGACAACACCCTCACCCAGATTGCGCCAGCGCCTGTCGCCCGATCCGCCCTGCGGGTCCACGTCCTTTGCATGAACAGACAGGATGCGATCCGCATGGCGCGCCAGCAGGTCAGCCGCGTCCTGACCAGCCGCGACGATCCAACCGATATCAGGTTGCCAATAGATGTTTTCTTGCGCCAGAATCTGTTCAAGAGGCGTTTTTCCCGGCGCCCCGAACAGATCAAAATCGTGGTTGTGATAGGCCATGCTGACGCCGTGATCTCCTAGTCGATTTGCCCAATCGGACAACTGGCCCGACACTGCCTTCCATCCCTCGACAGTGCCGGGCCGCGCCTGTGGCGCCAGCCAAGGCATGACCGCCACCTGGCATTCCAAAAGGTGCAGTACTTCAACGATGTCGTCGAAACGCTCGTGGAACTCCTCCCAATCGAAATGTGCAGAACGAAGGTTAAGACCTGATTGATGGACGATGCGCGCCATCTCTTGCGGTGTCATGTCATGCAGACTGGTGGTTTCGATATCTGAAAACCCGCAAGCGGAAACCAACTTCAGTTGGTCCGTGAGGTCACCGCATTGCCGAACCGTGTAAAGCTGCGCCGATACCCGCATTTTTCACCATTGAAACGTTTCAATTATGGTGAAACACAAAACGCAATTCTGTCAAGAACTGCGTTTCGCTGCTATTTGCGCATGGACAATCCATTGTGGAACAGATGCACTTTGTCCGGTGCGGCCGTGACCGAGACCGTCTGGCCGCGCAGGTTGCGCTGAACTCCCGGCAGCTTTGCAATGACTGCATCCGCACCATCGGTTTTCTCAAAATACAGCAGCGTGACTTCGCCCAGGGCTTCGGTGAAATCCACCTTGCCGGACAGAATCGCGGATTCTTCCGTCATGGCCAAGTCTTCGGGACGCACCCCGATATTGACCTTTTTCCCCAGGTCACTGTCTTCGGTTGGAACCGCGGATCTTGCAATCCCGCCTGATGACAGTTCGACGGTGGTCATTTCGCCGGTTCCGGTGATTGTGCCGGACAGCAGGTTCATGGAAGGCGAACCGATGAACTGCGCAACAAACTCGTTGTCAGGCGCCTCATACAGTTCAAGCGGTGTCCCGACCTGCGCGATGCCCTTGTTGGCCAATACCACGATCCGACTGGCCAGTGTCATCGCCTCGACCTGATCGTGGGTCACGTAGATCATGGTGCTGTCAGGCATGGCCTCTTTCAGACGCGCGATCTCGATCCGCGTGGCCACCCGAAGTGCCGCGTCGAGATTCGAGAGGGGTTCGTCGAACAGATACACCTTTGGGTCACGTACGATCGCGCGCCCGATGGCAACCCGTTGACGCTGCCCTCCGGAAAGAGCTTTTGGCAGGCGGTCCAGGAATGGTTCCAGCTGAAGGATTTGAGCGGCACGGTCTACGGCAGCATCAATCTCGGCCGTGGGCATCTTCGCGATTTTCAGGGCAAAGGCCATGTTCTCGCGAACGGTCATGTGGGGATACAAAGCATAGCTTTGAAACACCATCGCGATGCCCCGCTGTGCAGGCGGAACATCGTTCATGACCTGCCCTTCGATTTCTAGCGTGCCGCCTGTAATCTTCTCCAACCCGGCAATCATCCGCAGCAGGGTGGACTTGCCGCATCCGGAAGGACCGACAAAAACGATCAGTTCGCCTTGTTCGATGTCGAGGTTGATGTTCTTCAAAACATCGACAGGGCCATAGGACTTGGCGACGTCCGTGAGGTTGAGTTCAGACATGCTTTATCCCTTTTTCCTGTACATCAGGATGAACTGCGCCGCGTTCAGGACAACGTTGCCGCTTCCTTCGACACCGCCCAGGTCCTGACCCATGACCTGCCAACTGCCTTCGGGCAGGTTGAACGCGGCAGAATCCGTGCCCAGATTGAACGCGCAGAATATCTGCTCATGCAAATCCTCACGCACAAAAGACAGAATCGAACCCGTTTCCGTCATGCCGGTCTGCGCCCCCGTTGCCAAAGCAGGATGCGCATGCCGCAAGGCAATGGCGCGACGGTAGTGGTTCAACATAGAGCTTGGATCCGCCTCCAATCGGTCCACCGCCTGCCCGGCCTGCTGTGCGCTTACCGGCAGCCAGGGCTCTGCGGTGCTGAAACCCGATTGTTCATCTTGTGCCGCCCAAACCATCGGTGTGCGGCAGCCGTCGCGGCCCTTGTATTCGGGCCAGAACTCGATGCCATAGGGGTCTTGCAGTTTCTCGAACGGCACATCCGCTTCGTGCAGGCCCAACTCCTCTCCCTGATACAGGCAGGCAGAGCCGCGCAGGCACATCATGAGAACCGCGTGCTGGCGGGCTGCCGCGTCATCCAGATTCCAGCGCGAGACGTGACGCTGCACGTCGTGGTTGGAAAATGCCCAACATGGCCACGCGTCACCTGCCTTCGCTTCCAGCTGGTCGAAAACGTGCTTGGTGTAAGTTGCTGTCAATGAACGTTTTTCCAGGAACTCGAAGGCATAGCACATGTGCATCCGCTTATCCCCGGATGTGTATTCGCCCATGATCTCGAGCCCACGCTGCGCATCTCCGACCTCACCCAGACAAGCCCGGCCTTCATATTCGTCCGTCAAGGCCCGCAGTCTTTCGAGGAAGGCGATGTTCTCGGGCTGGCTTTTCGAAAACAGGTGGTCCTGATGGTTGTAGGGGTTCACGGCCGGTGCGATCGTGGCGTTGCGTTGATCCATAGGCAGCGCAGGATTGTCGCGCAGCGCCTTGTCGTGGAAATAGAAATTGATGGTATCCAGCCGAAAGCCATCCACCCCCAGATCAAGCCAGAACCGCGCCACGTCCAGCAACGCATCCTGAACATCCGGGCAGTGGAAATTCAGATCCGGCTGCGATGTCAGGAAGTTGTGCAGATAATATTGCAGCCGTCGGGCATCCCATTGCCAGGCCGAGCCGCCGAAGATCGAAAGCCAGTTGTTCGGTGGCGTGCCATCCGGTTTGGGATCCGCCCAAACATACCAATCGGATTTCGGGTTTTCCCGATTGCTACGGCTTTCGATGAACCAAGGGTGCTGATCGGATGTATGCGACAGGACCAGATCAATCATGATCCTCAGACCCTTCGCATGGGCCTGATCCAAAAGCTCTTTGAAATCCGCCAGCGACCCGAACATGGGGTCGACATCGCGGTAATCGCTGACGTCGTAACCAAAATCCTTCATCGGCGATTTGAAAAACGGCGAGATCCAGATTGCATCAACGCCCAGCGAGGCGATGTAGTCCAGTCGCGCAGCGATGCCCTTCAGATCACCGATTCCATCCCCGTTGCTGTCCTGAAAACTGCGTGGATAGATCTGATAGATCACACCACCGCGCCACCAGTCCGAAGACAGTTTCGTTGCTTTGCATTGTTCAAGGTTGTTCTGCACGTTCATCAGACGCCTCTATTTGACAGATCCGGCCAGCAGGCCCCGGACCAGGTATTTTTGCATTGCGAAGAAGACGACCAGCGGCACGAAGATCGAGACAAAGGCAGCGGTCGCAAGGATTTCCCAATTGCCACCACGTGTACCCAGCAGCTCGACGATGCGGTTCGTCATTACGGTTGTCTGGCCGGTCGCGTCGATCAGGAAAACCTTGGCAACAAGCAGGTCATTCCATGTCCACAGGAACTGGAAGATCGCGAAAGACGCCAGCGCCGGGAAGCTGAGTGGCAGGATCAGTTTGGTAAAGATCTGAAACTCGGTGGCACCGTCGACGCGGGCGTTCTCGATCAGATCACGCGGCAATCCGGCCATGTAGTTGCGCAGCAGGTAAATCGCCAGGGGCATCCCAAACCCTGTATGCGCAAGCCAGACACCCAGATAGCCCTTGCCGATCCCGATATTGAGGTGAAACTTCAGCAACGGGATCAAGGCCAATTGAAGCGGCACGACCAAAAGGCCAACAACAGCCGCGATCAGCAAGGCGCGTCCGGGGAAATCCATCCACGCCAGTGCATAAGCTGCAAAGGCGGCAACCAAAATCGGAATTATGGTCGCCGGGATGGTTACGGTCAGCGTGTTGAAGAACGCCTTGGCCATGCTGTCCGTACTGCTTTGATCCAGAAGAACCTTTTGGTAGTTTTCCAAGGTGAACACGGGCGGCAATTCGACCGTAACAAAGATGCGCACGCCACGTTTTCCGGTGAACTCCTCGGTGTTTTCCATCCGGTAGTTGCCGGCCGCATCCACCGTGATCGTACCACCTCGGCGCAATTCTGCTGTTTGGCCCGGTTCAAATGCATCTACCTCGCGCGAACTGATACCCCATCTGGAAATCGTTGCTTGCTCATCTTCGCCGAACAACGCCCCCTGAATGACATACACTCCGTTTTCCAGAACCTGCGTCTCGGGCGCGGCACTGCGAAGGGTCAGATTTTGCTCGGAGGGAAACAGCGACCGCCACCAGCCGCTGGACGATATCTGATCTGCCGTCCGAAAAGACGAAATCAACAAGCCAAGCGTAGGGATGACCCAAAGGGTCACAAGAAAGACGACTGACAGATGCACCACCCATCTGAGCGCGGGTTTGGTTCCGGCAATATCGCTCATGGCTTACTCCATCTCCTTGCGCGCGTTGCGCACGTTCCAGACAAGGATCGGTGCAACAAGCAACATGATCACCATGGCCGAGGCCGACCCGACGCCCCAGTCATTGGCGCGGAAAAGCTTGTCATACATGTAGTTTGCCAGCACCTGCGTCTCCCACTGGCCGTTGGTCATGGCAAAGACGATGTCGAATACTTTGAGAACAGTGATCGTGATCGTCGTCCAAACAACAAGGATCGTGGTTTTGATCTGCGGCACCTTGATCCTGAAGAAGATCTGAAAGGGATTGGCCCCATCCAAAATGGCCGCCTCGATGGTTTCTTCGGGAATACCGCGCAAGGCCGCCGACAGGATGACCATCGCGAAACCCGTCTGTATCCAGATCAGGACAACCATCAGAAAGAAACTGTTCCAGAAAGGAATTGTTAACCACGTGTTGGGTTCGGTGCCGCCGAAGAAGATGTACAGCGCGTTGAGGATGCCTATCTGGTCCTGTTCCGCTGGTCGCGCATCATAAACCAGCTTCCAGATCACCGATGCACCAACAAATGAAATGGCCATCGGCATGAAAATCAGGGATTTGGCAAAGTTGCCCCAGCGGATGCGGTCGGTCAGTTGCGCCACGAGAAGACCAAAAGCCGTTGACATGGCCGGCACGACGATCAGCCAGAACATGTTGTTGCGCATGGCCTCCCAAAACTTCGGCTCGGCCGCCATTTGGGTATAGTTGTCCAGGCCAACCCAGCGGTATCCGCCACCGGGCACGCGTTCCGTAAGCGAAAGGCGCAAGGTCTCAACCACCGGATACGCCAGATACAGCCCCAATGCAGCAAGCGCCGGGAACAGGAACAACCACGGGCGGATCAAGTTCGCGCGGTTGATGTTTCGGCCCGCATTTGGCCCGCGCGGCGGAAACAGGACTTTGTCCAGAAACTGGTTGGAAAGATAGAAGTAGCCCACGCAACCCGACACGCCGATGGCGATCGTCAGCAGGCCTTGTAGTGCGGGTGTCATGATACGCCCATCCGTTTGGCAAACGGGGCGGCCTCAGGACCGCCCCATGAGTTGGTCACTTGATTGCGTCCCAGGACGCCTGGATTTCACGTGCCACGGTGGCTGCATCTTTTGCACCCGACGAGTAATCGACCATCCCGGTCCAAAACGTACCCGCCCCGACTGCACCGGGCATCAGGTCGGACCCGTCAAAGCGGAAGGTCGTTGCGTTGGTCAGAATTTCGCCCTGTCCCCGCTGTGAATCATTCGAATAGTTCGCGGGATCTGCACCCAGATGAGGCGTCAGGAAACCGTCCTGCGACATCATGATCTCATGGGCGAAAGGTGTTTTGAGGAACTCCAGAAAGGCTTCGGCTGCAGGGTTTGGGTTGGTGATTGTGAACAATGTCCCTGCCCCAAGCACCGGCGTCCCCAGGTCTTTTTCGGCATAAGCCGGGAAGTAGAAGAAATCAGAATCCACCCCCAATTCCGTGCCTTCCGGAAAATAGGCGGGAATAAACGAAGCCTGACGATGCATCATGCAAGCGGGCGGGCTATCGAAAAGACCTTTGGGGCTGTCACGGAAATCGATTGCCGCCGTGTCGTCTGCGTCACCTACCACATAGTCGTCATTGCGGGTAAAGCTGCCATATTCCTCAATCGCGGCTATGACGCGGGGATCATCGAACTTCATTTCGTTCGACACCCATTGGTCATAGACTTCAGGTGGTTGCGTACGCAGCATAAGATCCTCGACCCAATCCGTCGCAGGCCAACCCGTTGCGCCGCCCGAGGCCAGACCGACGCACAAGGGCGTCTCGCCGTCCTCGACCATCTGATCCATCAGAGCTTTGAACTCTTCCATGGTTTCAGGCACTTCATACCCAAAGTCTTCGAAGTTTTCAGGCACGTACCAAACCAGCGATTTGACGTTCACATTGAAGAAGAACCCGTAAAAATCGTGAGACCCTTCCGCGTTCTCAAACGTACC
Source organism: Ruegeria sp. HKCCA0235A (assembly GCF_013033235.1). NCBI lineage: Bacteria > Pseudomonadati > Pseudomonadota > Alphaproteobacteria > Rhodobacterales > Roseobacteraceae > Ruegeria > Ruegeria sp. HKCCA0235A. The sequence goes on along the minus strand of NZ_WQDQ01000002.1, from coordinate 100,236 downwards.
CAGATCGACCCAGGATTGACCGGCGGCGAAGTTTTCCTTGATCCAGTCCGCAGTGCCTTCGGCCAATGGCGTCAGATAGCCCTGTTTTGCGAGGTTTGCCGCCAGACCAGGCTGCGGGAAAACAGTCAGATTAGGTGCCGAGCCTGCGGCCGCATCAATCAGGATCTGCTGTTCCAGAGAATCCGAACCCACATAGCTGGAATTCGCGCCTGTTGCCTCATCGAAATAGGCCACGAGGTTTTCGAAGGACTTGCCCTCGCCAGCCAGCCAGGGGCCGAAAATGGTCAGGCTTTCGCCGGACAGATCATTCGCTTCGGCAAAGGCCTGAAACCCATCCCAGTCAAAACTGCCCTCGCCGACGACATGGATCATCTCACCCTCTGCCTGAACTGATCCGGCCATCAGGGCAAGTGCCGCCGCACCTGCGTAAAGCCCGTGTTTCATCAAATCCTCCTCCCAAGCTTTCATGTATTCAAAGACTCGCTTTCAAAGCGCTTTGGATGACGTGTGTTATCCGCTAACATTGGCGCCCTGTCAATATTTTGCTTCCCAGCGCCTAAAGAAATTATATTTTCTGCTTTCAACGCAAAACAAGTTGACGGATGCCGTATTTGCTCACAAAACAAAAAAGAGCCACTCAATTTAAGGCGCTTTGAATCGTAAAATGAACCTGAAGCAGCTCTCGGAAGTTCTGGGCCTTTCGCAAACTACGGTCAGCCGGGCGCTGAACGGGTACCCCGAAGTGAGCGAGGATACACGTGCGCGCGTTCAAGCCGCGGCGCGCAAACACGGGTACCGGCCGAACAGTCGCGCCAAAGGGCTTGCGACCGGACGATCGATGGTGATCGGCCACGTCATTCCCAGCTCGTCCCGGCATGAAATGGTCAACCCGATCTTCGGGGATTTCGTCGCCGGTGCCGCAAAGAAATACGCTGAACATGGCTATGACATGATGTTCACCAATGCCGACGACACTTCGATTGAAGAAGCGTATCGGAGTCTTTTTCAGCGCGGCGCGGTGGACGGGGTTGTGCTGCAAGGCCCCAAAGTGAACGAACCACGGATCGAAGTCCTGACCCGCATGGGCGTCCCATTCATCGTGCACGGACGGTCGACCGGCGTCGACGCTCAATATGACTGGATCGACGTCAACAACAAAAGTTCGTTCATGCGCGCCACACGCTTTCTGATTGACCTTGGCCATCGCCGTATCGCTCTGATCAACGGTCTGGAAGATATGGATTTTGCCCAACGCCGCCGCGACGGATATCTTGAGGCGCTTGGTCAGGCCGGGCTTACGCCCGATGCCGATCTGATGCGCAGCGCTGAAATGACAGAGGTTTACGGCCATCACGAAACGCAGAACATGTTGCGCCTGGAGTCCCCTCCGACCGCTATTTTGTGTTCATCGATGATCTCTGCCATCGGCGTACGGCGTGCGCTGTCCGAAAACGGGCTTGCGATGGGTACGGATGTGTCAGTGATCGCCCATGACGACGACCTGTCCTATTTGAAGAACGGGCAGGATGTTCCGATTTTCACGGCAACGCGCTCATCCGTCCGTCAGGCGGGTGAAATGGCGGCTGACATGTTGATCCAGCGCATCAAATCCCCGAATGATCCCGTCAAAACCCGGCTGCTGGAGGCCGAACTGGTCGTGGGCAGGTCAACCGGCCCTGCGCCCAACAAGGTGCAACCATGAAACACGCACGCGCTGATTTTCCCAAAGATTTTCTCTTTGGTGTTGCCACCTCTGCGTACCAGATTGAAGGCCACGCGCAGGGCGGGGCGGGGCGAACTCATTGGGATACCTTTGCGGCGTCGCCGGGCAACGTGGTGCGCGGGGAAAACGGAGACGTCGCCTGCGATCACCTGAACCGGTTCGAGCAGGATTTCGATCTGGTGCGCGAGGCCGGGTTTGACTGTTATCGTTTTTCGACCAGCTGGGCACGCGTACTGCCGGACGGGCGTGGTCAGGTCAATCAGGCCGGGCTGGACTATTATGACCGATTGGCGGACGCCCTGCTGGAACGCGGTATCCGCCCCTGCGTGACGCTTTATCATTGGGAACTGCCGTCAGCGCTTGCGGATCAGGGGGGATGGTGCAATCGCGACATCGCGGATTGGTTCGCGGACTATACGCAGGTCGTCATGGGTCGGATCGGCGACCGGATGTTCAGTGCCGCGCCGATCAACGAACCCTGGTGTGTCAGTTGGCTGAGCCATTTTGAAGGCCACCATGCGCCCGGTCTGCGCGATATCCGCGCCGCGGCCCGGGCAATGCATCACGTTTTGTTGGCCCACGGGCGAGCGATTCAGGCCATGCGCAGTCTTGGGATGGGCAATCTGGGTGCTGTGTTCAACCTCGAATGGTCCGAGCCAGCAGATGACAGCGCGGAAGCGCGGCTTGCCGCAGATCGCTACGATGCGATCTACAACCGGTTCTTCCTTGGCGGTGTTTTCAACAAGGAATATCCCCAAACAGCCTTGGAGGGGTTGGAGCCGCACTTGCCCAAGGGCTGGCAGAACGACTTTGAAACCATCGGCACACAGGTCGATTGGTGCGGGTTGAACTACTATACCCGAAAATTGATTGCCCCGGCGGACGCCGCCTGGCCCAGCCTGCAAGAGGTTCCCGGACCGTTACCCAAAACGCAGATGGGATGGGAAATCGATCCCTCTGCCCTTACCCGCTTTCTTGTCAGAACAAGGAAAGACTATACGGGCGCGCTGCCAATCTATATCACCGAAAACGGTATGGCGAGTGAGGAGCGCGTGCAGGACGATGATCGTATCGATTATCTCGACAAGCACCTTGCGGCCGTGCTGGACGCTTTGGCACAAGGTGTTCCGGTGAATGGCTATTTTGTCTGGTCGCTGCTGGACAATTATGAATGGGCCTTCGGGTACGAGAAGAGGTTTGGACTGGTGGACGTGGATTTCGAAACACTTGTGAGAACGCCCAAAGCGTCTTTCATGGCGCTGAAATCCGCCCTGTCCGAGGGTCAGAGCGTCTCTCAACCGTTAGCGCAACCATTTGGTGCCGTGCATGAGCATTGGAATCTGGTCGCGGATATCGGCGGTACGAACACACGTCTGGGCGTCGTCACGAACGGAGAATTGGCAGACCTTCGGAAACACCCGACAGGTACATTGGAAGATCTGCTCGAGGCGTTCCATGATCTCAGGGACGAGATCGGAACCAACCCACAGGCCGTCGTAGCAGCCGGAGCCGGGCCGGTCAGGGACGGAACGATTCAGCTGACAAACGCAAACCTGGATCTTTCGGAAACCGAGTTGGCGAAAGCAACAGGAGCAGAGCGCACCTTTGTCATAAATGATTTCACCGCTGCGGCGTGGTCGGTGGCCGAGGTGACCCGGTCGGATGTTGCGGTCTTGCAGGGTCAGGCAACGCCGCCCGCAGGCACACGGTTGGTCGTAGGGCCCGGAACCGGGCTTGGCGTTGGTGCGTTGCTATATTCCGAAGGCAGGTATCACACGGTTTCCGGCGAAGGCGGGCACGTGGGCCTGTACCCGCGCCATCGCGACGAAGTTGATATCTTTGAGGCGGCACGTCGCATCGCACCGGGCTGTTTCTTTGGGGACAGCCTAGCGCTGGAAGCAGAAATGTTCCTAAGCGGAACCGGCCTGCCGATCCTGTATCAGGCGGTTGAATTGGCAGCCGGTCAAGCGCGAACTCAGGCGCGCTCTGCAAAGGACATTCTGAACGATGCCCGTAACGGCACCGATCTGGTCGCCGAAAAAGCCGCGCAGATTTTTACCACCCATCTGGGTGCTTTGATGGGTGATCTGGCGGTCACCTTGATGCCGGAGGGGGGCGTTTTCCTCGTCGGCGGCGTTGCCGAGAAAAACCGCTGGCTATTCAGTGACAACTTCAAGGATGCGTTCAACGGCGGCGGCCGCTTCAGCGATTTGCGCCGCTCCCTGAACCTATACGTATCTGAACAGGCAGAGTTCGGGATCATCGGCGCAAACAACTTCTGCAAGAATGCGCTGAGACAGCAACCAGACTAACCGAAGTTTCTTACCAAAAAGGACCAAGACATGATCCTGTGCTGTGGTGAAGCGCTGATAGATATGATTTCAGAACCGACCGCATCGGGCGCAATTGGTTTTGTGCCACATACTGGTGGTGCAGTTCTGAACACAGCCGTCGCGATGGGACGTCTGGGTGTTCCGGTAGGGATGCTGACAGGTTTGTCATCGGATATGTTCGGCCAACAACTGATCGATGCGCTGAAAGCGAGCCATGTGGACACGACACATGTGATCACCTCGGACCGTCCGACCACGCTTGCCTTTGTGCAGCTCTCGGATGGACACGCGTCGTACAGCTTTGTTGATGAAAACACTGCGGGCCGGATGTTGCTGCCCGAAGACATGCCCGATCAGCTTCCTGCTGTCTCTGCCCTGTATCTCGGCGGAATCAGCCTTGCGTGTGAACCTTGCGCAGATGCCTACGCCGCCCTTCTGGACCGCCACGGTTCCGACCGGGCAGTGATGCTGGACCCGAATATCCGCCCGGATTTCATCAAGGATCAAACCCGATTTCGGACGCGTTTGAACCGTATGATCTCGCGTGCGGATATCGTCAAGGTTTCAGACGAGGACCTGGACTGGATCATTCCGGGCGCTGAAGCCGAATCCGCAAAAGCGTCTGTGCTGTTGCAGGCGGGTCCTTCCGTTGTCATCGTCACGCGTGGCAGTGATGGGGCGCACGGTTACCTGGCGGATGGTTCCGAAGTCTCGGTTCCTGTGAAACCCGTTGAAGTGGTCGATACGATCGGCGCAGGTGACACGTTCAACGCCGGCGTCCTGACCGAGCTCAGCCGCGCTGGGCATCTGACCAAGTCAGGTCTGCGCGGATTGACGGTTGAAAGCCTGCAAGCCGCCATGGAACTGGGCGCTGACGTGGCGGCCGTAACCGTTTCCCGAGCCGGGGCGGAACCCCCTTGGGCGCACGAACTTTGATCTGCGGGATGGCATGATGAAACGATCCGAAATCAACCACATCAAGCCCTAGGCCCAGACGTTCATTCAATCTTTCGGCGCCGCATAGCCGCTCTTTGCGGATTGATCGCCCGAGAAAATGCGCAGCCCTCTGGCCAAAACGATCCGCAGCCGCGGGCTGGGATGGGATATTACCGATTACGCACAAGGCCATTTCGACGAACATTACCTATTCCCGTTCACTCTACGCACTGGTTAGACGAAGGATCTGAAATCCGGGCGTGGGATGCTCTGTGCAGAAAACTGTTGATCTCGAAAGACAATCAGCTTTCTCCGGTGCACCGGCATATTATCAAGGCAGAAGACATCATCAACAGGGGCGGCGGCGATCTCTTTCTGGAAATTCATGCGCCGGATCCAAACGGTGGCGTCGACCGCAGCAACCCGATGACGGTCCCCAGCGATGCCTGCCCCGTAACCTTGCAACCCCAAGAGCACGTACGGCTGAAGCCCGGGTAAAGCGTAACTCTGATGCCCGACATCTGGCACGCTTTCTGGGCCGAGCGCGGCGATTGCCTTATTGGCGAGGTATCGACCGTGAATGACGACCGTACGAACAATGTGTTTGAAAAGCCAATTCCACGGTTTTCAAAGGTCGAGAAAGATTTCGAGCCGGATTTCCTTCTTGTATCAGACTATTGACACCGTTCGGTCCGGGCTGGCGCAGCAGGACAGCTGGCGCGGCTGTTGCAATTCCATCTACCACCGCCTTCGTCTGCCGCTTGACAAGTCTGGCATTGCCGGACTAGCTGAGCGGGATGGTTCCGTAAGGGATGAAAATGGGAACACGGTGCGGCGCTGGAATGTGCCAAGTCCGTGACTGCCCCCGCAACTGTAAGCGGTGAGCGACGCCACTTCACCACTGACCCGCATGGGTTGGGAAGGTCGGCCAAGCAACGACCCGCAAGTCAGGAGACCTGCCATCGCACTATAAACCAACCCGAGGCGGGGCGTCTCGGAAGGAGGCTTGATGGCGTGTTTGCGTAATATCTGGGTATGTGCCCTCTGTCTGCGTCTGGCAAACGACGGAGATGGCTATGACCTGCTATTCTGATCACTACGTTCTGATCTGTTCAACATGTCAGGGGGCGATGTCTGCCGAGGCTGCGCAAGACGAGCTGAATGCCCGGTTGCCTGACGGTTTTGAAACCCGAATGGTGGCCTGCATGGCAGGTTGTGAACGGGCCATGACGGTCGGATTTCAGGCCCCGGGCAAAGCGCAGTACCTGTTTGGCGATATCACGACATCACACGACCTGTCCGCCTTGGTCGAATTCGCGACCCAGTTCGGCGACAGTGACGATGGCTGGACCAGCGCCTCGGACCGCCCCCCTGCCCTTTTCGCAAAGACCTTGTCGCGAATACCCGCATTGCCGTCCGGTGGCGCTTCATGAGTTTTCTGGTTGCCGAGAATTTGGAGTACTATGCTCTTAATGGCGATATCCTGTTGCAGGATGTGTCCTTTCGTCTGGAAGAAGGATCAATTCTGGCAATCGCCGGGCCGAACGGCGCCGGCAAGACCACTCTGCTGAAACTGCTGTGCGGGATCGAACGGGTTATCTTGGGTGATGTTTGGATAGAAGGCCAAAGCCTTCGGACCCTGTCCGCCCGCCAACGTGCCCGCTCCATTGCTGTGGTCGGGCAGCAGGAAATGCCTGACGGGCGGATGCGCCTGCAAGACTATGTTGCGCTGGGGCAAATCCCGATTCAGGGCGAACGTTCGATGGCTCAGCACAAGGCTGATCTGGAACGGGTTCTGACGACGACCGAGCTGTCGCATTTTGCCAACAAAACGATGGGTCAACTGTCCGGCGGAGAACGTCAGCGCGCACATATCGCGCGCGCGTTGGCCCAGAACCCGTCCTTGCTGTTTCTAGACGAGCCAACCAACCATCTGGACCCCGATGCCAAGGGGCACATGCTGTCTCTGGTTGCTGATCTGGGGGTAACGGTCGTCATGATCGTCCATGATCTGGTCATGATCCCGGAATTCGCCACCCATGTGGCGCTGATGAAAGCCACGCGTCTGACGGGGTTCGGGCCTGTTGTCGAAGTTCTGACCCCAGACCGGGTACGTGAGACATTCGGCGTGGATTATCTGTGCTTTCAGCACGAAGGCCGCATGATCCCCGCACTGGATATCCGAAAACGGAAACTGTCATAATAACAGGAACTTAAATATGATGCAGAAACTTTGGCCGGTGGTTGTTTTCGCTGGCTTGGCAGGTGGCGCGGCAGCGGAAGCCGTCACCGTGGACAATTGCGGCGAACCGCTGGCTTTTGACTCGGCGCCGGAACGTCTGGTCGTGCATGACATGAACATGGCGGATATGGCCTTTGCGCTCGGCCTTCAGGACAAGATCGTGGGGCTTACCGGAATTACCGGCTGGTACAAAACAAGCCCTGATTTTGATGCTCAGCGTGGCGATATCCCAGAGCTTGCCCCCAAATACCCGACCATTGAAAACCTTGTGGCCGTCGAACCCGATCTGTTTTTTGCCGGTTGGTACTATGGCATGAAACCCGGCGGTGACGTCACGCCCGACACGCTGGAACCCTTTGGTATCAAGACCATGATCCTGTCCGAAAGCTGCGTGCATCTGGACAAGGATCGCCCCGAGGCCAGCATGAACCTGTTGTTTGATGACGTTCTGCGTCTGGGCACGGTCATGCAGGTCGAGGACAAGGCCGAGGCGCTGGTTGCCCGCTGGAAGGACCAACTGTCCGCCATCGAAGCAAAAACAGCCGATCTAGCGAAGCCCCGCGTGTTCCTGCTGGACGGGCCGGCCGATGCTCCGTTTACCGCCGGCAAGTTCGCCATTCCCGATGCAATGATCGCAGCCGCGGGTGGCGAGAACGTGACGCATGATCTGGATACCAGCTGGGGTCGCACGTCGTGGGAGGCCGTGGCAGCGGCCAACCCGGAGTTTCTGGTGCTGCTCGATTATCAATCCGGCAACGGCGCAGAGGACACCTTTCAGTTCCTCAAGGATCACCCGGTGATGTCACAAACGGACGCGGTAAAGAACGAGCGCTGGATTGGCCTGCGTTACGAGGAACTGACGCCCGGCCCGGCAAATATCGAAGCGATCGAGAAGATGGCGAAGGCGATGCACCCGGAGACCAACTGATATGGTCCGATTGGGCCGTTTGATAGTGCTGGGGGCGGTTGTTCTGACCGCCCTTTTGCTGTTGTCGATCGTCTACGGGACCACCCCAATCCCCATACGCGAAGTTTTTTCGGCCATCGGCCTCGGAACCGGTCTGGTGGAAGGAGACATGTCGCCCTTGCACCGGATCGTCTTCGACCTTCGCCTGCCCCGTGCCTTGTTTGCCGCCGTGATTGGTGCGGGACTGGGCGTCGTTGGTGTCGTTTTGCAAACAACGACGCGAAACGACCTGGCAGATCCGTTTCTGTTCGGTCTGTCCTCGGGTGCTGCTGCCGGCGCCGTTCTGGTGATCACCGTCACGGGTGATGTCCTGGGAATCTGGACGTTGCCGCTGGCGGCATTTTGCGGTGGTCTGATCGCGTCCGGCATTGTTCTGGCGCTGGTTCAGGGCTTGCGCACAAGCGCACCCGAAAAACTGATCCTGGCTGGCCTGGCGGTGTCCTTTCTGTTTTCCGCAATCACCAACTACCTGATTTTCTCTGGCGACAATCGCGCTGCTCATTCGGTGATATTCTGGATGCTTGGCGGTCTGGGACTGGCAAGATGGGAAACGTTCCCGCTTGTCCTGATCGGATTGGGCCTGATCCTGAGCTATTCACTTTACCGCAGCCGGTGGCTTGACGCGCTGCTGACCGGGGATTTCACAGCATCGTCACTGGGTATTCCCGTTCAAGGACTGCGGTTCAGCATGTTTTTCGTTGCCGCGTTGGCGACGGCCAGTTTCGTTTCCGTTGCCGGTGTAATCGGCTTTGTCGGGCTGATGGTGCCTCATATTGCACGCGGCATCGCCGGAACTCTGCACCGAAACCTGCTGATCGTCTCGGCGATCGTGGGCGCGATTCTGTTGACATTGTCCGATATCTTGTCACGCCTTCTTCTGGCTCCGCAGGAGTTGCCGGTCGGAATCGTCACGACGTCGATAGGATCACTTTTTGTCTTTTTGTATTTGTTCAAATCTGATCGCGGGAGATAGTTTTCCAAGGTTGCGCAACACCGTCATTTTTCGACATTGATGAGGTCAAGCAGTTCAGCATGCAGTTCAGGGGTTGCGGCGGAAACGACCGCGCCATCTGAATCGAGGGTTAACGCATGCCCGTGCCAATCGGTCATCACTCCACCAGCAGCCGTGATCAGAGGTGAGAGCGCCAGATAGTCATAAGGTTGCAGATCGTAATCCACCACAGCATCGACATGGCTCGAAGCAAGCAAGGCATGGGGATAACAATCATAGGCAAATCGGCGCGTCTGCCCTGCATTCATCAGCCGTCTGAACAGGTCAGGATGATCGCGATAAATTTTGTCGCCTTCATTCACGTACAAAACCGATTGATCCAGACGCGTGGTGTTCGACACCTCTATCGGTTGCCCGTTCAGTCTGGCCCCGTCACCAACCACACCCAAATAGGTCTCATGTAAGGCCGGCATTCCGACCAGCCCCAACCGAGGGCGCCCATCCACAAGGTGCGCCAAAAGGAACCCGAACAAAGGATGGCCGGACAGAAACGAACGGGTTCCGTCAATCGGGTCAATCACCCACATATGACGCCCGTCGCCTGCTTCTTGACCGTGCTCTTCGCCAAAGATGCCGTGTCCGGGAAAATGCTGTTTCAGGTAGGTGCGTACTTCCGCCTCAACTGCCTTGTCGGCCTGCGTCACCGGGCTTTCATCCTGTTTGAATTCAATGCCCAAAGACCCCCGAAAAAACCGCATCGCGGACTCCGCGGCAATATCAGCAATCTTCATCGCGTGTTCAGTCAACGCATCTGGGGTTACCATTTCCGGTCCTTTCGGCTGAAGTCATCCAATCTCTGACGGATGAAAGGTTGTTCGCCCTGAAAGCTGAATGAGAAGTCTTGCAGTTCAGTTTTCAGATGGGCATGAGGTGTGACAATACTGAAACTTTATCAATGGCTTATGGATCGAAATCCGTCAGATTCGACGAACATTCGGACACTCGGGGCGGATTTGCCCTGTTTGCATGCTTTCCCCATGTGTTCCGATCGCCGTGCGTGTGTCGGTAGATCTGCTCTTGCACCCTCGGGTCAGGTCTTCACCCGGCTCATCTGCGGGTCGTAAAGCGGTTGCAGCGTCACTTCGCAAGGAACCCTCTGAGTGGCGACATCCAATTCATATGTCCCTGATGTGACGTATTGTGCGTCGACACCGTTGGCGTTTCGGATGTAACCGTAGCCGATCGACTTTTCGACGGTGTAACCATAGCCGCCCGAAGTCAGCCATCCGACCCTTTCGCCATTCCGATAGATCGTTTCACGCCCCAGAAGAACAACCTCGGGGTCAACCGTGAAACATGCCAGCATCTTCTTTACGCCGCCGGTTTTTTGCGCCTCAGAGGCGGCGCGCCCTTTGAAATCAATATTTTTCCGGAGTTTCACGGCCCAGCCCAAGCCGCTTTCGAACGGCGTATGATCCGGCCCGATATCCGAGCCCCAGGCGCGATAGCCTTTTTCAAGACGCAGCGATTCAATCGCCCTGTAGCCCGCATTGATCAATCCATGCGGGCGCCCTGCCTCCATCAAGGCGTCATACACGGTTTGTGCATATTCCACCGGCAGGTGCAGTTCCCAGCCCAGTTCACCCACATAAGTCACGCGCAGCGCCTTAACCGGGCACCCGGCGATGCCGATGGTGCGGATCGTGCCAAACTTGAACCCGCTGTTCGAGACGTCATCGCGCGTCACCGCCGCAAGAACATCGCGCGCTTTTGGCCCCATCAATGACAGGACTGCATTCGATGAAGTGATATCGAAAAGCTGGCAATTCATACCCTCGGGAATGCTGCGGTTGATCCAGTCGAAGTCATGGGTGGCATAGCCGGTGCCGGTGACGATGTAGAACTCGTCATGAGCCACGCGCCCAACGGTCAGGTCACACTCGATCCCGCCCTTGTCGTTCAGCATTTGGGTATAGACCAGCGCGCCAACCGGCTTGTCCACATCATTGGCGCAGATCCAGTTCATCGCTGCCAAAGCATCGGGACCCTTGAGGGCGAATTTGGCGAAGGACGTCTGATCGAACAACACCGCCGCTTCGCGTGTTGCTTTGTGTTCGCGCCCCACGGCATCGAACCAGTTCTGGCGGCCAAAGCTGTATTCATCCCTGGGCACCTCGCCCTTTGACACGTCCGCGTACCAGTTGGGACGTTCCCAGCCCAGTTTCTCACCAAAACACGCGCCCTGCTTTCTCAGCGTGTCATAAAGCGGCGACTTGCGACAGGGGCGGCCCGAGTCATGTACCTCATGCGGCCAAGCCATCGTGTAGTGTTTACCGTATGCTTCAACGGTACGGGTGCGAACCCAGTCGGTGTCGAAATGCGGGCGGCCAAAGCGGCGGATATCGGCAGACCACAAATCGAAGGGCGGCTCGCCCTTATGCACCCATTCCGCCAGCGCCATGCCCGCACCACCGCCAGCCGCGATGCCAAAGGCGTTAAAGCCCGCACCGACAAAGAAATTCCTCAACTCGGGCGCTTCGCCGATGATGAAATTGCCGTCGGGCGTGAAGCTTTCCGGCCCGTTGGTCAGCGTCTTGACGCCAGCGTTCTCCAGCGCGGGCACACGACCCAACGCAAGCTCCATAAGCTGTTCGAAATGATCGAAGTTGCTGTCGAGAAGGGTATAGTGGAAACCTTGCGGAATACCCTTGGTGGCCCAGGGGATCGGGTTCGGCTCATAGCCGCCCATAACCAGACCTCCGACTTCTTCCTTGTAGTAGGTCAGCCGGTCGGGATCGCGCAGAGTGGGCAGATTGCCGGGCACGTCGAAAGGTTCTGTCACCATGTACTGGTGCTCCATCGGAACCAGAGGAACGTTGACGCCAAAGCGGCTGGCAAAGGTGCGGGACCATTGCCCGGCGCAGCAGATCACTTTTTCACACTCGATCCGACCATGTTCGGTGATTACCGCGCGAATTTTGCCATCTTTGATCTCGATATCGGTGACTTTGGTATCTTCGAATATCTTCGCCCCGGCCATGCGGGCGCCCTTGGCCAATGCCTGCGTGATATCTGACGGGTTCGCCTGACCGTCAGTCGGCAGGTAAGCCGCGCCGATCACGTCAGAGACATCCATCAAGGGCCACAGCTCCTGCGCCTCGGATGGGGTCAGAAGCTGCATGTCCAGACCAAAGGAATGCGCCGTAGTGGCCTGGCGTTTCACTTCGGTCCAGCGCTCTTCGTTGCAGGCCAGACGCAAGCCGCCGTTCATCTTCCAGCCAGTGCCAAGCCCTGTTTCCTCTTCGATCTTGTTGTACAGATCAACGGAATAACCCAGCAATTGCGTGATGTTGGCGTTCGAACGCAACTGTCCCACCAGACCCGCTGCGTGGAAGGTGGTGCCCGAGGTCAGCTTCTTGCGCTCCAGCAGCACCGTATCCGTCCAGCCCAGCTTGGCCAAGTGATAGGCGGTCGAGCAGCCGATGATCCCGCCACCGATAACGACGGCTTTGGCTGTATTCGGAAGGTCGGTCATGTCTGTCCTCAGGTATTTTTGAAATCGGTAAGGGCTGCGCGGAACCGCGCCAGGTTTTCAGCTGTGTAGGCTGCGTAATCAAAGTCGATATCCGAGGTGATCTCGGACACCATGCTCCACATGGTTTCCCGCAGCAGCGAGGCACATTTCATCGCCGTATAGCGCTGGCGCAGGTTCTCGTTGACCGGGGCTTCGAAATAGCTCTCCAACACCCAGTCTTCCTGCTCAGGCGACAGGCCGTTGTTCGACGCCAGCCCGCCCAGATCGAACAGCGGAGAATTGAATCCGGCATAGTCGAAATCGATCAGCCAAAGGCGGTTGCCGTCGTCCAGAAAATTGCCGCAGAGCAGGTCGTTATGGCCGAACACGATGTCATACGGCCTTGCCTCACGTTCCAGCAGCGTGCCTGCGTCTATCAGATCGGGGATCAGCTTTGCATGGGCGCTGTCATTCTCGGTTAGCGTTGCGGCATAGTCCCGGATGACATGGAACACCCAGAACACCAGCGACGGCCCGCGCAGGTGTTTCGGCACTTCGACATGACAGGCCTTCACCAATTCCAGAACTCGGGGCAGCATGTTCGGGTGGCGTACATCTTCTTCCGTCAATGTGCGGCTTTCGATGAATTCCAGCACTGTCAAATCGCCCGAGGAATGCAGCACGGCAGGCGACAGACCCGCCGCATTGGCTGCTTTGCTGGCGGCCAGCTCATTGAACCGCATCACCTGATGCAGGGGGATGTCGTCGCCCACACGAACCACATAAGACCCGCTGCCGTCCGTGACCTTGTAGTTCACATTGGTGATGCCACCGGTCAGCGGAGTGGCCTCGATCTCTCCCTGCCAGATCGGCAGAGCGCGGATGCGGGTCATCAGGTCGGGATGGCTCATATCAACTCTCCAGTCCAAAGCGGATGCGGGCCTGGCGGGCACTGGCATTGATCAACCGATCAGCGATGATGGCGATGAAGGCAATCGACAGGCCGGCCACCAGACCGCGGCCGGTATCGGCCTTGGTCAGGGCGATATAGACCTCCTGCCCCAGATCGCGGGTGCCGACGAGGGCGGTGATCACCAGCATCGACAGCGCCAGCATGATCGTCTGATTGACGCCCAGCAGGATTTCAGGCAACGCCATCGGCAGGCGGATATGGCGCAGCAGTTGTTTGCGGGTGCAGCCCGAAACCAGACCCGCCTCGATCAGTTCCTCACTTACCGAGCGCACACCATGGGCGGCATAACGGACCGCCGGGGCCAGCGCATAGAGAACGATGGCAATCAGGGCGGTGAAATCGCCGACCCGGAACAGCATGACGACAGGGATCAGATAAACAAAGCTGGGCAGGGTTTGCAGTGTGTCGATCAGCAGGTTGATGGCCGTTCCAGCGCGTTTGTTCAGCGCCGCCAGAACACCCAGAGGCACCCCGATCAGCGTCGCCAGAATAACAGATGCGCCGCACAGATACACTGTCACCATCGCCTTTGACCACAGGCCCGAGACAAGTATCAGCGAGGCCATTCCCCCACACAGCAACGCTAGCCGCCAACCGCCTGCGTGCCAGCCCAGCAGGGCCAGCATCGCGATGGCCCATGGCCACGGGATGCCCAGCAGAACCGTTTTGATCGGGATCATGAACCAGGTCAGGAAGAAAACCTTGATGGCCTCGAACGTGTCGAAATAGTTGACGTTCAGGTATTCGACCGTGTTGTCCCAGAACGCGCCGGTGGTGATGGTCTGGCTTTCAGGATATTCCAGCAACAGAGGCGAGAACTGTCCCAGTACCCAGGTCAGCAGCATCAGGACCACAACCAGAACCGTTCGGCGATGACGCGCGATCCACGAGCCGGGGACCTCATGATGCACCTGCCCCATCCGTTCGGCAAAGGCCTGGCTCAGACGGTCGACGGCGATGGCCAGTACCACGATGGCGATGCCGGCTTCGAACCCTGCCCCAATGTCCAGACGGCGGAGCGCGGCGAGGACGTCAAAGCCCAGCCCCCCAGCCCCGATCATCGAGGCGATGATGACCATGTTCAGGGTCAGCATGATCACCTGATTGACGCCCACCATCAGGCTGTGGCTGGCCGAGGGCACAAGCACGCGCCACATCAACTGTCGCCGGGTCGTGCCCGCCATGCGTCCGAAATCCAGAATCTCAGGATCCACACCTTTCAACGCCAGCGTTGTGATCCGCACCATCGGCGGGGTCGCATAAATGATCGTCGCGACCAAGGCAGAGATCGGGCCAAAGCCAAACATGAACAGGATCGGCACCAGATAGGCAAAGATCGGGATCGTCTGCATCAGGTCCAGTATTGGTGAGATGATCTTTTCAAAAAGCGGATGGCGATAGGCGAGAATGCCCAACAGCAACCCGCCGCCCGCTCCAATCGGCACTGCGATCAGGACCGAAGCCAGCGTCACCATGGCGCTGTCCCATTGTCCGAAAACTGCAAGATAGACGAAGCAGGCCCCGACCAGAGCGGCCAATCCCCAGTCACGGCAATATTGACCCAAGGCGACAACGGCGGTGATGACCACGATCCAGCTGATCGCAGGCAGGATGACCTGCGCGTCATTTCCCTGACCGCTGACAAAGCCATCGGCCAGCAGAGCCAATACCAGATTGTAGGGCTGCTCGATCAACCACGCGATGGCGCGGGTGACATCGGTGAAGGACACCGGCCCGATGGCGGCATCCTCGATCAGCCATGTCATCGCCGAGGAAATGTAGGTTTTGAACGGGATCACCCAGGCCGAAGGGAACTTGGTCAACCAGCGCGCATCCAGCGCCTTGCTCAAATCACGACCGAAATAGCCAAGCACGATGGTGATCAGAACAAGCAGCAGAATTGCCATCTGGCTGCGGGTCAGGCGGATCATGCCGTGTCTCCGCCGCCGAACAGCACATGCGCAACGGCCTTGCGGTCAATCGCTCCGATGGGCTGGCCCTCTGCGTCCACGACGGGGATCGGCGCATCTGCCGCGATAATCCGTTCCGCCACGTCCGAGATGCGGGTGGATTGAGAGATCGGATTGCCCTCGCCCACAGCGCCGGGGGCCATGACACCGCCGACGGTCAGGACCTTTGAACGGGGGATATGTTTGGTGAATTCAGCCACATAGTCTGTGGCCGGGTGCATCACCAGCTCTTCCGGCGTGGCGATCTGGATCACCTCTCCGTCCTTCATGATGGCGATGCGGTCGGCCAGGCGAACGGCCTCTTCGAAATCATGGGTGATGAAAACGATGGTCTTGTGCAACCGCTCCTGCAACCGCAGGAATTCATCCTGCATCTCGCGCCGGATCAGCGGATCGAGGGCCGAGAACGGCTCGTCCAGAAACCATAGATCAGGCTCGGTCACCAAGGAACGGGCAATGCCGACGCGCTGTTGCTGGCCGCCGGACAGCTCACGCGGGTAATAATCCTCGCGCCCCTTCAAACCGACCAGTTCCACCACCTCGCGGGCCTTGGCGTCGGCTTCGGGTTTGGGTGTGGCCTGAATCGTCAACGGAAACATCACATTCTGCAAAACGGTCAGATGCGGCAGCAACGCGAAATGCTGGAACACCATGCCCATCTTGTGACGCCGGATTTCGATCAGCTCATTCTCGCTGGCGCGCAAGAGGTCAGCATCGTCGAACAGAACTTCACCGGCGGTTGGTTCGATCAACCGGGACAAGCACCGAACCAGAGTGGATTTGCCGGACCCCGACAGGCCCATGATGACGAAAATCTCACCTTCCGAGATCTCGATATTTGCGTTGCGCACTGCGCCGATCACGCCTGCCTTGCGAATTTCTTCTGCCGTAGGTTCGGGGGTTGTCCGCAGCAACCGATCTGCGTTGGGGCCATAAAGCTTCCAGACGTTTCGGCACGACAGTTTGGTCTTGGGGGGCATCAGGGTGGTCCGGTTCATTCGCGAAAAAGGCCAGAGCGGTCCGAGAGAGCGACAGGCCCGCTCTGGCCAGTGGATTACTTCAAGATCCAGCCAGACCAGCGGTCTTTGTTGGTCTCCATCCACTCTGCAACAACGCTGTCGATTTCCACGCCGTCCAGATCGGCCTTGCCAACCATAGCGCTCATTTCATCATTGTTGATTTTGTAGGCTTCGATGATGTCATAAGCACCCGGCCATTTTTCTTGCAGGCCAGACCAGGCTGCTTTCCAGATCGGGCCACGCGGCTTGCCGCAATCATAGGCCATATTCGGGTTCACACCGACAGAAGGGTCGCTGTAACACTCTGGCGTAAATGGCGGGAACTCGACGAACTCGCCTTCGTATTTTGCCGGCGCCCAATGTGGGACATAGACCCACAGAACAATTGGATCCTGTCTTTGATAAGCGGATTCCAATTCTGCAAACAGGGCCGCGTCGGTACCCGCATGGACGACTTCGAAATCCAGTTCAAGCGCTTCGACACGCTCGTCATCGAAGCCACCCCAGGTCACCGGGCCGCCGACATAACGCCCGTTCGGAGCAGTTTCCGCCGTCGCGAATTCCTCGGCGCAGTCTTTCAGCGCCTCCCAATTCGGCAATCCCGGGCACCGTTCCTTCATGTAGCTGGGATACCACCATTCTTCGATCGCCATCAGGCCGGTTTCGCCGACATTGACGACCTTGCCGGTGCCGGTTGCCTCGTCCAGCGCTTCGCGTCCGGTGGTTTCCCAGATTTCCATTGCCAGATGCAGGTCACCCGTTTTCAGACCGGCGAACTGAGCAATGTAATCCGCCTGAACATATTCAACGTTGTACCCGGCTTCTTCCAGGATCGAACCCATGATCTTGGTATTGATCAACTGCCCCGACCAGTCGTGCAGCGTCAGTTTGATTGGGTCCGTGGACTCAACAGCCCATGCAGTTGTTGCGGCTCCGGCGGCCATGATGGCCAGCGCAGAAATTCCCATTTTACAATTCATAACACCTTCTCCCTGTCGTGATTTTTTTCGATGAATCGGTGGTATTGAGTACAGACGACCACATCGTGGGGTTTTGTGTCAATAAAAACCACGTAAAGCCACATTATTTCCTGCATGAAGCAAGTTTCTAAAGCCATACCCGCGGATAACGTTGCTTTATGTGGGTATTGTGGTATGGCTTAACGTCCCTTATGACGATGCCATCAGAGCGCGAAACATGAACCTGCCAACCACAAACCAACGAGAAGAAGAAATCCTGCGCGCCCTTTTTCGCGCGGGCGGGTCGTGCCGGGTAAGCGTTCTGGCGAATGAACTTGGGGTCAGCCTGGAAACCATTCGGCGAAACGTCCGCAATCTGGAAGAACGCGGCATCGTGCGCAAGGTCCATGGCGGGGTTCATCTTCTCGAAGACATTCTGGAACCGTCGCTGCAAAGCCGCCTGGACAAGAAGGTTGACGCGAAAGAGAAACTGGCGAAGGCGGTTGCCGAGGTCATCAGTGACGGCGACTCCGTTTTCCTCGATATCGGCTCTACTACCGCTTATGTGGCGCAGGCGCTTGGCAACCACAGCGATCTCTTTGTCGTGACGAACTCGGTTTTTGTTGCTCAGGCATTGGCTTCAAGAAACAACAACCGGGTGTTCATGGCTGGTGGCGAGCTGCGGTCGCACGATGGGGGCGCATTTGGTGTTGAAGCTCAGGACCTGATCAAACGTTTGAACGTCCGTTTCGCCATTCTTTCAGTCGGGGCGGTCAATGCGGACCCGGGCTTTATGCTGCACGACCTGCAAGAAGCAAACTTGGCCCGCGTCGCCATTCAAAACGCACAGGTCCGCATTGTCGTGGCCGATGGCGAAAAGCTGGGAAAGCGCGCGCCGGTCACATTGGAACCTGCCGACAAGATCAATCTGTTCTTTACCGATGTGATCCCGCCCGAGGATATCTGCCAGATGCTATCGGCGAATGAAATCGACCTTGTCGTCGCCGAATAAGCGCCTAACGCTTTTCGGCAATGACCCACACCGGGTGGTAGGTCAGAGGAACCCTGCCGTCAGCTCCGAACTTCTGAACGTAGTCAGCTTCGAACCGGGCCAAGGTGGACCGGGTCCATGCACCCTGAGCCCGGCCATTTACCCCTGTACTGCGCAAATGTTTCAGCACATCTCTGGGCGTGTCAAAATAGGATGGCCGAACACTTTGGCCAACCGTCAGAATCTTAAACTGCCCATCTATGGCGGTTGCAAAGGTGTCAGGCAGGCATAGGCCCGGTGCACGGGCTGTCGATCCGATTTGCGCAAGCTCTTGATATTGCAATGGACCAAACCCGGAAATCGCCAGCCACCCTCCGGGTTCAAGCGCCTCGGCAACCTGTTGCAGCAAACCGGCCGGATCCTCCATCCATTGGATCATCGAGGCCGATGCGACCAAATCCAGCTTTGCGGGCCATTCGACCAGGCGGACGTCTCCGGCAATGAAGGCCGCATTTTCCGCATCTGCCGTCGCCCGAGCCTGCGGCGCTATATCGTTCACGTGAAAATCGGGAAGGTCAAAGTTCTGCCGCAGCAACCGGGTCAGATGGCCAGTGCCGCATCCCAGCTCGAAGGCCACATCAAACCGGTTCGGCGCCCCAACCCGACGCATCTCGGAAACCAGCTTGCGGGCAACCCAGGCCTGCTGGCTGGCTGTATCGTTGTAAGTCTGGAAGCTTCGGCTGAAGCTTCGCTGCACCTTGTCCGCCAATTGCGCCGTCATAACATCCACTCCGCCCAGCTTTGGCCCGGTTCAAATGGCACGTGCGGAGCGGCAACGCCCTTGACCACATCCGGGGTTGCGGCCCAGGCCGCCCTCTGAGCATTGGTCGGAATGATCCGGTCCCGCTCTGATATCCAAACCCGATCAAAGCCGGGATCAGGCGCCGAGCCGCGTTCGATGACCGCGTGAAGTTCCTTTCTTGCCTGCTCGATGTCCAGTTCAGGTATGTCAACAGACAGTCCGGCGCGTCGGCAAAATTTGACGAAACTTGCCGATGACAGCTGATCCGCCGTGGCCCGGACAATATCGGGCGCGATGCCCCGGTCTGCGCAGGCAGGATGCAACGTACCACTGACGGCAACCAGCCGGTCAGGGCGAAACCCTGTGCTGGCCAGCCAATGGGCCGCGGATGCGACACCGAAGGAAAACGCAAGCATTTCGACGCGGTCAAACCCGGCCAGATCGGGCAAGGGATCATCAAGCCGGGTATAGTCATCCACCAGCAGAACAGATCCGCCTCCGGTCAGCCCGCGGAACGGGGCAGCACCCAGCGCCCACCCCCCGAAGATCAGGGTCAGCTTGCTGTCATCCGATTGCGCCAGCCACTGGTGTTTCATTGCTGCCCCCCGGCCAAAGCGACCATCGCGCTGGTGATCCGGCCGAGCTCATCAGGTGAAACAATGTAAGGCGGCATACAATAGATGTTTCGCGCAAAGGGGCGCAGCCACACTCCGGTTTCAGGGGCCAGCCGATGAGCAACCGAAGGATCAACCGTTTCCTTCATTTCGATAACGCCAATAGCGCCAAGAACCCTGACATCTGCAACGCCCGGCAAACTGCGCGCTGGCTCCAGTTCGGTCCGCATCTGGTCTTCGATATCGGCCACCTGGCGCTGCCAGTCCCCCTCGGCCAGCAGTCTGAGGCTGGCCGAACCAGCGGCACAGGCCAGAGGGTTGGCCATATAGGTCGGGCCGTGCATGAACACTCCGGCCTCACTATTGCCAATGCCATACGCCACCTGCTTGCTGGTCACGGTAGCAGCAAACGAGATATGCCCCCCGGTCAATGCCTTGCCCAGACACATTATATCCGGGGTTATGCCCGCATGATCGGTGGCGAACAGCTTGCCGGTTCGGCCAAATCCGGTTGCGATCTCGTCAAAAATGATCAGCACGTCATGAGCATCGCACATGGCGCGTGCCGCGCGCAGCCATTGGGGATGATAGAAATACATGCCCCCGGCGCCTTGAACCATGGGCTCAAGGATCAGGGCCGCGAGGTGATCGCCCTTGTCGGCCAACAGTCGTTCCAGCGCCTCCAATCCGTTCAACGCCGGGTCTTCGGGCCAGTCATCCCCCAACCGAACCTGGGGACGCGGCAGGAAGTGCTGGATCGACAAAGCCCCTCGGAACAGCCCGTGCATACCCGTCACAGGGTCACAGACGCTCATCGCTTTCCACGTGTCACCGTGATAGCCGCCCCGAATTGTGGCAAATTCGAATTTGCGGGTGCGGCCATGAGCCATTTGATACTGCACCGCCATCTTCATCGACACTTCGACCGAAACAGACCCACTGTCGCAATAGAAAATGCGATCCAGCCCCTCGGGCAACATGTCGACCATCCTGCGCCCCAGATCAATGGCCGGATGGTGTGTCAGCCCTCCGAACATCACATGAGGCATCTTTTCCAGCTGTGATTGCATGGCGGATGTGATTTCGGGATGCTTGTGGCCGTGGATGGCGCACCACCATGACGACATGGCGTCTATCATCTTTGCGCCGTCCTCCCGATAAAGATACACGCCCTCGGCCCGGTCGATAAGATGCATCGCACCGGGATCGGCCACGTTGGTATAGGGATGCCAAAGGTGGTGGGCGTCAAACTCCAGCGGGGTCACAGAAACCTCCGTATGGTCGCCACGTCTATGGACGAGAAAGCTTCTGACAAGCTTTGCTGCGTCAGGTCGCCAAGATAAGGCAGGCGTCCGAGGTGTCGCACCTTGCTCATTTCGACGATGGTTTGTTCCACGTCGGGCTCCGGATCTCCGACAAAGGCAACGCCGACCACCTCGGACCCAGCGCGTCGAAGCGCCATCAGGGACAACGTGGTGTGGTTGATCGTTCCCAACGCCGTGCGTGCGACCAGAACGACCGGGGCCTGCCATTGGGCAATCAGATCCAGATAGTAGGATTTGCGGTTCAGAGGCACCATCAGCCCCCCTGCCCCTTCCACAACCAGCGGCCCGTCAACTTGCGGCAGCGCGAGCCGGGACAGATCGATCTCTATGCCCATATCCTCGGCAGAAAGATGGGGTGAGGCAGGCATGTTCAGGCGATACGCCTCGGGCAACACGTCCACACCGGACAAGGTGCAGACGGTTTCCGTGTCCGTCGCATCCTCGAGCCCCGATTGAACCGGCTTCCAGTAAGTGGCGTTCAGGGCCGCCGTCAGGCCAGCCGAAAAAACTGTTTTTCCGACGCCCGTGTCGGTTCCGACAATAACCAGAGCGCTCATGCGGCCTCCGACTGATGGCTGGAGATGGTTGCAAACAGGGCCGAAATGTCCTCGGGACCGACATTCCCGGTGATCGAGACGCGCAGACGGGATGTGCCTTTTGGAACGGTTGGCGGGCGAATGCCGCGAATGTCGAACCCCTGATGTTGCAAAGCCTGTGCCATCGCCATCGTGCGGGCCTCGTCCCCAAGAACGACGGGAATGATCTGGCTGTTCAAGGCCGCGTCAGGCAACCCTGTTTCACGGGCCGCCTCATGTGCATGGCGCAGACGTTTGCGTGCAGCAGCGACCAAATCGTCATTCTCGGCCAGTTCACACAGGACAGCCCGTACCAGCGCAGCATTCAGAGGGGACGGCGCCGTTGCAAAGATAAAGGGCCGTGCGCGGTTGATCAGGGTATCGATCATCGCCCGCGGGCCACAGATCAGCCCGCCGGAAACTCCAAGCCCCTTGCCGCAGGTGTGCAGGGTCAGAAGGTCAGCGTTCAGATCATGCGCCAGACCTTTGCCATTTGCCCCGAAAACGCCGGTTGCGTGCGCCTCATCCACGATCAGAACAGCTTGGGCTTCACGCGCCAGACATGACAAATCTTCCAGCGGAGCCAGATCGCCCTCCATGGAATAGACGCTTTCAACGGCAACCCACACCTGACCCTGCCCACCAGCGGATCGCCATTCGGTCAGAACGTTTCGCGCATCCGCGACGTCGTTGTGACGAAAAGCGCGCAGATCCGCTCGGCTGGCGCGCATCCCCTCATGGGCGCTGGCGTGAACCAGTTCGTCATACAAAACCAGATCCCCGGCCGCCGGCAGGGTGGAAAAGATTGCCTGATTGGCCTGAAACCCTCCACCCATGAACAATGCGGCCTCGGCCCCAAAGAACACAGCTGCTTCGTGTTCCAGCGCCTCATGCTCGGGGTGATTTCCCCGCAGCAGCCGCGAGCCGCCCGAGCCGACGGGCACGCCGCGCGCCAGCGCCGCCTGCGCGGCCTCTTGCAACAGGCTTGACCCGGCCAACCCCAAATAGTCGTTGGACGCAAAATCCAGCCCGCGCGCCGGGATCAAAACCCGGCGGCGGTGCCGGGCTTCCAGCGCACCCAGCATGGATTCCAGTCGTTCGACTGCTTTCATTCGGCGGCTTCCGTGCGCTTATGGTCTTCAGCCGTTTCGGCCTGAAGGCCAAGTTTTGCAAACAGGATCGAGTCGGTGTCTTCTTCGGGGTTTTCCGCCGTCAAAAGAGTTTCACCGACAAAGATGGAATTTGCTCCGGCGAAGAAGCACATCGCCTGCATCTCGTCGCTCATGTCGCTGCGCCCGGCGGACAACCGAACATAGGCTTTGGGCATCAGGATGCGAGCGGTTGCGATGATCCGCACAAAGTCGATTGGATCAACCGGTTCCGCATCAGCCAGCGGAGTATCCGCCTGTGGCATCAGCATGTTGATCGGCACCGAATCCGGCGGCGGGGTCATGTTGGCCAAAGTCAGCAACATATCGATACGGTCGCCAGTGTGTTCACCCATACCCAGAATACCACCCGAGCAGACCTTGATTCCGGCTTCCTGCACCCGGTTCATCGTGTCGATCCGGTCCGCGAAAGTACGGGTGGTGATCACTTCGGAATAATAGCGTTCGGACGTGTCGATATTGTGGTTGTAATAGTCCAACCCGGCATCGCGCAGCTGAACCACCTGGGTGTCATCCAGCATGCCCAGCGTCATGCAGGTTTCCATGCCCATCGCCTTGACGCCTTCCACCATGGCAATCAGGGCAGGCATATCGCGCGGCTTGGGCTCGCGCCAGGCGGCCCCCATGCAGAACCGGGTCGCGCCACCGTCGCGGGCCTTTTTGGCCTCGGCCAGTACACGCTGAACCTCGATCAGCTTCGATGCAGGCAGGGTGGATCCGTTGCGGGCCGATTGCGAGCAATAGGCGCAATCCTCGGCGCACCCGCCGGTTTTGATCGACAGCAGCTTAGAGGTCTGGATCTTGTTCGGATCAAAGTTCTCGCGGTGCACGGTCTGTGCCCGGAACAGAAGGTCCATCAACGGGAGGTCATGAACAGCTTGCGCAGACTTTCGGGTCCAGCCGGAATGAGGGATGATCATTTTATCTATAAAACTTCCTGCAGCTTGCGTTGCCGAGGATTTATTATCGATAAAACCTGAAGGCGCAACCGTGTTGGCGCAAACGATCTCAAATCAAGCAGAAATGCCGCGCTTTTCAGAAATTTTTCAGAAATCAAGACCCAGATCAACGGTTCGGGCGGAATGCGTCAGCGCCCCGGACGAGATGTAATCGACCCCGGTCGCCGCAATTGATGCAACCCGGCCCAACGTCACATTCCCGCTGGCTTCGGTCTTCATCCGCCCGTCCACCATGGCAACCGCTTCGCGCAGCATCTCGTCATCCATGTTGTCCAGCAATACGACGGACGCGCCGCCAATCCTGAGGACTTCGGCCAGCTGGTCCAGTCGATCGACTTCGATCTCGACGGCCATCATGTGGCTGGCTTGCGCTTTGGCGGCCTCAAGAACCTGACGCACACCCCCGGCGGCGGCGATGTGGTTGTCCTTGATCAGGATCGCGTCGGATAAAGAGTAGCGATGATTGAAACCGCCGCCATGCAGCACGGCCTGTTTTTCGACGATGCGAAGTCCGGGCGTGGTTTTGCGGGTACAGGTCATGCGGGCATTCGTGCCCTTTGTCTGCTGAACAAAGCTGGCAGTTTTTGTGGCAATACCGGTCAGGCGACCGGCAAAATTCAGCGCGACCCGCTCACCCGACAGGATCGAGGCCGCGGACCCTTTGATGATCATCAGCGTGTCGCCGCGCCGACAAGGCTGGCCATCCTTGACAAGCACCTCAACCTCAAGCGTCGGGTCGACCAGCCGGAACGCTATCGTCGCCACCTGCATGCCCGAAACGACGGCATCCTCACGCGCATTCAGCCGGGCCGTATAGGTCGCGTTCGGTGGGATCACGGCGCGGGTGGTCACATCACCGTATGCTCCCAGATCCTCCATCAGCGCCGCGCGGATGACGGGTTCGAGGATCAGATCGGGCAGGGTCGCAAAACTCATGATATTTCCTTGCAGGCTTCGGCGCGAATGTGCAGCGCGTCGCTAAGATACATCCGGGATCGTTTGCCGGGGCCATCGGCAGCTTCCGGAAAGTCGGATCGCTCATGCGCGCCGCGGCTTTCTTCGCGCTGCAATGCCGTCGCGGCGATCAAGGTTGCTGTGGCACACATGTTTCTGAAGGACGGGCATGTGCCATGCTGCTCTTCGAGCGTGGCAATCCTGCGCAATGCCCGGCATAACCCGGCGCGGTCCCGGACAACGCCAACATCGCGCGACATGGTCGTGCGCAACGTACTGACCGCATCGGACGTATCAGGGATGTCAGCTTGATCAAATCGAAGGGCCACAGGTTCCGACGCGGAAGTGTCCGGTAACGAACGCGCAATGTCCTGGGCACAGATGCGTGCAAACACCAACGCTTCGAGCAAACCGTTCGAGGCCAGCCGGTTGGCGCCGTGAAGGCCGGTCGAAGACGCCTCGCCGCACACCCACAACCGATCCAGCGTCGCGCGGCCATCAGTGCCTGTGGCAATCCCGCCCATGTGGTAATGCGCTGCCGGAGCAACCGGGATCGCATCCCGGACCGGATCGATTCCGTTGCGCGCGCAATATGCGGCAACCGCCGGAAAAAGTTCGTTGACTTGCGCGCCCAAAGCCTTGCGAGTGTCCAGCATCGGGCGGTTGCCGGCCTGTACCTCGGCAAATATCGCCCGGGCCACAACGTCGCGCGGGGCAAGCTCGGCATCAGGGTGAACGGCCTGCATGAAACGCTCGCCGTGCTTGTTTATCAGTATTGCCCCTTCTCCGCGCAGGGCCTCGGTCGCCAGCGGGGCCGGGTCTTCACCCACGTCCATGGCGGTGGGGTGGAACTGCACGAATTCGGCATCGGCGATCAGCGCCCCCGCCCGAGCGGCCATTCCGATGACCTGTCCGCGGATGCGGGCCGGATTGGTCGTCAGGGCATAAAGCCCGCCAGAACCGCCACCCGCCAACAATACGGCAGGCGCACGAAGCGTCACAGGCGCGGATCCGCTTTCCGAGGCCTCCTGCAAAACCACGCCCACCACGCGCCCATCCGTCACTTCCAACGCAACGGCAAGGACCCCTTCCAATACCTGCACCGAAGGAGTTTCGCGCACTCGTTCGATCAGGGCGGCCATGATTTCACTGCCGGCCTGATCGCCCTTTACCCGCACGACGCGGGCAAAACTGTGCGCGGCTTCTCGGGACAGGACATACCCGCCACCCTCGGTGCGATCAAATGGTGTGCCCAAAGTGGTCAGGTCCAGAATATAATCCCGCGCCTCTCGCGTCACCAAATCCGCAACGTCAGGCTCGACAGTGCCTGCCCCGGCATTGACGGTGTCAACGGCGTGGCTTTCCGGGCTGTCAGCCAGGTCCATCGCCGCCGCCACGCCACCCTGCGCCCATGCCGAACTTGCACCTTCGCCCAAAGGATCAGGCGAGATGATCACCACCGGGCGCGGCGCCAGTTTCAGCGCAGCATAAAGCGCGCCAATCCCGGCCCCGACAATAACGACGCGATCCGTGGTGATGTCGGTCATTGCCGATCAGATGCCGAGCTTGCGGGACAGATCAATCATCGCCTGAACAGATTTGCGCGCCTGCTCTGCCACGTCTTCGGCGACCTCGACCTGGCCTTCCATCGTGTGCAACGCATAGAGGATCTTTTCCAGCGTGATCTTTTTCATGTACGGGCACATATTGCACGGCCCTACGAAATCGACCTCGGGCAGTTCATCCGCGATGTTCGACGCCATCGAACATTCGGTGATCAGCATCGCCTTTTCGGGTTTCTCATCATGCACATATTTGATGATCCCGCTGGTTGAACCGGAATAATCCGCCTCGGCCACCACATCCGGCGGGCATTCCGGGTGCGCAATCAGGCGTGTTCCGGGGTTCCATTCCCGGAAGTCGCGCAGGTCCTGTGCGGTGTATTGTTCATGCACGATGCAGGAACCGGGCCAGTACACCACGTTCTTGTGGCTTTCATTCGCCACGTTTTGAGCCAGATATTGATCCGGCGTCATGATGACCGTGTCGCTCTCCATGGCATTCACGATCTGCAAGGCGTTCGACGAGGTGCAGCAGATATCCGAAGCCGCTTTGACCTCGGCAGTGGTGTTCACGTAAGACACAACCGGCGCGCCGGGGTATTTGGCCCGCATTTCGTCGATTCCTTCGGCAGTAATCGATTCTGCCAAAGAACACCCCGCATCCATGTCGGGCATCAGAACAGTTTTCCCGGGGCTCAGAATTTTCGATGTCTCGGCCATGAAATGAACCCCGGCCTGAACGATCACATCCTCTTCCACCTCGCTGGCCTTGATCGCCAGTTGCAGGCTGTCACCCACGAAATCGGACACACCATGATAGATTTCCGGTGTCATGTAATTGTGCCCAAGGATCACGGCGTTACGCTCTTTCTTGAGCGCGTTGATCGCCCGCACATAGGGCGCATAGATCGCCCAATCCGGCGGGCTGATCACACGATCCATACGGGCAAACGTGTCTTTCATCTCATTGGCCAACGTGGCCGATGGGGCGAGGTCATAGACGTCCGAAAGAACAGTGCGGACTTGTGCAATATCGAGCAACGGGCGAGCCACCTTTGTCAGTTGTCGTTAGCCTGGCGGGCTGCTTAACGGCTTAGCCCTAGCGGAAACATCCCCGGTTCGAAACCGGAAAATGAGACGTTAGCGCTAAGCCATGCAGACAAATTCAAAGATGAATGGCAAATCAGCCCAGAATCCCCGGCAGACGCAGCCCATGTTCACGTGCGCAGGCCTTGGCATCCTCATAACCCGCATCTGCGTGACGCCAGACGCCAGAAGCCGGATCGTTCCACAGAACCCGCTCTAGACGTCTGGCCGCTGCATCGGTTCCGTCGGCACAAATCACGACACCCGCATGTTGGCTGAAACCCATGCCAACGCCGCCTCCGTGGTGCAGCGAGACCCATGTCGCGCCCGAGGCGGTATTGACCAGCGCGTTCAGCAGCGGCCAATCCGAAACGGCGTCCGAGCCGTCCTTCATCGCCTCGGTTTCGCGGTTCGGCGACGCGACCGAGCCGCTGTCGAGGTGGTCACGACCGATGACGACCGGTGCCTTCAATTCTCCATTCCTAACCATCTCGTTGAATGCCAGCCCGGCCTTGTGGCGGTCGCCCAGTCCGATCCAGCAGATCCGCGCGGGAAGGCCCTGAAACGCGATGCGCTCCTGTGCCATGTCGAGCCAGTTGTGCAGATGCGTGTTGTCGGGGAAAAGTTCCTTCATCTTGGCGTCGGTTTTGTAGATATCCTCGGGATCACCCGACAGCGCGCACCAGCGGAACGGGCCGATGCCACGGCAGAACAACGGGCGGATATAGGCGGGCACGAAACCGGGGAAGGCAAAGGCGTTTTCCAAGCCTTCGTCCTGCGCCACCTGCCGGATGTTGTTGCCATAGTCCAAGGTCGGCACACCCGCGTTCCAGAAATCGACCATGGCGGCCACGTGCTGCTTCATCGACGCTCGGGCTGCCTTTTCCACGGCCTTGGGGTCGCCTTCCCTCTTGTCTTTCCACTGCGCCATGCTCCAGCCCAGCGGCAGGTAGCCGTTGACCGGATCATGGGCGCTGGTCTGATCGGTCACGATATCGGGGCGCATACCACCCGCCTGCATGCGGCGGTAGATCTCGGGGAAAATCTCGGCCGCATTGCCCAGCAAACCGACCGATTTCGCCTCGCCCGCCCTGGTCCAGCGGTCGATCATTTCGAGCGCTTCGTCCAGCGTCTCGGCCTTTTCGTCGAGATACTTGGTACGCAGGCGGAAATCGATGCTGTCTGGATTGCACTCGACAGCCAGGCAACACGCCCCTGCAAAGACCGCCGCCAGAGGTTGCGCACCACCCATGCCGCCCAGACCACCAGTCAGAATCCACTTGCCGGTCAGGTCCCCGTCATAGTGTTGACGTCCAGCCTCGGCGAAGGTTTCGTAAGTGCCCTGAACGATGCCTTGCGTCCCGATATAGATCCACGAACCGGCCGTCATCTGGCCGTACATCATCAGGCCCTTCTTATCGAGCTCGTTGAAGTGGTCCCAGTTGGCCCAATGCGGCACGAGGTTCGAGTTCGCGATCAGCACCCGAGGTGCATCGGCATGCGTCCGAACGATGGCGACCGGTTTGCCGGATTGCACCACCAGCGTTTCATCTTCCTTCAGGTCCTTGAGGCTAGCAACGATGGTGTCAAAATCTTTCCACGTCCGCGCGGCACGTCCGATCCCGCCATAGACAACCAGCTCATGCGGATTCTCGGCCACATCAGGGTGCAGATTGTTCATCAGCATCCGCATCGGGGCTTCGGTCATCCAGCTTTTGGCGTTCAGTTCGGGCCCTGTCGGAGGATAGATGTCACGGGTATTTTTGCGAGGATCGGTCATCGGGCAAGCTCCAATGCAGTGTCATGGATAGCGTCAAGAATGTCTTTGAGCCACCGGCGCAGGCGGTCGGCTTTGTCGGTGTCAAAAGCCCAGGGCGGCGCTTCAGTTTTCAGGTAGGTCGACTGAGCCAGCTCCATCTGGATCGCGTGAACCCCTTCCGAGGGGCGCCCATAATGGCGCGTTGTCCATCCGCCCTTGAACCGCCCATTCAGAGCAGCCGTATAGGGTGAGGACGTCGCGAATTCATGCGCTACGGCTTCGATTTCCGGTGCGCAGGTCGCCCCATTGTTCGTGCCGATGCTCATATCGGGCAGAGTACCTTCGAAAAGAAAAGGAATATGGCTGCGGATCGAGTGGCAATCATACAGCACCGCAACCCCATGGGCCGCCTTCACGCGCTCCAGCTCGGCCTTCAGGGCGGCATGATACGGTGCATGAAAAGCTTCCCGTCGTTCGAGGATATCCTTTTCCGAAGGCGGGATGTCCCAGATGCCCTGGCCGTCAAAATCCGTCAGCGGCACAAGAGAGGTCGTGTTCTGGCCGGGATAAAGCGACACGCCCGACGGATCCCGGTTGGCGTCGATCACATATCGGTGGAAGGTTGCCCGAACCGTCGTCGCACCGAGCAGAAGTCCTTCATACAAGGTGTGGACATTCCAATCCGTATCCGCCAGAGCCTTGCCCCGCGCATTCAACTTGGCCTCGATCGTGGCCGGAACATGGGTGCCGGTATGCGGCAGACCCAGCACGATCGGACCGTCACCGCGCGAAATCTCGACCTGGCCGCTCATGCGCCAAGTTCCGGCATGGCGATGCCCGTGCCACGGGCAATCTCACCACTGGCAATCAGGGCCGAGGCTGCTTCGATCTCGGGTGCCATATAGCGATCGTCACCCAAGGCCGGCACCACCGTACGCAGCCGTGCCATCACGGCCTGCAACGTTTCGCTCGTAGGCAGCGGCGCGCGGAACTCGACCCCTCGTGTGGCACACAGCAGTTCGACCCCCAGAATACGTTCCAGATTGGCAACCATCTGCCCCAATCGCCGCGCACCATGGGCCGCCATCGAAACGTGATCTTCCTGATTGGCCGATGTGGGCGTCGAGTCCGTCACACATGGATTGGCCAGATGCTTATTTTCGCTCATCAGTGCGGCAGTCGTCACCTCAGCGATCATATAGCCCGAATTCAGGCCCGGATTGGGAGTCAGAAAAGGCGGCAGATCAAAGCTGAGCGCCGGATCAACGATCAACGCAATGCGGCGTTGTGCAATTGCCCCGATCTCGGCCACGGCAAGCGCGATCATGTCTGCGGCAAACCCAACGGGTTCGGCGTGAAAATTCCCACCCGAAACGATCAGGCCGGTTTCCGAAAGAACCAGAGGATTGTCCGTCGCCGCGTTGGCCTCGATTTCCAGCGTTGTTGCGGCCTGCCTCAGCACATCCATCGCGGCCCCCACCACCTGAGGCTGGCAGCGGATACAATACGGGTCCTGAACCCGGGTATCGCCATCCCGATGGCTTTCACGAATGACCGACCCGGCCAGCAGCGCCCGCATGGTCACGCCGGCCTCGATCTGCCCGCGATGCCCGCGCAACGTGTGGATTTCCGGTTGCAACGGGGCGGTCGAACCCATGATCGCATCCGTCGTCAGCGCCGAGGTAACCAGCGCGCTTTGCGCCGCCTGCCATGCGCCAAACAGGCCGGACAGCGCAAAGGCCGTCGAAAACTGGGTGCCATTGATCAGCGCCAGCCCTTCTTTGGGGCCCAATTCGATCGGGTGCAGACCCGCTTTGGACAGCGCAGCATCACCGGGCATCACATCGCCACCGAATTCGGCCTCACCAGCGCCCATCATGACGGCAGCCATGTGGGACAAGGGCGCAAGATCACCCGAAGCCCCGACTGAACCCTGCGCCGGGATCACCGGGGTCACACCTTTGGACAACATCCCTTCCAGCAGGGTGATCACTTCTGGCCGAACCCCCGAGGCCCCGCGCCCCAGGCTCAGCAATTTCAGAACCATCATCAATCTGGCAAGGGCGCGCGGGATCGCAGGGCCCACACCACAGCAATGGCTGAGGATCAGGTTGCGCTGCAAGGTTGCCGTGTCCTCGGCCGCGATTTTGACGCTTGCCAGTTTCCCGAACCCCGTGTTCACGCCATATACGGCGGCCTCTCCCGCCGCCGCATCGGCGATGCGCTTGTGCGCTTCTTCGACGGCCGGGCGGCAGGCGGGGTCCAACCGAACAGCGCACTCTTCGCGAAAGATCTGTTCCAGCTGCGACAGGGTAACGGTGCCCGGGGTGAGGGTGAGCGTCGTCAAAATATACCTCCGAATATGCGAGTATGAAGAGGGTTGAAGCCGATGCGATAGGCCAGTTCCGCAGGGTGTTCGACATTCCAAACCGCCAGATCAGCGCGCCGCCCGACTGAGATCTGACCGCAGTCAGCCAACCCGAGAGCGCGGGCCGCGTGAACCGTCACGCCTTGCAGGGCCTCTTCTGGCGTCATGCGAAACAGGGTGCATCCCATGTTCATCGCCAGCAACAGCGAGGTCATCGGCGCCGAACCGGGGTTGCAATCCGTGGCAAGCGCCATGGGCACACCGTGCTGGCGCAACAGGTCAATCGGTGGCGCCTGTGTTTCGCGCAGTGTGTAGAACGCACCCGGCAAAATGACGCCTACGGTTCCGGCCCGCGCCATGGCCTGAACACCTGCTTCGTCAAGATATTCTATATGATCTGCCGAAAGCGCGCCGTATCCGGCAGCCAGTTTTGCGCCGCCCAAATTCGACAATTGTTCGGCGTGGATCTTGATCGGCAAGCCAAGATCTGTCGCGACTTCAAACAGTGGGATCAACTCTTCCGGTTGAAAAGCAATGCCTTCGCAGAAGGCATCGACCGCATCGACCAATCCCTCGGCATGAGCGGCGCGAAGCGTGGGAATGCAGACCTGATGAATGTAGTCCGACGCCCTGCCCTTATAGTCCTGAGGCACCGCATGCGCCCCCAGAAAGCTGGTCAGAACGCGGACGGGACGATGATCCGGCAACGCCCGAGCCGCGCGCAACATGTTCAATTCGGTATCGTCATCCAATCCGTAACCGGACTTCACTTCGATGACCGATACCCCTACGGCCAGCATCGCATCAACTCGCGGCAATGCCTGTGCGACCAACTCCTCCACGCCGGCCGCGCGCGTGGCCTTTACGGTCGAGATGATTCCACCCCCGGCGCGGGCAACCTCTTCGTAGCTCGCGCCGTTCAGGCGCATTTCGAATTCTGTGGCGCGATGGCCACCGTGAACCACATGAGTGTGGCAATCGATCAACGCAGGCGTAACCAGGCGTCCACCGAGTCGAGTCCGCGGCTGGTCGGCGAATCTTGAAGGAAGGTCAGCGACAGCTCCGATCCATGCGATTTGTCCGTCCTGCAACGCGATCGCGGCATCCGGGACCAAACCGTATGGCGCGCCGCCTTCGGTCATCGTTGCGGCATCAAGATCCGTCAAAACCTGCGTTTGCGTCTGCATGTGACTCGCACCCTCCATGCATTTCCTTCTTTTCTAGTACATTTCTATCATTTATATGTCTATGCATAAAATGAGGTGGAAAATGGCTATCTTCGCTAATCGCGCATTATTGAGCACTGGTTGGGCTACGAACCTGCGGGTGGAAATCAGCCAAGGGCTGATATTGTCGCTGCAACAGGGCGCGACGGCGCAAGAGGGTGACACTTGCGTCGACACTTTGCTGCCCGCATTGGCCAATCTGCACAGCCACGCATTTCAGCGCGCGATGGCAGGCATGACCGAATACCGAAAGGCCGGTCGCGACAGTTTCTGGACGTGGCGGGAACTGATGTATCGTTTCACCCAGCACCTGACGCCTGATCACGTGCAGGCGATTGCCGCTCTGGTCTATATGGAGATGCAGGAAGCCGGTTACGCCTCGGTTGGTGAATTCCATTATCTGCATCACCAGCCAGACGGCACACCTTATGACAATCTTGCAGAGCTGTCCCAGCGGATCATGGCTGCTGCGGACGAGACGGGAATCGGGCTGACGCATCTGCCCGTACTTTATTCTTACGCAGGGGTCGGCGAGCAACCATTGGAATCGGGACAGCAACGATTTGGCAATGATGTAGACCGCTATCTGGCGTTGGTCGAGCAAGCGCAAGTGGCACTGGGCGATCTGCCGGATGACTGTCAGATAGGCATTGCACCACATTCCTTGCGCGCGACATCACCACAAGATCTTGCCCGGGTTCTGGACGCAAAAAAGACGGGACCTGTCCATATCCACATTGCGGAACAACCCATGGAAGTTGAGCAGGTTCACGAGGGTCTGGGCGCCCGCCCGGTGGAATGGCTGCTGAGCAATGCACCGGTAAACCATCGCTGGTGCCTCATCCACGCCACTCACATGACGGAAAAGGAGACCCGCGATATGGCTGTAACGGGCGCGGTCGCGGGGCTTTGCCCGATCACCGAAGCCAATTTGGGGGATGGCCCTTTCAATGGGGCCGTCTTTCTTGAAGTCGGTGGTCGTTTCGGGGTTGGGTCGGATTCAAACGTGTTGGTTTCGATGACAGAGGAACTGCGTACGCTGGAGTATTCCCAACGCCTGCGAGACCTGTCGCGCAATGTCCTGGTCGAAGGGGACGGTTCGGTAGGACAGACACTGTATTGCAATGCGGCTTTGGGCGGTGCGCAGGCCCTGGGTCGCGCGGCGGGCCAGATCGCAGCAGGGATGCTGGCGGATCTTGTTGCCATTGACAGCCAGGATCCGGCACTTTGTGCCCTGCGTCCTGAACAGTTGCTCGACGGGTTGGTCTTTGCCGCGAAGGACCACGTAGTGACCGATCTGTGGTCGGCCGGCCGCCATCAGGTGCGCCTGGGCCGACATATTGCTCGGGATCGGATCGTATCTGACTATCGGCGGGCCATGGCTGATCTCATGCCGAGGCTTTGAGCTTGCTGCCGCCTTTACGGGCTGACAAAAATGGCATCATAATAGCAATATGTTTGTACGTAATTGGATGAAAACCACGTGACCGATCAAAAACCTCTCGGCTTTCAGGACATTCG
Source organism: Ruegeria sp. HKCCA0235A (assembly GCF_013033235.1). NCBI lineage: Bacteria > Pseudomonadati > Pseudomonadota > Alphaproteobacteria > Rhodobacterales > Roseobacteraceae > Ruegeria > Ruegeria sp. HKCCA0235A. Next base: position 65,737 of record NZ_WQDQ01000002.1, on the reverse strand, counting down.
GGACGAAGTCGTGAACCGCATTCAAACCCGTGTCTGGCCGCAGGGCAGCCTGTTGCCCACCGAGATGGAACTGGCAGCCGAATTCGGCGTTGCACGGGCGACGGTCAATCGGGCGCTGCGGGAACTTGCCGAACAGGGAATTGTCACCCGCAAACGCAAGGGTGGAACGCGTGTTGTGACCACACCGGTAAAGCAGGCGAAATTGCCGATCACTGTCGTTCGGCAGACCATCGAAGAAATGAACGCCGAATACCGTTATGCTCTGGTCAGCCGAACACTGATCGATTGCCCCGCGTGGTTGCAGGCAAAGCTGAATATCCCGGAAGGTGCGCAGGTCGTCCATCTGCAATGTATGCACCACGCCGACAACCGTCCATTCCAGTTCGAGGAACGCTGGATCAACGTCAGCACCGTGCCTCAGGTTCTCGACGAAGATTTCCTGACCACCGGGCCGAATGAATGGCTGCTGTCCGAGGTGCCGTTTTCAAACGCTGAAATTGCCTTCTCGGCCGTCCCCGCAACAGGGCATTTGCAGGAGTTTCTGGCGGTACCGCCCGGCACACCGTTGTTTCAGCTGGAACGTACGACTTGGTTTCGCAGCGATCCGGTTACTTTCGTGCGCATGACTTTCCACCAGGGATACCAGATGCGCACCACGTATTGAGGCCAGAGCACCGAACAGGTTTTGACATAGAGGCAAAACCTTATCGCTTCGATCCCACCTTCCTGACTGTCGTGGCAGTCACCTTTGCCCGTTCAGCGTCCGAAGCAGCCGAGATTTGGTTCTCGTTGTTCAGCGGCCAAGGCCGAGACAATTGTACAATCGTCGGAATGGCAAATATGGCGGCAGATCGTCTCGAACCTCAGCGTGGTCAGGTCGAAACCTTTGCTGATCCGGGTTGATCCGTCATGTTTGGGAAGCCTCCCCTCAAGTTCGTATCCGAAACCGTGTGGAAGCCGGATGAAATCATATGGCGGAACATCCTCTGGGGTGGTGGACGACAAGGCGCAAAGCGGTTGCCCTTTTCGAAGGGCCAGAAACAATAGTTCAGACCAGATCGAAGTGAAATCCAAAGTGGCGCTGCTGTTGATCTTCGCCGCAAGCGCCATGTCCAGCAAGTGATCATCGACCATACGCAACATTTTTTCAGGCAGATCCTCGACCAGCGTGACCCGCATCCACGGAAACAGCGAGCTGGAGGGTTCAGAGAGATGCCCGGTCAGATAAGGGGCCTAAGTCGGAGGCATTCCGACGGTCAAAGGAACTGTTTCAGGGTCGCGGAACTCGGTCGCGGTGTCACGGATTTTCTGCGCATCGTTCAGAAGGCGCCCAGCCAGTTCAACGACACGGGCACCGTACAGTGTCGAGGCACCTCGTTGTTGAGGCGCAGGAAAAGATCGGTTCCCAATTCCTGTTCAAGTTTTTTGCTCTGGTTGGCCAAGGTTGACATTCGCACCGTCACCCTGAGCGGTAGCCTGAACGCGGAGCAAGAGCCCGGGCCGACCTCGGACAGCAAGGTCACCGGCCACGCGACCGTAGTCATCACCCGGAATTCGGCGACCGGAGAAGTCTCGTATTCCAGCGAACTGAGCGTTGTCGGGCGGAACGAAGCTGACCTGAACACGCCCATCCCCGGCGCAGTTTCGGCCATCCATCCGCACAATGGGTGGGTCGGCCAAAACGGCCCGGTTGTACAGGAAACGCTGGCGGATGCAGGCGCCAAGCTGAATGTGAACGCATCAGGGGGCATCGGTGTCATCGGTCAGGACGTGATCTCGAACCAGGCCGAGACCGATGTGCTGTTTTCAATTGAGAACGTCGTTGCCTCGGATGATAGCGACGTGATTGTCGTCAGCGATCTGACCAATGCGCTGAACGGCGCGGTCGGCGATGATCCGCAGAACGGTAAAGGCGGCGACGACATCCTTATCGGTTGCAATTCGGCGATTTCGGGCCGGATTAGACTTGGTGACGTCAACAAGCTGAAAATGGGTCAGGCCACACGGATTCGTTTGCCGGCTTTTGCGCCGGCCGATGTGCCCGAGGCCCGGGGTTCCCTCTTTGATATCTCAGCCGACGCATTCAAGGATGAACGGACAGGCGAGAGCTATTACAAGACCCGGGTCAAACTGAACGATCAGCAATCCGACGAAGTGGCGGCTTTGGACTTGGTCCCCGGCATGCCCGAAGACCTGTTCGTCAACACAGGCGAACGCGCGGTGATTGCGTATCTGGCGCAGCCTGTCAGCGAGGGTCTGGCCGGAACTTTCATCGAGTAAACGGTTTTACAAGACTTACAGCTTTAAACTGTTGTGTATCGAGTGTTTTGGTGAGTGAGCGGTGGTCTGCGCCCCTGTTCCGGGCGCGGGCCATCACTTTTGTGGTTCAGACCCCGTAACGGGCAAGAAACATGTCAACAGCCTGAGCAGCAACCTGATCTATTTCTTCCTGGGTGAAGGTGTTCTGAATGCCAAAAGCCGCCCGGGTCCAGATCCGCACTTTGCACAGTTCGGAAAACTGCTCGGCAGCGATATGTACATCATCAATGGCCAATTCGCCCTTGGCCACGGCTTTTTCCAGATACTCGGCCATCTGTCGCTGGCCATTTTGTGGCCCCGCCTCATAGAACGCGCGACCCAGTTCGGGGAACCTGTCGCGTTCGGCAACGCAGATCCTGAAAACCTGTTGCGCGAAATCTGACACAAGAAATCTGGTCAGCTGTGTCGCCGTGATCTGAAGCACTTCGCGGGCCGGCTTGGTTTCGTCGATCATCGAGATGACCCGCTCGGCCATCAGGCAGCATTCTGTTTGGGCGACTTCCATGAACAAAAGGCGCTTATCAGGGAAGTAACTGTAGAGCGTTGCTTTTGACACACCGGCTGCGCGAGCGATGTCATCCACACTTGCCCCTTCAAACCCATCCGCCATGAAAACCTCTCGAGCCCCGCGCAGAACCTGATCGAATTTCCGGCCGGTGCGCAGGATGGTGGCAGTCTGGGTCATGTCGTCTCCTCGATCGATAACTGCGCCAGTTTATAAACCGTTCGGTTTAGATACAACGATTCTCGAATATTTCAGCGAAGCTGACGATGCATTTGCTTTGATGTCGGGTACTTGCAGCGCGTTCAAACCGTGCTAGGACTTGGCCCATGGTCGAAATCTTTCTGCGCACCCTTCCGTTTTTCGCGATCATCGGCCTGGGCTTTTGGGCGGGGCGCACGCGGTTCTTCACGGCTGAAGCCACGGCCTATCTGACCAAGTTCGTCTTTTACTTTGCGCTTTCAGCGATGCTGTTTCGCTTTGCAGCCACCCTTCCCTTTGCCGAGATTTTCAATGCCCGGCTCATCCTAGGATATCTGCTGGGAACCATGACCGTTTACGTTCTGGCGTCGGCCATCGCCTGGCTGCGCGGGCTCGACATTCCGACTGCTGCGGTCGAGGCTCAGTGCGCGGCCATCGGCAATGTCGGGTTCCTCGGGCTGCCCATGCTTTCCCTTTTGTTCTCCGAGGCTGCGATCGGGCCCGTGATGCTGGTCCTGACCGTCGATCTGGTCGTGTTCTCTTCCCTCATCGTGATCCTGATCAACGGCGGCCGTGACGGTAGATTGACCCCGACCACCTTCAAGCTGATCGGACTGGGTTTGGTCCGCAATCCCATGATCGTATCCATCTCGGCCGGTCTCATCTGGTCCTCGCTGCAATTGCCTGTTCCTGAACCTCTTGGCGATTTTCTTATCATTCTCGGTGGGGCAGCAACTCCGGGTGCATTGTTCGCCATTGGTGCATCATTGGCAGACAAGTCGGCTGAACGTGTCCAGATCGCGGCATGGTTGAGCTTCTGCAAACTGGTGATCCATCCGGCCTGCGTTGCGGTCGCTCTGTTATGGCTGATACCGATTGATACTTTTCCCGCAACTGTTGCCATCTCTGCCGCTGCTTTGCCTGTGGCGGGCAATGTTTACATGCTGGCCGCGCATTACGGCATTGCCCCGCATCGCGCGTCGGCGGCAATCCTTCTATCCACAATCGTAAGTATTCTCACCGTGCCGATGGTGATCGCCTGGGCGGGCACATTCTGACCTTCACCTTTTCGAAAAATACTCTCAACGAAGGCGCACAGACTTTACGCCGGGTCCGCGGATCGTTAGCCATGTTGCGACTCGAAAACAAGGACGGTGCCTGATGGAAACCATTTCGGAAAATGCCTGTTTCGGCGGTGTGCAGGGCGTGTACCGCCACGCTTCCTCGTCGTGCAAGTGTGACATGACTTTTGGCCAGTTTCTTCCAGCCGAGGCCAAGGACGGCCCGGTCCCGGTTCTTTGGTATTTGTCGGGATTGACCTGCACCCATGAAAACGCGATGACCAAAGCCGGGGCTCAGGCGTGGGCCGCGGAACAGGGAATTGCCGTGGTGTTTCCAGATACGTCACCGCGTGGTGACGGCGTCGCAGATCACGAAGATTACGACCTGGGTCAGGGCGCGGGGTTCTATGTGAACGCAACACAGGAACCCTGGGCACCGCATTTTCGGATGTGGGACTATGTTGCCGAAGAGCTGCCCGCCCTGCTGTGCGAAAACTTCGCCATCGACAGCGAACGCCAGGCCATTACGGGCCATTCCATGGGGGGGCACGGCGCCCTGACACTTGCCATGAACCTGCCCGGACGCTTCCGTTCGGTGTCAGCCTTTGCGCCGATCTCGAACCCGACCGGAGCGGATTGGGGCCGCAAACAGCTGAGCGCCTACCTTGGTGACGACGAAGCGCTTTGGTCAAAACACGATGCGTCCTTGTTGATGAAGAAAACCGGCTTCGACGGTCCGATCCTGATCGACACCGGTGCAAACGATCAGTTCATGGATTTTCTGCGCCCCGAAGCGTTGGCGCAAGCCATCGCCGAACGTCGCCAGCAAGCGACGTATCGCTTCCAGCCGGGTTACGATCATTCGTACTTCTTTGTGTCCACGTTTATGGAAGATCACGTCATCTTCCATGCCGAGGCACTGTACGGAGACTGAGGGATGAGCAGCTACGATTATGACCTGATCATCATAGGGTCGGGGCCTTCCGGGCGTTCTGCGGCGATTCAGGCAGGCAAACTGAAACGGCGTGTGCTGGTCATCGACCGCAAAGACCGTTTTGGTGGCGTCTCTGTCCACACCGGTACGATTCCGTCCAAGACCCTGCGCGAAACGGTTCTGAACCTGTCGGGCTGGCGCGAGCGCAGCTTTTACGGGCGTTCATACCGGGTAAAGGATCAGATCCGGGCAGAAGACTTGAAAGCCCGCCTGCATATGACCCTCGACCATGAAGTCGATGTGTTGGAGCATCAGTTCAACAGGAACCACGTCGAAACCTTGGACGGTCTGGCCAGATTTGTCGGGCCGCACGAAGTAGAGGTCGCAACCGATGCCGGGGAAACAACGCGTGTGACGGCCGCGAAGTTCCTGATCGCGACAGGCACGAAAACCTATCGCCCGGATTATGTCCCGTTCAACGGCAAGACGGTGGTGGATGGTGACGAATTTCTGGAAATGGCAGAGATTCCGCGCTCGCTGGTCGTTATCGGTGCCGGGGTCATTGGCGTGGAATATGCCACGATGTTTTCAGCCCTGGACGTGCGTGTGACGCTGATTGAACCCCGCGACACGTTTCTGGATTTCATCGACAGCCGGTTGATCCACGACTTTACCCATCAGATCCGGGAAAACGGTGTCGACCTGCGTTTGGGCTCGGCTGTCGAGAAAATTGAAGACGCCGGTGAACATGTGGAAGTGACCCTTGAAAACGGTCGCCACGTTCGCGCTGAAATGCTTCTGTTTGCGGCCGGACGCATGGGGGCGACGTCCAAACTCAATCTGGATGCCGTCGGGCTGGAGACGGACCACCGCAACCGGATCAAGGTAGACCGCAAGACATATCAAACGGCGGTACCGCATATCTATGCCACGGGCGATGTGATCGGACATCCGTCGCTGGCATCAACCTCTTTGCAGCAGGGGCGCGTGGCTGCCTGTCACGCGCTTGAAACGCCCACGCTGCCGGAAAGCCCGTGGTACCCCTATGGCATCTATTCAGTGCCCGAAATATCAACCTGCGGAATGTCGGAAGAAGAATTGCAGGAGCGCAACATCCCCTACGAGGTCGGTGTCGCACGATTCCGCGAGACGTCACGCGGGCATATCATGGGGCTGGAACACGGCATGTTGAAAATGCTGTTCTCGCTCAAGACCCGCAGGGTGCTGGGCGTCCAGATCGTTGGTGAAGGCGCGACGGAGTTGATCCATATCGCGCAGGCCGTGCTGAACCTGAAAGGTACGGTGGACTACTTCGTTCAGAACACGTTCAACTACCCGACACTTGCCGAAGCGTATAAAATCGCGGGCCTAGATGCGTTCAACCGCATGCCTATACCCGAGGAATTCAAAGTCAAAAAGAAACCGGTGGAACCAGCAAAGAAAGAGGCAAAGAAGGCGTGACGACGCTGTATGTCGATGGCGATGCCTGTCCCGTAAAAGCCGAGGCCGAACGGGTCGCGACGCGGCACAAAGTGCCGATGGCGTTGGTGTCCAATGGCGGGCTTCGTCCATCGGCCAACCCGCTGGTACAGGTCATTGTCGTTTCCGAAGGCGCGGATGAGGCCGACAAATGGATTGCCGACCGCTGTGGAGAAGGGGATGTCGTCATAACGTCTGACATCCCTTTGGCCGCAAAATGCGTCGAAGCGGGCGCACGCGTGCTGCGCCCGAATGGTGAAACCTTCACTGCGGCAAATATTGGCCAACAACTGGCAATGCGTGACTTGATGGCCGATCTGCGCGCGGCCAATCCGTTGGGAACCGGCGGCGGTGGGCGACCCTTCGGCAAAGCCGACCGCTCGCGGTTTCTGGACGCCTTGGAACGGGAAATACGTGCCGCCAGAAAGGGATGATCATTCCTTTTGCCGGATCAATTACTAACCCGAATTCCGAAACGCCCGTTTACAAGTACCTCATTAGAACGCACCCTGTGCTTGAATTCCGATCAGGCTTTTCGAATACGGAGACTGCGTTATGAAAGTACAAGGCACCCATTATCGGTCTATTTGGTGGGACAAACCGGCAGGCGTGGTTCGGATCATCGACCAAAGGTGGTTGCCGCATGATTTTCGGGTCGTAACCCTGAAAACCCTTGATGAATTTGCAGCTGCGATACGGGATATGTGGGTCAGGGGCGCACCCTTGATAGGCGCGACCGCTGCGTTTGGAATTGCCGAGCAGATGTCTCGGGACAGTTCCGAAGCCTCCTTTGACGCCGCGTATGACGTTTTGCATGCAACCCGACCCACGGCAATCAACCTGCGCTGGGCGTTGGATAGATGCCGAGAAGCGCTGATGCCGCTTGCTCCGGGTGACCGTGCCGAGCGCGCCTGGTCGCTGGCGCAGGAGATTGCAGACGAAGATGTCGAGATCAACGCCGCAATCGGCCGGCACGGGTTTGAACTGATCAAGGATATCGCGGCCCGAAAACCCGCCGGAGAACCGGTTCGGTTGCTGACGCATTGCAATGCGGGATGGCTGGCGACTGTGGATTGGGGCACGGCCACAAGCCCGATGTATCACGCACATGACGCGGGCATCCCCTTGCACGTCTGGGTGGATGAAACCAGACCACGCAACCAGGGAGCGCTGACATCCTGGGAATTGGGCGAACATGGCATTCCACATCGTTACATCGTGGACAATGCCGGCGGTCATTTGATGCAGCACGGCCTGGTTGATTTGGTGATTACGGGCACGGACCGAACCACGGCCCAAGGTGATGTTTGCAACAAGATCGGGACCTATCTGAAAGCTTTGGCTGCGCGGGACAACGGTGTGCCATTTTATGTCGCCCTGCCCTCACCCACGATTGACTGGACCGTTCGCGACGGTGTGGCCGAAATCCCGATCGAAGAACGTGATGCCAGGGAAGTCACTCATGTCATGGGGGTTGATGAGCAGGGGAGTATCTCGGATGTACGCGTGACGCCGGATGGCACGGAAGGTGGCAATCCTGCCTTTGATGTCACCCCAAACCGGCTGGTGACGGGGCTTATCACCGAGCGCGGCGTCAGCGAGGCTTCTGCCGACGGGCTTGCCCGGTTGTTTCCCGAACGGGCTGGTTAACACTTTGTTTAGCACAGTCCTGAATTGTGCAATCGCCCACGCGGATCATGCACCCGCTTAACTTGCTGAGAATGAATGATGATTGAAAACTGGTACAGGGCCGACGAGGCACGGAAATGGCGGGATCGGGCCGGAACAGATCCCGCAGATCAGGAGCTGGGCGAACGTGTCTATACCTCGCGGCTGATCGGTCAGAACCCGGACCTCCTGATGCACGGAGGAGGCAACACGTCGGTCAAACTGGAACGCCCTGATCTGTTCGGCGATCCGCAGAGCGTTCTGCATGTCAAGGGATCTGGGTGGGATCTGGACAGCATCGAGGCGCCGGGCCTGCCAGGTGTGTGGCTTGATCCTTTGATGAAACTGCGCGCATTGGACCATCTGTCAGACGCGCAGATGGTCAATGTTCAGCGCGCCAATCTGTTGGATTCGGGTTCTCCGAACCCCTCTGTGGAAACATTGTTGCATGCATTTCTGCCGCATAAATATGTGGATCACACGCACGCGACACCCTTTCTGGTGCTCGCCGATCTGCCAAATGCCAAGGATGTCTGCCGCGAGATTTTTGGCGACCGACTGGGCATTGTGCCCTATATCATGCCTGGCTTCGGGCTGGCCAAAAAGGCGGCCGAGGTATTTGACGAAAACCCGAATGTCGAAGGGCTTCTGCTGCTTCAGCACGGGCATTTCACGTTCGGCGCGTCGGCGCAGGAAAGCTATGACCGGATCGTGGCGCATACCAACGAGGTTGCTGCCTATTTCGGAATGAAGGACCTGACGACAATTGGCCGTCGCGATCCAGCTGAGAATCTTGAGGTATTGCCGATCCTGCGCGGGGTCATCGCCGAAGTGGCGGCCCAACGGGATGACCCGATGCCGGTTTTTGACCTCCGCAACGGGCCGGATGTCATGCAGTTTTTTGATCGTCCGGATATTGATTCATTGGCCCAGCGGGGCATGGCGTCGCCGGATCACGTATTACGGACAAAAGGCTGCCCACTTGTATTGCGCGCGTCGGATTTGTCTGGGGGGCGGTCGCGGATCAAGGCAAAGGTCGAAGAGTTTGCCAAAGACTATCGGGCGTATTTTGAACGGCAGGCGCCGCAGGCCGACGAACCCAAGAAACTGCTGCCCCAAGACCCCAAGCATGCCTGGATCGAGGGCGTGGGGATCCTGGGAATGGGCCCGAACGCAAAGGCTGCCTCGGCAGCGGCAGATCTTGCGGAACAAAACCTGCGGGTTCGAACAGTGGGCGAAGACGCGGGCGGTTTTTTTCCCATCAATGAAAAAGATCGCTTTGATTGTGAATACTGGTCATTGGAACAGGCGAAGCTGGGCAAAAGCTCACCACCTCCGCTTCAGGGCAGGATTGTGATGGTGACCGGCGGTGCAGGGGCGATAGGTCTGGCCACCGCCAAGGCCTTTGCTGACGCCGGTGCAAATGTCGTTCTGGTGGACCAGGATGAACGGGCGTTGGCCGAAGCCAAATCGACACTTGGCACATGGCATTCGACATATGCCTGCGACGTAACCGAGAGAGGCGCCGCAGATGCCGCGATTGCGGCGGCGATACACCGGTTTGGTGGGATCGATGTAATGGTATCGAATGCCGGGTCGGCGACTTCGGGTGCTTTGCTGGATCTTGGTGACGACGAGTTCCGCGCGGCTTTTGAACTGAATTTCTTCGCGCACAAGGCATTTGCGACACAGGCTGCCCGAGTGATGCAAGCTCAGGGCCGCGGCGGTCAGATCCTGTTCAATATCTCCAAACAGGCGATCAACCCGGGGCGGAACATGGGGGCTTACGGCACGCCAAAAGCCGCCACCCTGTTCCTATTGCGCCAGTTGACGCTTGAATTGGCCGAATATGGGATCCGTGTGAATGGGGTGAATGCAGACCGAATTCGGTCTGGCCTGCTGACGGATGGGTTCATTCAGGAACGCGCTGCCGCACGTGGCGTTTCCGAGGAGACCTATATGTCAGGCAACCTGCTGGGCCGCGAAGTCGAGGCGAAGCATGTCGCGAACGCCTTTGTTGCGCTGGCGCTGATGGAACGCACCACCGGTCATGTCGTGACGGTGGATGGCGGCAATACCGAGGCCGAACTTCGGTAACGCCTTTGCCCGATTGGTTCCCTGCCTGTGGCGTATCGATGTGCCTCAGGCAGGAACTGCCGTTCGGTTCTCTCGGATCGGCAGGTGGACTATGGCGCTGAAGGCACCTATCGCGACCCCGATCCACCAAACCATGTTGTAGTCGCCATACTGGTCGTACATGCGTCCGCCAAGCCAGACGCCCAGGAAGCTGCCGATCTGGTGGCTCAGGAAGATAAAACCATAGAGCGTTCCCATATAGCGCAAACCGTAAAGATGCGCGACGAGACCCGAAGTCAGCGGCACGGTGGCCAGCCAAAGCGATCCCATCACCAGCGAGAACACGATGACCGTAAGGGGTGTGATCGGGAACACGATGAACAAAGCCGCGGCAATCGTCCGGCCCGTATAAACCGCGGCCAGAAGGTACTTTTTCGGAAAGTGGTTGCCGGCCCAACCCGCCAGCAGCGTACCGCCGATATTGGCCAGACCGATCAATGAAATCGACACCGCACCAAGTGCGGATGTGGAGGTGATCCCGATGGAATGCAGTACGCCTCCGGGCTGGATTGGTCCACACATCTCGGTCACGAAAGCCGGGAAATGCGCGGTGATGAAACCCAGCTGGTATCCGCAGCTGAAAAAACCCAGAAATATCAGCGCATAGGAAGGGTCGCGGAACGCCTTGCCCAGAATCTCGCTCATGCTTTCTTGCATCTCTGCCTTCGAAACGGGCTGGGGTGCGCGCATGAAGGGCAAGGTCAGCACAAGGGCAAGAATTGCCGCGGCGAACACGACAAAAACCTGCTGCCAAGGCAGGAAAGTCAGCAGCCATTCAGCGGTCGGCGCCCCCAGAACCTGCCCAAAGCTGCCCGCAGCGGTAACGATGGCCAGCGACATGGACCGGTTTTCATCGGTGGACGCGCGTCCGACAACCGCCAGAACCACACCAAACCCGGTCCCGGCGATGCCGAAACCCACCAGCCACGCGTATATCTGATGCTCGAACGGCGTAACGGACCATGCCGTCAGCACCATGCCAGCCGCGTAAGTGAGAGCGCCGAGGATGATGGCTCGGCGGTCGCCCACCTTTTCGGCAATCGCAGCAAAGATCGGCTGCCCGATGCCCCAGGCCAGATTCTGAATTGCAATCGCCATCGAGAAATCGGTCCGCAGCCAGCCGAACTCATCGGCTATCGGAATCTGGAATACGCCGAACGACGCACGAACAGCGAAGCTGACCGTGATGATGATACATCCGACAATCAGAATCGGATTCAACAAGCGGGCGGATTGAGACATGGGACCTCAGGCGTTACGTCCGAAGGACCGTATTACTTTTGGTGTCACCGTCAATTCAGCAGATTTGCGGTCACGGATAAACAAAATTGATGTGTCGCCAAAAATGGCTTCTTTTCAACGGCCGAGACGACGGGTAAGGCTCGGATTCATGACGGATCTTATTTCGCTTTACGAGGCCCGCATTGCGGACGGAACGCTGACACGCGACGACGCGCAAGAGGCCGTTCTGCCCCAATTCGAACGCATCCGGGCGGCGCTGTCCAAGCCGGTAAAACGAGGGCTCTTTCGCAAGGCGCCTCCGCCACCTAAAGGACTGTACCTCTGGGGCGGTGTCGGGCGTGGGAAATCCATGCTGATGGACATGTTCGTCGATACGCTGGGCAATATCCCTGCACGGCGCGTGCATTTTCACGCTTTCATGCAGGAGATTCACGCTGGAATGCACAAGGCCCGGCAACAGAATGTCGAGGATGCCCTGGCACCGGTGGCGCAGGAGGTGGTCAATTCAGTTCGCTTGCTCGCGTTTGACGAAATGCAGATCACCGACATTACGGACGCAATGATTGTCGGGCGGCTGTTTGACTTGTTGCACGAGGGCGGCGTGGTCGTGGTTACCACGTCGAACAGGCATCCCGACGATCTGTACAAGGATGGGCTGAACCGGCAACTGTTCCTGCCCTTCATTGCCCATATCAAAGAGCAGTTGCAGGTGTGGGAATTGGTGTCGCCCACGGACTATCGGCAGAACCGGTTGGAGGGTGCCCCGGTCTATTTCACTCCGATTGGCCCAGAAGCCCGGCAGAAGATCAGAGAAGTCTGGACAGATCTTGCCGGTGGACCCGCTGATCCGCTTGTGTTGCACGTCAAAGGCCGGGCCGTTGAATTGCCCGCCTTTCGCAACGGGGTGGCGCGGGCTTCATTCTATGATCTGTGTGGCCGCATGCTTGGGCCGGGTGATTATCTTGCGATCGCCGAAGAGGTAAAGCTGCTGGTGCTTGAGGACATCCCACGCCTGTCACGCAACAATTTCAACGAGGCCAAACGTTTTGTCACCCTGATTGATGCGCTTTACGAAGCCAGGGTGCGTTTGATCTGCTCGGCTGCCGCCGAACCCGAGATGCTGTATGTCGAAGGCGAAGGAACCTTCGAATTTGAACGCACGGCATCACGCCTGCGGGAAATGCAGGATCAGGATTGGGGGCGACAGGGGCGCTGATCCGCCCGTATCGCCCGCGCCAAGACAGTGTGTCAGCCAGATCATGAGGCCGGAACGCAACTACGCGTTTTCTTGCAGAATTTTTCCAGCCAGATAGAGCGAGCCGCAGATCAGAACACGCGCCTGCGGGTCAGTGTCCGTGATCACTTTCAATGCGTCCGATACGCTGTCAGCGGTGGATGCGGGAAGGTTGACCTTGGCCGCAGCCGCAGCCGTTTCTTCCGCGCTGAGCGTTGCGGTCTCACCCGGAATGGACACGGCTGTCAGACTTGTCGCCTTTTCTGCCAGAGGTGCAAGATACCCTGTCACATCCTTGGTGTTGAGCATGCCGCAGATCATGTGCGTGGGTTTTTGCGGCAGGTTCGTCAGCACATCCGCCAACGCGATTCCGGCGGCGGCGTTGTGACCACCATCCAGCCAAATCTCGGCCTGCGGGGCCTGATCGACGAGCGGGCCAGATTTCAGACGCTGCATTCGCGCCGGCCATTCGGCCTTGGTCACGGCAGCTTCGTATGCGTCGTCGCCCATGTTCAGATGGCGCAGAACTGCCAACGCTGCGCCCGCATTCTGAATCTGATGTGCGCCCAGAAGGTTGGGCAGAGGCACATCCCGCAAACCGGTTTCGTCCTGATAAATCAAACGCCCGTTTTCTTCCTGTACGTGCCAGTGCTGACCATGAACCAACAAAGGCGCACCCAATCGGGCGGCCGTGTATTCGATGACCTCAAGCGCTTCGTCCCGTTGCGGGCCGACAATGCACGGAACGCCTGGCTTGATGATGCCCGCTTTTTCCGCCGCGATCTTGCCCAAAGTATCACCCAGGAACTGTTCATGGTCGATGGATACGGGAGTGACAACCGTGACGGCCGGGCTTTCAATCACGTTTGTGGCGTCCAGACGCCCGCCCAGCCCGACCTCGAGCAATGTGAAATCTGCCTTGGCGCGGGCAAAGGCCAACAGGGCGGCGCATGTGGTGATCTCGAAATAAGTGATGTTTTCGCCGCCATTGGCAGCGTAGCATTCATCCAGAACCGCCGTCAGCTCTGGCTCCGAGATCAGCTCTCCGGCCAATCGAATACGTTCATGAAAACGGGCCAGATGCGGCGAGGTATAGGCATGTACCGAGCGCCCTGCCCCTTCCAGCCCCGCTCTGATCATTGCCTGAGTCGAGCCCTTGCCGTTGGTTCCGGCAATATGGATGACCGGCGGCAATTTCAGCTGCGGATTGTCCAGTGCCGCCAGCAGACGCCAGACGCGGTCCAAGGTCAGATCAATGATCTTGGGGTGCAGCGCCATCATCCGGTCGAGGATGGCGTCGGACGTCTTGGTCGTCATTTCTGATCTGTCTCTTCGGCGGGGGCCTCGATTGCGTCGGTTGGTTCCGGTGCAGGCAGATCGCCCTTGATCGCCGGCGGCAGATTCATCAGCATCCGCGTGATGGTAATCAGTTCATCGCGCATTTCGGTACGTCTGGTGACACGGTCCAGCATCCCGTGATCCAGCAGGTATTCGGCGCGTTGAAAGCCTTCGGGCAGTTTTTCGCGGATCGTCTGCTCGATCACGCGAGGCCCGGCAAAGCAGATCAGCGCATTGGGTTCCGAGATATGGACATCGCCCAGCATCGCATAAGATGCAGTGACCCCGCCAGTCGTCGGATGAGTCAGAACAACGATATATGGCAGGTTGGCTTCCTTCAGCATCTCGACTGCCACAGTGGTGCGCGGCATCTGCATCAGGCTGAGGATACCTTCCTGCATACGGGCGCCACCGGCAGCCGAGAAAAGGATCAGAGGACGCTTGAGTTTTACCGCTTCCTGCGCGGCAGCGATGATCGCGTTGCCGACATACATCCCCATCGATCCGCCCATGAACGAAAAGTCCTGCGCGGCGGCCACGATTGGGGTGCGGCCGATTTCACCCAAGGCGACCAGCATGGCTTCCTTTTCGCCGGTCTTCTTCTGCGCTGCCTTCATGCGGTCGGGGTATTTCTTCTGATCGCGGAATTGCAACGGGTCGTCTTTTGGCGCAGGCACCTCGAGTTCCGTAAAGATCCCGCCGTCAAACAAGTGCTTGAACCGCTCACGCGGCGTGATCGCCATGTGGTGGTCGCACTGTGTGCAGACATTCTGGTTTTCCGCCAGCTCGCGATGGAACAGCATCGTTCCGCATTCGTCGCATTTGTGCCAGAGGTTTTCAGGCACTTCGCGGCGTGAGAAGATCGAGTTTATCCGGGGGCGGACGTAGTTTGTGATCCAGTTCATGTCGGAACCTTGGCTTGTGCGGTGTTGACGTCAAATAGGACGCCACGGAAGGAATTGCAATCAACGCCTGAGCGCAAGTCGCGCGGCCAGCCAGCAAACGAACATCACGGCAAGGTCCACCAGAAGCCAGGGACGAAGCTGTTCGGCATCAGATGCATCGAACGGAAGGGTGAACAGGGCCAGCCCGTTCAGGTTGTCAGGCAACGAGATGAACAGCAACGCAATGATGTTGTTGAAAAAATGCAAGGCGATAGCTGGCCCCAATGTTCCGGCCCGTGCCGTCAGGTCCGACGTCAGCAGACCGAAAACGCAAGCCCACAGCGCAATCAGCAGCGCGTTGTCGCCAGCCATGTCGGGCGTGTAATGTCCAATTGCAAACAGGATGGATGGTACCCCCATCCAGATGACAGGGGATTGGAATCTGGCTGCCAGGGTTTGCTGAATATAGCCTCGGAACAACAGCTCTTCGGCGCTGGTCTGCACCAGAACAACCAGGGCTGAGACCGGCAACAGAAGAAGCCAGGTCGACAATGGCAGGTTCTGCGACAGAGATCCGCCAAAGCCGTAAGGCGGCAGCAGGAACCCGACAACGCCCAAAATAAGCAATGCTTTCAACACTTTCAGGAATTGACCCGCTGCCAATCGGTACCCGCCGACAATGGACACCAATGACCTGTGCTGAACCTGCCGCGCGGCGACGGCCACGCCCAGAATGATGAAACCGAAGCTGGCCAACAGCAACAGCAGCGCGAGGGGTGAACCGCCCATCAGAAGCGTCTGCGCCCAGCTTTCCGAGCCCATCCCGGCAACCACGGTAAAAAACACCATGTTCAGAACGCTGACCAGCACGGCAACCAGCAAGAGCCCCAGCAACAGGCGCCAGATTTCCGGTTTGCCGTGTGCGGTTTCGACCAGATGGTCATGAGCGGAATATGCTTTAGGCATTATTGTCCGTGCTTTCCTGAATCGCCTGATCCGTAATGGTCGGGAGCAGTTCCTCGGGGTTCTGCGCCGCATTGATTCTTGTGGACAACGTAGTCAGATACCCCGCAACAGTCTGTAGCAATTGCGTCGCAACCGAAGCATCGCTTTCGACCACGGCACGCAGTTCCTCGGCACCGATACGCAGGAAACTGCAATCTTCGATGGCGACCAGATCCAGTTGTCTGGGCTCTCCCGTGATGATCGAGAGATCACCGATCAGTCGCCCGGGCTCGATGATCGAGATCGGGCGTTTTTGTCCATCATCCGTGGGCCAGTCCAGCCTGGCCTGCCCCGAGACGCACAGATACGCCGCGTCGGGCGCCTGACCACGCGAGAAGATGACTTGCCCCGCTGCTGCTTCGTACCATTGCGCTGAGAAAGCAAGCAGCCGCTGGTTGCGGCCATCCACACCGGAAAACAACTCGGTCGCGGAAATGATCTCGAGCTTGCGGCTCAGATCGTCAGACGTGCTGTCTTCTGGCGTGGATTTGGATCGAGACACACCGTCGATACGACCATCCTTGATTTCCACAAACAGATCATACGCTTCGGGATGTGCAAAGTGATCTTCCATAAAGATCATGATGGAATCCGGCAACAATTCCCGCAGTTTCAGGCGGGTGCGCAACCGGCTTTCGGAATCGTGACTTGCCAGGGCCCTGTCCAGAATCAGGACGTCAGGCCGTTTGATCCCCGCGCGTGAGAACGCGGCACGCTCCTGAAAGACGGTCGGCAGATTGTTCCCGCCCAGGCCTGCTGGCAAATCGTAGATGATGGCAGCTGCACGGCGTCGCAGGCCGGCTTCGTTCATGGCTTCGGCCACAACGTCTTCTATTTCGTCCGCGTGTGCACCGGCCATCAACGAAACCCGGCCGTAGATCGCATTTTCCATCACGGTCAGACGTGGCACATAGATGTCCGGCGCAACTGACATGAACATGCCGCCCATCGCATCCCGCAGCCGCTTGGCCTGACTTTTGCGGATGGCAAGAATCTTTTCCTTGTATTCTTCCGGGAAGTTTGGGCCGATCTGCTCGGCCGTCAACAGGAACGGCACCGTCAATAGCAATGCGCGCTCCTGGTCGCTCACGGCCATATCACCCTTGGCTTTGCGCCGTTCTTCGATATCCAGCAATTTGTGATACATATCCTTGGACATGCCAAGCCTTAGGAACAGCGGGTGATCCGCCCCGTCCCGCCCGAAGGTCTTGCTGAGCGTGTCCATGACGGCCTGAGAGATGCTGATCACGTCTTCAACCATATCATGGGCCCTGAGCATCTGAACGAACCGTTCGTCACCCGCCAAAATATCCGGAGAAATGTCCTTGGATGGTGCCGCGAACAACAGGTTTCCGCCCAGCGGAACTGCCGGGTTAAAGCGATCAGGGTCGAACCGGTACACATATCGATCAAGCCCCTTTTCTGCCAGGCGCTCAGCGATGGTCCCTCGTAAATTGACAACTTCCTGTGCCAGAACCGGGTGAATTTCCGGGTCGAACTGCGTACGCAAAGTGCGGCGGAACATGAACTCGTCGATGCCCATCGCTTCCACCAGCTGGAACCACCAGTCACGTATGTCGTCGATATCGTCAAGACCGGCGAGACCCGGGTCAATCCATTCATCGTCCAGAGAATCCGGTGAATTGCCTGCACGAACAGCTTCGATTTGCCACCGCGTCGGGGCCTTGAGCGTACTTGCTTGATGTCGTGGATGCGTGCGCAAAGGCATCATGAGGTTGTCGCCCAATGTCCCGTCAAACAGGTAAGGGCGCGAATAGGCATAGCCGATCCGGGCCGCGATGACGGCCTGATGCAGACCCCGCAGATTATGCCCGGCTATGATCACCTCACCCTGAGCCGGCAACACCTCTCGAGTCAGAAGCTGTCCCAACGCACTGCGTTCCGACGCCTGTCCAGACTGAATTGCGACGCGCGCGCCGCGCGGAATGGTCAGATCGAGATCTTCGAGAACGGTTTTACCATCGCTATCGCGAACTGTCACATTTCGCAGCTCTATGTCGCCAGTCAGACGCGGAATGGTTTCAGGCTCACCCTCGAAAAGCTCTTCCGGTATCATGTTGCCCGGTGCAAATCTCTCGGTGACGATTTCCCACCGCAAAGACATGTCCTGTACCTGATTGTAATAGGTCAGCAGATCCTTCCATGGGCCGCTCAGATCCTTGTAGGCGCCCAACGCGGCAACCAGCGCACCTACGGTCACCTCACCGGTAATCGCCAGATATCCTCCCACTGAATAAAACAGGAAGGGTGTCATCTGAGTTATCAGGTTGTTGAGGAACTTCATGAAGAATTTTTTGTTGTAGATCTTGAAACGGATCTCGAACAGTTTCCCCAGCCGATGGCTGAATTGCGCAAGGCGATAGCGCCACCCTCCGTTGGTCCGCAGATCGCTGATACCCGCCGCAGTTTCGCCGATCTCCGAGCTCAGACGTCGAACTTCCTGAATGCGGTCCTTGTTCAGAAGGTTGATTTGCCGCTGAAGCTTGGGGATCAGCCAGGCCTGAAGCGGGATCAGCGCGATACTGGCAAGTCCGAACCAAACGCTTTGCATGAACAGGAACGTAACGATCGTCATCATCTGGCCGAACTGGAAAACCGGCTGCGCGATGGCATCCCCCATCAGGCCACCCATCGGTTCGGCCTCGGACGTGATCATCGATACCAGCTCACCCTGGCTGGTGGTCGCAAAATAGGATTTCGGAAACCGCATCGACCGTTGAATCAACGTATAGCGCAGGCGCCGCAGCATGCGCTCGGCTAGGACGCCCTTCATCGTGTTGATGCGCATCTTCATGACACCGCTCGCGATCACCGTCGCCAGAAATGCAACGCACAGTATCATCAGATACTGAACCTGCGTCACGGTGAAGTTCCAGATGGTTACCGTGTCACCCGGCGCGCCGATTGCGTCGTTGATGATTTGTTTGGGCAGTTCCAGCGAGGCGTAAAGAAACGGGAACGACAGGACCGTCAGCAGAAGAAGAACAAGTTGCTGTTTCTTCGAATATTTCCAAATGAAGGCAAATAAAGTGGACTCCATAACCTGGCCTTGTCATGCGCTAAACTGTTGTGTGGCTGTTCTTGGGATGACCCACTTTGCAGGTGCCAAACGGTAAGCACTGACCCGGTACATTGCAAGAATAGACCGGTTCAGTTTCAGCATGTTGCGCCTAACCAAATTATGGAGGGACCCCAACAGGAAAACACAAGGCTTCGATAGCAATTCCGTTATTGCGGCTTTGTTCATGCTGTTGTCCTTGACTAAGGCCGGGCATTATCGGACGACGTGGCCATGGGCAGGATTCTGGATCGCTATTTTCATCGCAAGATTCTGGGGCGCTGGCGTCGAGCCGCGCATCAGGCGCCGTATGCCAGCCAGGCAGATTTGCGCTTGCAACGGGATCAGGCCCGCGGCTTGCGCAGGCATCTTGATCATCTGATTCAGCAGGCGGACAGTCGCCTGATCCGGCCAACGATTGGGTCAACGCAGTTTCCCAAACCCGTCGGAACAGACTGGAGCTGCCGCCCCGACCTATGGCGTGCGCCCCTGACGCAACCGGGTGTGGCTTCGGCCTCGCGAAAGACCGTTCTGGACAGTCAGGTCAGCGTGTTCCACGACTGCCCGCTTTCTGAAATTGCCGTTCGGCAAGTCCGGAACAGAGCGGACAGAGATCTGGCTCCGTTCAGTCTCGTGATCGAGGTTTTCAGCTTTGGGGGGTCCTTCCTGTCCGTTTCGGTTGAATTGCCTGTGGATGCTGCAATTCATCTAACGCGCGAGCATCTTGTGAGGCTGGAAACCCTGATCGAGTGTGAAAAGCCATCGGGCGTTTTCGCGCGCCTCAACATTCAGCACGGGCCCAATATGGAACAGGTGTTGCGAAGCCTTGATCCCAGCGAGGTATCAAAGGCCGTGGATTTTGATCTGGCGCATCTCCCCCTGAATGAGCGCAGGATCGAAAAAATCTGGCTGGATTTGATTTTTGAAACGCCCGAGATGAACCGCATGGTGGTGCGGGATCTTACGTTTTGCCGTTTTCATCGTGCCGATTTGTGAGAAGATCAGTCATGACGCAGACCAAGCTAACCTTCATCCGGTTCGAAAACGGAATCTGGCAAGGCCACATTCAAGCCAGCAGTACGCCTAACCCCGAGGTAAGCTATCAGGGCGAAGCCCTGAGCGATGTTGACCTGTCGCCCGCAGAAGACGGATGGGACTTGCGCATACGGGTGCCTGTTGCAGCCCTATCCGAAGGCGTGCACACGTTCGTCGTTGCAGATGCACCCACAACCGAAAAACTGGGAAGCTTCACGGTGATTGCCGGTGAGCCCGCCGCAGATGATCTAAGGGCCGAAATTGATTTGCTGCGGGCTGAACTGGATATGCTGAAACGCGCTTTCCGCCGGATTTGCCGAGACGACCCCTAATCCGTTCCTGCTGGTTTTCCTGTCAATCTTGCCAGATTCGTGCATCATTGGCGTTTTCAGAGCGGATCGCGCCTTGTCATGGATCGCAGCAGCATAGTCAAAGTCATCGCTTTGATGGTTACCGGATTTGGCATCGGTATTGATTTTACCGGCGCCCTGATGCTGGTGCCTGCGATCGAAAGCAGCTTTGACGCCGATATCACCAGCACCCAATGGGTTCTGAACATTTATGCCTTGTTTTTCGCCATGACCATGGTCGCAGGCGGGCGGCTTGGCGACATGTACGGCCACCGCAGAATGATGCTTTTTGGCCTGTCGATCTTTCTGTTTTCCTCGGTCATGTGCTTTGTTTCGCCCAGTCTTGATTTTCTTGTCATTTCGCGTGCGCTGCAAGGCATCGGCGCGGGTTGTGTATGGCCCTGCACGCTGGCCTTCGGGGCAACCAAAGTATCAAAGCCAGAACATCGAGCCTTGGTGATGGGGCTAATTCTGGCAGGTGTGACCACCGGAAACGTGTTTGGTCCGATGCTCAGCGGATTGGCCGTGAACTTGGGAGAGTGGCGCTACTTTTTCCTCGCCAATGTGGTCTTTTCCTGCATTTCGATGGCCACCGCGCTGATCCTGATGGAGCGCGAAACACAGCACAAACCGGATGAACACCTCGACCTCGCCGGAATGGGTGTATTGTCCTTTGCCGTTTTGCTGCTGCTTTACGGTTTGGATGTGGGCGCGGACTGGGGGTGGACATCCGTTCCGTTGTTGATGCTGTTTTTCATCAGTGCTGCGCTTTTCATTCTGTTCCCCAAAGTCGAGAAACACGTGACAGAGCCGCTGCTTTTGCCGCAGATGATGCAAAACCGCGAGTTTCGCATCACCCTTGGCCTGAACATGTTCAACGTGTCCGCGGCATTTGTGGGGCTGCTGTATTTTCCCCAATACATGCAAAAGGTGCTGGGCTGGTCGACGTTTGAATCGGCACTGGGCTTGGCGCCGCTGACCGTGTTGCTTGCCGTGGGATCAATTGTTTCGGGCACGCTTTACAATGATTTCGGCCCCAAGCGGCTGCTGTTTTGGGGATATCTGATCGCAACGATCGGCGCTGCGACCATTGTCGTGCTGCCCGATGATCTGGGGTACTTTCGCATCCTGCCCGGCATGGCGATGATCGGGCTGGGCGCAACATTGACGGTTGGGCCGTCCGGCACCGCCGCAATGTGTGCCGTAAAGCCGGAACGGGCTGGGCTGGTTGGCGGCCTGAGCTTCATGACCCACCTGGTTTACGGCGCAATCTCTGTCGCCTGTGCCACGGCCATTATGTACGTCGTCAGCCTGTCTGAGCTTCGCCAGTATGTGGCCGCTTCGGGCATCAAGTTGACCGAAGCAGAGCTTCGCACGATCAACGGCGGAACACTTGAAACGCCGTCCGCCCATGCGGTAATCAGCCGGTTGTCATCCAGCGAAGCAGAGACGGTTCAACGGGCATTGTCGGCGGCCTTTGACAGCGGGATGAGTATGGCTTTCGTCTTTTCGGCCTTGTCCGTCTCGGTCGGTCTCGTTCTGGTGCTGCTTCTCGACGAAAAGAAACTGCACCGGATCGAAAGCTAAAGCCGGGAGCCAAGGGCTGCGACATCCGCAGCCCTAACCATTTTACTGTGACGGCCCGTTGGGGTTGAAGGCCGACAGCCCCTTCAGGATATCGATGGCATAGGCCAGCTGGTAATCCTCTTCCCTCAGCTCTGCGGTTGCCTCGGCCTTGGCGCGATCTTCTTCGATCTGGCGGATCTCATCTTCGCTCAGACTGTCATTGTTGAGGCTACCGCGCAGATCGGCCTCCGAGCGCGAACGGGCGTTGGTTTCTTCCTCTTCCGGTTCTGGCGCCGGACGGGGTTGTTCCACGATAATATCAGGGCTGACACCCAGAGCCTGAATCGACCGCCCTGATGGGGTGTAATACCGGGACGTGGTCAGGCGCATCGCACCATCACCCCGAAGCGGCATCACCGTCTGAACCGACCCTTTGCCGAAGCTTTTGGTGCCGACTACGATGGCCCGGCGATGATCCTGAAGCGCGCCCGCGACGATTTCAGATGCCGAGGCCGAACCACCATTGATCAACACGACAATGGGTTTGCCTTCCGCCAGATCGCCGGGGGTGGCATTGAAACGCTCACCCTCTTCCGGGTCCCGTCCACGGGTCGAGACGATTTCCCCTTCGTTCAGGAACGCATCCGAAACTTTGATGGCCTGTGTTAACAGACCGCCCGGGTTGTTGCGCAGGTCCAGTACGACACCATTGACCTTGTCGATGCCACCAGCTTCTTCGATCTGTTCCTTCAACCCTTCCTGTAGGTTGGGGAATGTCTGATCATTAAAGGTCGTTACCCGCAGGACGACACTTGTGCCTTCGGTGCGGGCGCGAACGGCGGTCAGCTTGATCGTGTCACGGATAATGGTGACATCGAAGGGATCAGGTTCACCTTCGCGCACGACGGTAATAACGATCTCGGAGCCGACCGGACCCCGCATCAGATCCACCGCCTTGTCCAGCGTCAGGCCCAGAATGCTTTCGCCATCCACATGTGTGATGAAATCTCCGGCTTCGATCCCGGCCTCGTCAGCGGGTGTGTCGTCGATGGGAGACACGACTTTGACAAAACCGTCTTCCTGCGTGACCTCAATACCCAGTCCACCGAACTCGCCCCGGGTCTGCACGCGCATCTGTTCCGCATCATCGGGTGAAAGATAACTGGAATGCGGATCAAGAGAGGTCAGCATTCCATCGATTGCCGCCTCGATAAGTTCTTCGGGCTCGACCTCTTCGACATATTGCGCACGGATGCGTTCGAAAATGTCACCAAACAGGTCAAGCTGTTCATAGACGCTGGCCTTGTTCACAGCCTCCTGCGCCAGCAGGGGACCTGCGATCTGTGTTGTCGCAAGAATGCCTGCCACAGTTCCGGCCAAACCGGCCATCACAAATTTCTTCATACTCGTTTATCCATCCTTGTCGGTCCGAAACCAAGTTTCCGGGTCCACCGGGGTGTTGTCTTCTCTTACCTCTATATAGAGCGTTTCTGGGCGATCAGTTCCAGTGCCATCACCGCTTGTTGACAATATTGCGCCGATTTCCGGCATTTCACCCGGCATCAGGCCAACCGGAGTGCCTTTGGGGATCACCTGCCCGGGTTGACCATAGACCTCTTGCAAGCCCGAAAACACGAACAACAGGCCCGGTTGCGGCTCCAGAATGACAAGGTTTCCCAAATCCAGCAATGGCCCGCGATAGCGGATCGTGGCCGCAGTGGGGGATGTTACAAGCGCACGGGAACGGGTGCCGATGACCAGACCAGCGCGGGCGACCCCTGCGGCGTCCGGTTCACCGGCCTTGTGCAGCAAAACGCCCTGCACCGGCAAGGGAATCTGTCCTTTCTGATCCAGGATGCTTGCGTCGGTTTCAATGATCTCGCCTTCTGAAATCTCTGACAGACCGCTTGCAAAACCATCCAGAGTCTCGGTCGAAGAAATCAGAATGGCCGTGCGCACCGGGTCTTCGACAAACCGACGCGGCAAATCAGTGCGGTCGGCAATCGCTTCGCTCAATCGCGTGCGGGCATCCTGCACACCGCGCAGCCCTTCGGTCAAAGTTTCCGAGGCGCTTTGTTGCAGCAGACGCAGGGTCTGAACCTCTTGCAGGTCCTCTGCCAGCGCTTGCGCTTTTGCATTGAGCCCAGGCGTCACCTCGGACAGCATCATTCCGGCCCGCGCCGCGCCCAATGGGCCTGACGGGTGCAGCATCAGCACTGGCGGCGCGGTCGTTTCGATGGTCTGCAAGATGCCAAGCAACTGCCTGACGTCCTTTTCACGCGCGCTCAATTGCGCGCTCAGTTGCGCTTCGCGTGTTGCAGCCTTGCGCAGACCGGTCCGCATCGCGCTCAGCCCGGCCTCATAGGCTTGTATCGTTTCGGTCAGCGCCCGCACCCGATCCCTTGCGCCGTCTGCTTCGCTCAGCGAGATCGACGCCTGTTCCAGCATCCTTGCCGCATCCAGTGCTGCCCGAGAAGCGTCGTCCTGGGCAAAGGCCTGACAAGCTGAAAGCAGCACAATCGCAAGGGCGGTCAGCCTCATGACAGCAGGCTTTCTCCGGTCATTTCCGGCGGTTTGGGCAGGTTCATCAAATCAAGCAGGGTCGGCGCCAGATCAGACAACCGCCCCTGACGCACCTGCGCGCCTTCTGGCCCTCCGACCAAAGCTATGGGCACCGGGTTCAGCGTGTGCGCCGTATGCGGACCGCCGGTTTCCGGATCAACCATCACTTCACAATTACCGTGATCGGCGGTGAGGATCATTGCGCCGCCTGCTTTTTCCAAGGCAGCAACGACCTGAGCCAATCCTGCATCAACGGCTTCGCATGCCTTAATCGCAGCTTGAAGGTCGCCGGTATGCCCGACCATATCAGGGTTGGCGTAATTGGTTACGATCAGGTCGTAACCTTGTTCGATCGCCTCGACAAACTTGGCTGTGACCTCGGCCGAGGACATCTCGGGTTGCAAATCATAGGTCGCAACCTTGGGTGATTTGGGCATATAGCGATCTTCACCTTTTTCAGGTGTCTCCTTGCCCCCGTTCAGGAAAAAAGTGACATGGGGGTATTTTTCGGTTTCAGCCAGCCGGAACTGACGCAACCCCTGCTTGGCGACCCATTCCCCGAGCGTGTTCACAATCGCCCGTTTCGGAAAAACCGCGGTCATATATGCGTTGTGACCGTCCGAATACTCTACCATGCCCAGCAGCGCCGACAGTTTCGGCCGCGGCCCGGTTTCGAACTCAGCAAAGCCCGGTTCACCAATCGCGCGCAGGATTTCGCGAGCACGATCTGCACGGAAATTTAGACAGAAAAAGCCATCGCCGTCGGATACGCCCTTGTAACCTTGCAACACGGTCGGCGTAATGAATTCGTCAGACTCAGACTGGTTGTAGGCATGGTCCACAGCGCCATGTGCGGTGTCGGCCGCCCTGCCCTTGCCGTTGATCATCGCGTCATAAGCTTCTGCGATCCGCTCCCAGCGATTGTCGCGATCCATGGCGAAATAGCGACCGCTTACCGTGACGACACGTGCCCCCTCGGGCAGCCGTTCTTCCAACTTGGAAAAATAGGTCAGCGCAGATTTTGGGGCCACGTCGCGCCCATCCGTGACCGCATGAAGGGCGACCGGAACACCGGCATCCGTAATGGCCTTGGTTGCAGCGATGATGTGGTTCAGGTGCCCGTGAACACCACCGTCCGAGACCAACCCCATGAGATGAGCCGTCCCCCCAGAGGATTTGACCTTGGAAATGAATGCCTGCAATGCCTCGTTGCCAAAGAACGAACCGTCTTCGATGGCCAGGTCGATCTGCCCCAGATCCATGGCCACAACGCGGCCCGCACCTATATTTGTATGACCGACTTCGGAGTTACCCATCTGCCCACTGGGCAGACCTACGTCCGGGCCATGCGTTGTCAGCGTGGCGTGCGGGCATTTGGCCATGATCGCGTCAAAGGTCGGCGTGTTCGCCAGATAGGGCGCATTCGCCTGTGTGTCGTCTGACACGCCCCACCCATCAAGAATGCACAGAACAACGGGTTTGGGGGTTGGCATTGAAATTCTCCGATTACTGCTCTTGGGTCTTCTTCTAGCGTCTGGCCGGCAAGGGGTGAACCATCTTTGCGGCAATTTACGCAGATTTAATCAAACGGCCTGGCGGCTTCGGCCCATCGCTGGAGGACAATGAGCCGCTGCATTTTTCGACTTAAAGCCATCATGGTTGTATCGGTGAAAACCCGGACGAGACTAGTCTTTGAGGTAACGCGTGTATGGCTTCGCCTTGCGGTTGCGATACTTGACCGTCAGTTCCAGCGGCGTGTCGTTTTCGTCGTAGATGCCGATCATGATGCCCGTGCCCCCGCTTCGGGTCCGCATATCGATCAACTGCTGTTCGGACCGGGTGGTGCGCTGTGACGGGCGCCGCGCCCAGGCAAACAGGTGATCGTACATTTGCGCGATGACTTCCGAATGATCCGCGCTGTCACCCAGATCCACCAGTTCATCGGGGTCGTTTTCCAGATCGAACAGGATCGGCCTGTACCCGCCCTCGCAATGGATGAGCTTCCACTTTTCATTCGCGACCATGAACATCACCGCATCTCGAACCGATGCATTCAGTCGCTGCGCGATGGGGGACGCGGAATAGTCATACTCGCAAATCGCGACCTGTCGGGGCGTTTTGTCGGACTGACCATGCAGGATCGGCAGCAGAGAATGCCCCTCGAGAATATGCCCGGCTTTTTCGCCGCCTGCCAGTTCCAGAAACGTTGGCGCCAGATCGATCGACTCGACCAGCGCGTCGCAGGTGGTACCGCGCGTGACGTCCGCTTCGGGTGACGGGTCATAAATGATCAGCGGCATTTTGGTGGAGGCATCGTGGAAGAAAGTCTTCTCACCCATCCAGTGGTCGCCCAGAAAATCACCGTGATCCGAGGTCAGCACGATCATCGTGTCGTCCATCCGCCCGGTTTTCTCCATCCAGTCGAACAGACGACCCATCTGGTCATCCGCTTGTTTGATCAGCCCCATGTAAGCCGGGATCACCGCCTCGCGGACATCCTCGCGCGAAAAAGCCTGCCCGACCTTGGTGTCCATGAAGGCCTTCAGGACGGGATGGGCATTCTTTCGCTCAGCTTCCGAGCGGACCACGGGCACGACATGTTCGGGCCCGTACATCGAAGCGTAAGGTTCCGGCACGATGTAAGGCCAGTGAGGCTTGATGTAGCTGAGGTGACAGCACCACGGTCCTTCATGGCTGTCCATGAACTCGATTCCACGGGTGGTCAGATATGGTGTTTCACTGTCCTCTTCCGCGATATTTGCAGGTTCGGATGAATTTTTCAGGAACCACCCTGACAGCACGTTGCCATCGGCATCCAGACCGGAATTGGCAAAATCATGCCACGGATTGTCGCTCTCGTATCCCTTGTCTGCAAGGTAATGGTTGTATTTCTTTGCTCCGTCCGGGTCATAGAATCCGTCCGGACCCTCTGCACGCAACCCGTCATCGCGTTCGAACACGTCAAACCCGCATTCCGCGACGCGGGCCCCGATGATGCTGTCGGGCTCCAGCCCAAGACGGGCCATCCCCTCGGCATCGGCGGCCATATGGGTCTTGCCGACCAGCCAGCAATCCATTCCCGCCTTGCGCAGGTGGTCGCCCAACGTGATCTCACCCACTTTGAGGGGAATGTTGTTCCATGAGGCCCCATGGGAATGCACATAGCGCCCGGTATAGGTCGACATGCGGGAACTGCCGCAAATCGGCGATTGGATATAGGCCCGGTCAAAGCGGACACCGCGCGCGGCCAGACGATCGATATTCGGAGTATGCAGATGTGGGTGCCCGTAACAGCTCAGATAATCCCAGCGCAGCTGGTCGAACATGATGAACAGGATATTCTTTGCCTTGGCCAACGCGGTGCCTCCCCGAAAGTCATGAGGACCTAGTTAGCCACTTCCGTTCGCAGAGCGAAGCAAAACTTGCTTCAGGCCTGATGTTCCATCTGTTCCAGCATCTTCCTGGCACGTTTGCATTGCAATTGGTCGCGCAGCGGGCTGTCCGGGTCGACATCCTTTTGGCACACAACGCATTTATCGGCGCCCGAGATCGCATTCAGGCCACCGCAGCTGCCTTTGATGGTCTTGCCCATCAGCATGACACCCAATGACATACCGACCATGACAAGCGCCAAAAGAATAAAGGCCAGAATAAAAGTGCTCATCTCGGTTCCTGCCTGTCAGTTGGTTCCCAAAGCGTTTTTGAACTCGGTGCTGTGCGAAGTAATATAGGCATCTTCGCCGCCTGTCACATCCCGCGAGATGAAGTACACGGCAAGTTTATACTTTTCCGCAATGTCCATTCCCTTCTCGTGACCCAAAGCCAGCATGGCCGTTGCCCAGGCATCCGCCAACATTGCGTTTTCCGCCAGAACCGTGACAGAGGTCGTGGGATGTGTGATCGGGCGTCCCGTGGTCGGATCGATGATATGCGAATAACGCACGCCGTCCTGTTCGAAGAAATTCTTGTAATCGCCCGAGCTGGCCATGCCGCGATCATCCAGAGAAACGATCAGTTGAATGCTCTGAGCGCCCGTTTCAGGCTTTTCGATGCCAATGCGCCAGGCTTCGCCCTGCTCATTCTTGCCTTTGGCAACAAGATCACCGCCGATCTCGACAAGGTAATCGTCGATACCGGCATCCTGCAAAGCACCGGCAACCGTATCGATGCCATAGCCCTTTGCAATCGCCGACAGGTTGATGCCCACCTTTGGATCAGCCTTCGACAGCGTGCCGGCTTCGGTGTCGAGCGTCAGCAAACGGGCCTGCCCGACGCCGCTCAACGCGGCCTCGATTTCGGTATCCGATGGCACCGGATCCTCGGGCTTGCGTGGGCCAAAGCCCCAAAGTTCGATCAGCGGGCCCAGAGTTACATCAAAAGTCCCACCGGTTTTTTCGTGCACGTCATAGGCTGCCGAAAGGACCAATGCGAGTTCGTCCGAGACCGGAACGGGGGCTGTGCTGGTTGACGCCGAAAAGACGGACACCTCGGATTCTGGATCCCAGTTGGACATTTTGGCGTTCACCTCGGCCAGCGTCTCTTCGACGGCCGCGGCCAATGCGGCCTCATCAAGATCTTCGCCGATCGCGGTTATGTTGAAGGTCGTGCCCATCGTTTCGCCCGAAAGACGAACCACCTCGGGTTCTTTGTCGAACAAACAGCCGGAAAGAAGGGTGGCAACGGCCAGTAAAGGCATAAGACGCATAGGGCGATCTCCGGGAAATTCTGTGCCCGGCATATGCCAGTGGCCCCGGCCAGAGTCAAACTGCGATCACATCTTCAACGGCAGGAAACCCAGCATCAAAAGGCCGACCCCCGCCGGCACGCCGAACAACCACGCACGTTTTTGCCAACCCGGCAGCTGTTGCTTCCACGCCATGCGGAAATTGTGGCCACAAACAACAACGGCAAAGAAGATCAATGCCGCTATGGGTGGCGTAAGATAGAGTTCACTCAATGGCTTGAACGTCCTTTCCGGGCCCGCGTTTTTGCCGATCGGCGCAATTGCACCCTATACAGGTCGTTTAGCTGCGCTAAGGTGAAAGGGAAAGACTTTGCAAGAACCACAAGGAGATTGCCCATGGCTCCAACCTCTTACCAGTCGCCTTCGCGCGGCGACAAGGCTGACAAGACGACGTACAGCCAGTCTGCGGAATCGAACCTGTCGCATTCGCAGACAACCGTGGCCAAGCTGCTTGAAGGTAAAGGGGACGCGGTGTTTTCGGTGCGGCCAAATGACACCATCCATTCTGTGGTCAACACGCTGAAGGAAAAGCGGATCGGTGCAGTTCTAGTGACGGATCAGAACGGGGCATTGCAGGGGATTTTGTCAGAACGCGACATCGTTCGGCGCATGGCAGACACACCCGGCCAGACCCTTCCGCAATCGGTCGAAGATCTCATGACCAGGGATGTTAAGACCTGCACACCGAACGATCTGCTGAATGAAGTTCTGAAAACGATGACCGAGGGCCGTTTTCGCCATATGCCGGTGCTGCGCGACGGTCACTTGTGCGGCGTCATCACGATCGGAGACGTTGTCCACTTCCGCCTTAAAGAGCTGGAATATGAAGCGCTTCGCATGAAGCAAATGATCGTCGGTTAAAGGCCCACTGTTCATCCGGTCGAGGTGAACCGAACACAACCGGCGTTGATCTCGGCGGCTGTCAATCGACCCGAAGCGAAAGCGCCCGTGTCAATCGATACCACCCGCTTCCTGATCCGGGGCAGGTCCACGATCGTGTGGCCATGTACCACCCATTGGCCATCGCTGCGGGCCAGCCTGGGAAACATGGGATGTCCCCAAAGACAAATCTGGCGATCCTGGGCCTCAATCGGATGTCGGGGGTCCAGCGCCGCATGAACGAAAGTGACGTTGCCGGTGGTCCAGGTCAATGGCCGGTCGGCTAGCCAGTTGATCAGGCTTTCGCCCATCTTAAGGCGAAGATCATCCGCCAGTTTTCGAACCTGCTGGTTGTTGTCGATATCCCCGGGCGGTTTCAACCCGAAAGACGCCAGTGTATGTACACCCCCATTTTGAAACCAAAGCCGGGCGTTGCGTTCCGGCGCCTCCAGGAATTGCAACAGAAACTCTTCGTGGTTTCCAAGAAGACATTGAACGCGTCCTCCTGACGTCTCGCTCAGGTGAAACAGGTGGCGCAGCACCTGCGCGCTGTATGGCCCCCGATCAATGTAATCTCCGACAAAGACCAGCAAGCTTTGATCGTCCAGTCGGGGCAACAACGCCTGCAACAAGTCCAGACGACCGTGAATATCGCCCACGGCCGTCACTTTCTCGGCCGGAGCGATGTCGCAAGACACTGCATTCATTGTCCGCCCCGCCCTGCGGTCGAACCACCGTCTGATCCAGTTCGCAATCATACATGTTGATCCCTATCCTTCTCGCCCATTGGCGGCAATGAGCATCTGATTGAATCAGCAAAGAGTTGACCAATGACGTCTGGATGTTCGATATGACCTTCGGCGCAGTTCAAAATGTTTGACCCGGCATCAGGGGAAGAACCTTTTGTTCAGCGATGATCGTGCAGGGCGTTTTGAGGGTTCTATGAAACGGGTTTTGATTACGGGCTCTGCGGGGTTCATCGGGTTCCATCTGGCAAAGCTGCTGTTAGAGGAAGGGTTCCGCGTGCATGGATACGACGGGATGACGGATTACTATGATGTGGTCCTGAAACAGCGTCGCCATCAAATTCTGCTTCAGACACCCGGATTCACGGCAACCGAGGATCGGTTGGAAAATTATGATCGGCTGTTGCAGGTCGCCGAAGAATTTCAGCCGGAAGTCATCGTTCATCTGGCGGCTCAAGCCGGTGTGAGACACAGTTTGGAACATCCACGCAGCTATGTTGAATCGAATGTCGTTGGAACATTCAACGTGATGGAAATTGCACGGCAACATAAGGTGGATCATCTTTTGATGGCATCTACCTCTTCGATATACGGTGCCAACGAAGACATGCCGTTTACTGAGACGGAAAAAGCCGACACCCAACTGACCATCTATTCCGCGACAAAGAAGGCGAATGAGGCGATGGGGCATTCCTATGCGCATCTTTGGGATTTGCCGACGACCATGTTCCGCTTCTTTACCGTCTACGGCACTTGGGGACGACCGGATCTGGCGTATTTCAAATTTGTCGCCGCCATCCTGGATGGCCGCCCGATCGACATTTACAATCACGGCGACATGCACCGGGATTTCACCCATGTCCAAGACCTTGTACGCGGCATCAGATTGCTGATCGATGTGCCTCCGGTGCGGCCAGCCAGCCGTGAGGGTATCGAGGACGGAGACAGCCTGTCCCCCGTCGCGCCCTACCGCATCGTGAATATCGGCAACGGAGAAAAAGTGCGCCTGATGGATTTCATCGAAGCCATCGAACAGGCCGTGGGGCAGAAGGCGATCAAGAACTTCATGCCGATGCAGATGGGTGATGTTCATGCCACCTGGGCGGACAATCGGCTGCTACAAAGACTGACGAACTATCGTCCCCGGACAGACCTGAAAGACGGCATCACCCAGTTCGTTGCGTGGTACCGAGATTATTACGGAAAATAACGTAGGCCTATCGCCAAATGAAAGAACCGGCGTCTTCAACGCCGGTTCTTTTTTGTTCCTTACCCGCCGAAATCGTCGAGCATGATGTCTTCGCGGTCCACGCCCAGATCCAGCAGCATGTTGATGACCGACTGGTTCATGATTGGCGGACCACACATGTAGTATTCGCAATCCTCAGGCGCGGGGTGGTTCTTGAGGTATTCTTCGAACAATACGTTGTGGATGAAGCCGGTATAGCCTTTCCAATTGTCCTCGGGCTGCGCGTCCGACAAGGCCACGTGCCATTCGAAATTGTCGAATTCTTCAGCCAGACTGTCGAAGTCTTCGACAAAGAACATCTCTTTCTTCGACCGCGCACCGTACCAGAAGCTGATCTTCCGGTTGCGGTTCTGAAGCCGCTTTAGCTGATCAAAGATATGGCTGCGCATGGGTGCCATACCGGCGCCGCCGCCAATGAAGACCATCTCTTTGTCAGTTTCACGGGCAAAGAACTCGCCGAATGGGCCTGAAATGGTGACCTTGTCACCCGGCTTCAGGTTGAAGATGTAGGACGACATCTGACCCGGCGGAATGCCTTCGGACCCCGGCGGCGGCGAGGCCACGCGGACGTTCAGCATGATCATGCCTTTTTCGTCCGGGTAGTTGGCCATCGAATAGGCGCGCTCGATGGGTTCGGTCACCACCGATTCATATTGCCACAGATTGAAGCGATCCCAATCCTCGCGATATTCCTCTTCAATGTCGAAATCCGTGTATTTCAACTGGTGTGCTGGTGCTTCGATCTGGATGTAGCCACCGGCGCGGAAGTTCACATCCTCGCCCTCGGGCAGGTCCAGGATCAAGGCCTTGATGAAGGTCGCTACGTTTTCGTTCGACCGAACGGTACATTCCCATTTCTTGACGCCGAAGACTTCCTCCGGAACTTCGATATCCATGTCCTGCTTGACCGCCACCTGGCAAGACAGGCGATCACCACATGACGCTTCACGTTTCGTGATATGGCTTTCTTCGGTCGGCAGGATCGACCCGCCCCCCGAATGCACCCGCACCCGGCACTGCGCACAGGTGCCGCCGCCACCGCAGGCCGAAGGGACAAACAGCTTCTCGGCAGCCAGTGTCTGTAGCAGCTTGCCACCTGCCGGAACGGAAATCGTCTTTTCGCCGTTGATCGTAATGTTGACGTTTCCAGTCGATACCAGCTTGGATCGGGCGGCCATGATGATGGCCACCAATGCCAGAACGATTACGGTGAAAAGAGCTACGCCTAAGGTAAAGGTTTCCATCAACGCCCCCTTACAGTTTCACGCCCGAGAAGGACATGAAGGCCATAGCCATCAGACCTGCGGTAATGAAAGTAATGCCCAGACCTTGCAGACCATCGGGAATGTCCGAATATTTCAGCTTTTCCCGCACTCCGGCCATTGCCGTGATTGCCAGCGCCCAGCCAAAACCGGAAGACAAGCCATAAGTCGCCGCCTCGGTAAAGTTATAGTCACGCTCCACCATGAACAGCGACCCGCCAAGGATGGCGCAGTTCACCGTGATCAGTGGCAGAAAGATCCCCAGCGCGTTGTAAAGCGGTGGGAAATACTTGTCCAAAACCATCTCGAGGATCTGCACCATCGCCGCGATCACGCCGATATAGGAAATCAGGCCAAGGAAGGTCAGGTCCACATCCGGGAACCCGGCCCAGGCCAGCGCGCCCGGTTTCAGCAGGTAGTTCAGCAGCAGGTTGTTGGCAGGCACGGTGATGGCCTGCACGACCATGACCGAAATCCCCAGCCCCAGCGCTGTCGAAATCTTCTTGGACACGGCGATGAAAGTGCACATGCCAAGAAAAAAGCTGAGCGCAAGGTTTTCGACAAAGATGGCCTTTACGGCCAGTGAGATCAGACCTTCCATCAGTGGGCCTCTACCTGCTGAATTTTGTATTCACGCTCTTCCACCTGGTTCGGCTTCCATGTGCGGAAGGCCCAGATGATCAGACCGATGATGAAGAACGCCGAGGGCGGCAACAGCAGCATGCCGTTGGGCACGTACCAGCCGCCGTTGTTGACGGTTTCCAGAATCGTGACGCCGAACAGCGACCCCGCGCCAAACAGCTCGCGAATGAAGCCGACCAGCAGCAGGATCAGACCATAGCCCATGCCGTTGCCCATTCCGTCGATGAAGGACGCAACCGGAGGGTTCTTCATCGCAAATGCCTCGGCGCGGCCCATCACGATGCAGTTGGTGATGATCAGGCCGACGAAAACCGACAGGGTTTTCGAAATCTCGAAAGCATAGGCTTTAAGGATCTGGTCCACCAGGATCACCAACGACGCGATGATCACCATCTGAACGATGATCCGGATCGAACCGGGGATCTGATTTCGCAGGCATGAAATGAAGAACGACGAAAACGAGGTCACGAAGATCACTGCCAGCGCCATCACCATCGACACTTGCAGCGATGATGTCACCGCAAGCGCCGAACAGATGCCCAGCACCTGCAATGTGATCGGATTGTTGTCGACAAGCGGGTCGACCAGCATCTCTTTCTTGGTCTGGGGCATCAAATCTCTCCTGCTTGAAGTTTGGCCAGGAAGGGACCGTAGCCCGCATCGCCCATCCAGAATTTCACAAGGTTATCGACGCCGACCGAGGTCAGCGTGGCCCCCGCCAACGCATCCACGTAGAAATCTGGCCCGGCTGCGGGCTGCGATTTGGCAACGGTGATTTGCAGATCCCCTGCTTCGTCGCGCAGCTTTTTCCCGTTCCACAGGGCTTTCCAGCGCGGGTTGTCCACCTCGGCCCCAAGACCCGGAGTTTCACCATGCTGATAGAATTGCAGGCCGTAGATATCGTTGCCGTTGTTTTCAAGCGCGATAAACCCATAGAGCGTCGACCACAGGCCGTATCCGTGCAGAGGCAGGATCACCTTGTCCAGATCACCCGCATCATCGCGCAGCAGATAGATAACACGGTACTTGGATTTGCGGCCGATACCGGCTGGGTCATTGTCCAGCGCGACGCTCAGCTCTGGATCGCTGGCGGCGGCGATGTCGTCAAACGTAGTCGGATCAAACTGATCATCGACGAAGGTGCCTGTGGACAGCTCCAGCACACGTGGTTCGAAGGCGGCAAAAGCCTCTGTTACGTCGATGCCCGGTTCGAACACGCCCGCAACTTGCAGAACGTTTACCTGTTTGTCCTTCAGGCGGTTGGCCTCTTGCACCGGGCGCAGGCTGACTGCGGCCGCAGACACTACCATCGAGGCGACCAGACAGACGGCAACGGCGATGAAGATCGTCTTGCCAACAGAATCCGGCGACGCCGCCAGGAATTTGGCCAATGCGCCCTTGGGTGCCTCGTTTTGATCTGGGGATTGCGTATCAGACATGGCGACGCGCCCTCCGTTTGATGTTGGCTTGCACGACGAAATAATCGATCAGCGGTGCAAAGACGTTGCCGAACAGGATTGCCAGCATCATCCCTTCGGGGAAAGCCGGGTTGATCACGCGGATCATCACGACCATGACTCCGATCAAAGCGCCGTAGATATAACGCCCTACATTGGTGTGGCTGGCCGAAACCGGTTCCGTCACCATAAAGGCCAGCCCGAAAGCGTAACCGCCCAATACGATATGCCAGTACCACGGCATCGCGAACATCGGGTTGGTATCCGATCCGATCAGGTTCAACAGCAGGGTAAAGCCGATGGTGCCCCCCAGACAGCCCACAATCAGGCGGTAGTTGGCGATCCTGGTCATCAGAAGGAAAGCCAGACCGATCATGCAGGCCAGTGTCGATGTTTCGCCAAAGCTGCCCTGAATGGTGCCGAAAAACGCGCTCGACCAGGTGATGCCTTCGGCGGCCAGTGCCTGCACACCTTCGGCCGCAGACACGCCCAATGCAGTTGCGCCCGAGAACCCGTCAACGGGTGTCCAGACCGCATCC
Organism: Ruegeria sp. HKCCA0235A; assembly: GCF_013033235.1. Classification (NCBI taxonomy): domain Bacteria; kingdom Pseudomonadati; phylum Pseudomonadota; class Alphaproteobacteria; order Rhodobacterales; family Roseobacteraceae; genus Ruegeria; species Ruegeria sp. HKCCA0235A. The sequence goes on along the minus strand of NZ_WQDQ01000002.1, from coordinate 29,624 downwards.
CCCGACATCTGCGCCGGATAGGCGAAATACAAAAACGCCCGCCCCACAAGCGCGGGGTTGAGAAAGTTCTTGCCGGTGCCCCCGAACACTTCCTTACCGATCACGACGCCGAAGATGATGCCCAATGCCACCTGCCACAGGGGCGTCGAAGCAGGCATGATCAGCGTGTAAAGCATTGATGTAACAAGGAAGCCTTCGTTCACCTCATGGCCGCGCACGGTGGCAAAGATGACCTCGAAGATACCGCCCGCGACAAGCGTGACGATGTAGATCGGAAGGAAATACATCAGACCATGCATGACGTTGGCAAAGATGCTGGACGGGTCCAGCGAAATCCCGAACATCTGCAACAAAGCAATCCGCCAGCCGGTGGCCGATTCCGGCCCCAGCAACGCAATCGCCGAGTTCGCCTGATAGCCGGTGTTCCACATCCCCCACAGGATGCAGGGGATCGTCGCGATCACGACATAGGTCATGATCCGCTTCATATCCACATAGGACCGCGCGTGCGGCGCCACTGTGGTCACGGTTTTTGGAGTGTAGATGAAGCTTTCCACCATCTCGTAGATGGGGAAGTACTTTTCGTACTTGCCGCCCTTGGTAAAGTTCGGCTCGATCCTGTCAAAGAAGCTGCGCAAACCCATTCGGCTCAGCCCTCCTTTTCAATTTTGCTCAGGCAGTCGCGAAGCGCCAGCCCGTATTCATATTTTGCCGGACAGGCAAAGCCCACAAGGCCCAGATCCTCTTCGTCCAGCTCCAGCGCACCCAGGGCTTGGGCAGTGTCCGTATCCATTACCAGCAGCGCCCGCAGCAACTGAGTGGGCAGATAGTCCTGCGGCATCAGGTCTTCGAAAACACCTGTGGGCACCATGGCCCGACGCCCGCCGTTCAGGTTGGACGTGAAGGCATACAGCTTCTTGGCGAATGCCGAACCCAATACAGGCTGGACCGCGTATTTCGACGGCATCGGACGAATCCAGCCCAACGGGATTTGATCGGGATCTTCACGGATGATGCTGATCTGGCGCGCGAACCGGCCCAGATAGGCGGTCGGGCCGTCTGCGCGCCGGCCCGACAGGATCGAACCCGAAATGACACGGGGCGTGCCGTCCACATCGACTTCGTCGCGGGTCAGATCGTCAGTTGATGCGCCCATCACGGTACGGATCAAACGCGGTTGACGCGCACCCGGCCCCGTCAGGGCAATCACGACATTCGGATCCAGATGGCCGGTCAGCATCAGGCGGCCAATGGCGATGACATCCTGATACCCGATGGTCCAGACCTGCTTGTCGCCTGCAAGGGGTTCGAGGAAGTGAATATGCGTTCCGGCCAGGCCCGATGGGTGTGGGCCTGCGAAAGATGCGGTTTCGACACCGGCGACATCTGCGCCGGGTATCGTGTCACCCTCTTTTTGGCAAAGATAGGTTTTGCCCTCGGTCAGTGTGCTGACTGCCGCCAAACCGGCGGTAAATTCTTCGGGCGCCTCGGCAATGATCGTGGCAGCGTCAGGGGCCAGCGGGTCACTGTCCATGGCGGTGACAAAGATCGCATCCGGTTTGATGCCGGGGTTCGGCATTTTCGAATAGGGGCGCGTGCGGAACGACGTCCACAGGCCGGCGGCGCACAGCTTGGCTGTCACGCCTTCAGCGCTGTCAGCATCCCCTATGCCCGAGAAATCCAGCCCGGCGTCATTGGCGTCGGTCACGTCGATCACGACGCTTTGCAGCACCCGACGGGCACCACGGTTGATCGCGACGACTCTGCCACTGACCGGGGCGACCATCATCGCGTCAGGCGCGTCCTTGTGGCAGAACAGCGGCGTGCCGCGCACAACACTGTCGCCTTCCTGCACCAGCATCTTGGGTTTCAGGCCGATGTAGTCACCGCCCAGGACGCCTACGGTCGAGTATTCCGGGCCCGGGTGAATGGTCTGGTCAGGAGCGCCTTCCACCGGCAGATCCAGCCCCTTTTTCAGTTTGAAAGTTTGCATGTTGCTACGTTCTTCCAAGCCTCTTTTCTGCGCCAGCTCTGCCAACGCCCTTTCGGGGTCATGCAATAGCGCGGTTTTTTCGAGCCTCCGTCGCAAAAGCGTCGAAAACGGTCCAAAATCCGCAGGCGTATTTCCGATCAAGGACCCTTTACGCGGGGAAGGTCACAAACGCAAACCTGTTACCGCCAAAACTTGAGGATGAACCACACAATCCTGCGATTGATCGGTCATTTCTTCTGATTCCATGGCGTATAATTGCATATCGCGCCCAACAAGGTTCCAGTGTAAGCAACCGGAATGGAAAAAGACACAGATTTGGAAATCTTTCTGGTTGCCACGCCTGGCCTCGAGGCGCCTCTTGGTGACGAGGCGCAATTCAACGGATTCGCGCAGGTCAGAACTGTACCCGGCGGGGTGACATGCCGGGGTTCATGGCCCGAGGTCTGGCGCGCCAACCTGACACTGCGCGGCGCCAACAAGGTTCTGGTGCGACTGGGCAGTTTCCCCGCCGTGCACCTTGCCCAATTGGACAAACGTGCTCGGAAATTTCCTTGGGGCACCGTTTTGCGTCCTGACGTGCCGGTCAAGGTGGAAGCCATCAGCCGCAAATCCAGAATTTATCACGCCGGTGCAGCTCGTCAGAGGATCGAGCGGGCAATATCCGATACATTGGGCACCTCGATTTCATCCGAGGCAAACCTTCGGGTCTTGCTTCGAATCGAGAAAGACATCTGCACGATCTCGGTCGACAGTTCCGGCGAGCTGTTGCACAAACGCGGTCACAAGGAAGCCATTGCCAAGGCCCCAATGCGCGAAACAATGGCCGCCATGTTCCTGAGAGAGTGTGGCTACTCGGGCGATGAACCCGTACTGGACCCGATGTGCGGATCGGGTACCTTCGTGATCGAGGCCGCCGAGATCGCTCTGGGCCTGCGCCCTGGCCGCTCCCGCAGTTTTGCATTCGAAGACCTTGTGGGCTTTGACCCTGATCAGTGGCAGGAAATGCGACGGGAATCGAAGACGGCGGAATGCGCGCTTACCTTCTACGGCTCGGATCGCAACTCCGGCGCGGTTGACGCGGCGACTGCCAATGCCGAAAGGGCCCAGGTCAGTGATGTGACACGGTTTCAACAGCGTTCCGTCAGTGACATGAGACCCCCCGAAGGTCCTGCGGGGCTGGTCATTGTGAACCCGCCCTACGGGGCGCGGATTGGTGACGAAAGACGCTTGCGTTCAGTCTATGGTGCGATGGGCAAGACCTTGATGAACCGGTTCCAGGGATGGCGGGTCGGCGTGATCACCAGCGCTCCGGGGCTTGCCCGGGCCACACGCATGCCTTTGCTGGCGCCGGGGCCGGTCGTCGACCATGGTGGAACCAAAATTCGTCTGTACCAAACAGACCCCTTGCCGTGATTGCCTGGGATGCTTCACAACCAATTCATGACGATGGCTGCGCGGGCGAGAGCGGACAAGAAGACCACAGGGTTTCCGCCGCAAAGGGGTGCGGTTCCCTTGTCTTTCAACGTGCCTGTGAACCTCTCGACGTCTTAGCACCGGTGCAATTGTGACCTGCCCGGCAGGGGTGAACAAATTGGCGGGCACTCTTGCGTGCCGATCAACCAGAAGAACGCAGACATGCAACCGCTCGTTTTTTCGATTCGTGAAGACCTGCTCAAATTACCGGGTTCCGACCTTATCGGTGCGCCGCCCTTTTTTGGTTGTTGCGTTCGAAAGATTCGGGTGATCGAAATACAGAATCCTCTTGCGCATCAGACACGCCGCGTATAGATCACCCGCCACGGTCGGAGTGTAGCTCAGCCTGGTAGAGCACTGTCTTCGGGAGGCAGGGGTCGGAGGTTCGAATCCTCTCACTCCGACCAATACAACAAGGCGCCCAAGGGCGCCTTTGTTGTTTTTGAGACAGTGACCCGAGGTTCATTGAACCTGAGCGCTAGTCGAATTCCAGCGCGTTGGCCGCTTTACGTAGGTGCTCCGGACTGTATCGCGCGTAGACGGATGCGGTGATCCGTGAGTCTCAATGACCGAAAAACTGTGCAATCTCCTCCATCGAGATACCTGCCTCAGCCAACCCGGGGACCACATCTGCGATCCCACCTGTGGCTCGGCTTCGCTGCTGATGAAATGTGGCAAGCTGATCCGTGACAAGGGTGGTAAGGGCTATGCGCTGTTTGGACAAGAGGCCATCGGCTCTACTTGGGCGCTGGCCAAAATGAACCTCTTCCTGCACGGGGAAGTGAACCACCAGGTCGAATGGGGCGACACCACCTTGCGCTACGCATAGCAGGCTACCACGAGTTTGCTCGCAACAACGGCCCAGTGCCGTTCATTGCCGATGACATCATGGAAAGCTTCGACGACGACCGCACCGCCGAGGCCTTCGGCCTGCTAGCTGAGATGAGCAAAAGCGGCCAGGTGATCTACCTGACTCATCACGCGCATCTTTGCGACATCGCGAAAAATTCATGCCCATCTGTGTTTATTCACGAATTACAGAGCTAAAAACGTGGTGTTCAACATCTTTACTTTTTGTTGAACATACGCTATGTTCAACAAAATTAAAATCCGTTGAGCACAGTGGAAGCCAAGATGTTCACGCGCCATTCATCCATAGCACATGCCGCTTATCACGATCTCCTGCGTTCACTGCGGGACGATGCTGTTTCGGACATCCGAGGCACCCCCACACGAGTCGAACGCAACAACAGGACCTACTGGTATGACACCTACCGGGTCGGTTCCGATGTCAAAAAGCACTACTTGGGAGAGGATTGTGAGGAACTGCGCGGTAGGCTGGAACAGCACAAAACTTTGAAAGCCCAACAGGAAGACCGCCGCCGCAACCGGGCGCGCCTCGTGCGGCTCCTAAGAGCAGAAGGTTTTCTGGGTCTGGACGCTGCCACGGGCAGCCTGCTCTCTGCGATGGCAACGTCCGGCGTATTTCGTCTAGGCGGCACCATAGTGGGGACGCACGCCTTCCGCCTTTACGAAGGTGAATTGGGTGTGCGTTTCGACATGGATATGACCGCTCACACGGATGACATCGACATCGCCAGCTTTTCCAGGTTGTCGCTGGTGCTGGAGGACACTGCATCACCATCGCTGAAAGATGTGTTCCGCGATTTCGACTTCATGGCGCAGCCCAGTCTCACGGCCGGACGCACCTGGCGTTGGAAACAGACACGAGGCGACACGCTGATAGAATTCCTCACTCCATCATTCGGTGAGGATGAGGATGTGCGCGAACTGCCCGCTTTGGGAGTGGATGCGCAAGGATTGCACCATCTGAACTACCTCATCGCGGAGCCAATCAACGCTGCTGTAACCTACCGGAGTGGCGTTTTGGTGCAAATCCCGCAGCCAGAACGCTATGCCATCCACAAGTTGATCGTCGCGGACCGTCGCCGTCCCGGTGAAAATGCCCTCAAAGCAGAAAAGGACAGACGACAGGCCGCGTTTCTAGTCGAGGTGCTTGCTCAGGATCGGCCGGATGAATTGAATGACGCCTACGAAGATGCACTCTCTCGTGGCCCCAAGTGGCGTTCTAGGATTGAGGCCAGCCTAGACCGCATGCCGAAAACGCAGCGGCTGTTACAGGAACTGCAGGATTAACGCGCATGTAGACAGTGCTCTCAGGTTCAATGAACCTGCCGAACCTGAACTTGGCTGGTTTGATTGGCGACAACGCCTGGAAAACAGGGCTCCTTTGACTAAAAATCAATAACTTGGCCACCTGCACCGATCTTCGGGAGGCAGGGGTCGGAGGTTCGAATCCTCTCACTCCGACCAATAAAACAAGGCGCCCAAGGGCGCTTTTTTGCTTTCAGCGTATTTCACGCAACGATTTCCGCAACGTTTCGCGGGTTGTTTTTGCTCAGTTCATCCCAACCGGCAGAAATCTACCACAGCAGGGGACCCTGATATCTTCTAGCCCCAAGTAACCGCAGCTTTCTTGGGCGCAACCAGGCTTTAGGAACGGTAGAAATTCTACGGGGTCTCGCGCAAGATCGCAGAAAAGGCAGTGGCGTTTTCCAGGGTCATGCCGCGCATGCCCAAGCTAAAATAATCGCCGAAGGCGACGGACGGAAGATCCAGCACGTTTGGATCGAGGAAGAGACCCAGACAATAAAAAGCACCAACTTTGTCGTACATTCAGTGTTCCAACCCTTTGCCGTCCACGAAGGCAACCTCATCACGAAGCTACAACAGGGCTTTGGCGCGGCCACGGCGGAACGGATTGTCGACACACTGCGCAGCCAGAGCTCCGAAATTCGGCCGGTGGTGCCTCCTCAATGCGTTATCACGAACGCTCAGCGTTCAAGTGTTCGATTCTAGTCGAATGCTTTTGAGGGATTTTTGCATGGCAACAATAAGCGCATCTCGCTCGGCCGCGAGTGTCTGCGGGGATCGACCGTTTGCTTCTTCGTTTATGCCCTGAACCAAAGTTTCGATAACGTCGTCGTTCAAGTGTGGCTGACCCAACCCGTCCCACCATCCGTTAAACGTATCCCGGAAGTGTTCGCAAAAGGCGCGCAGACCGCCCTCTCCCGCGCCTAGATTGAACAACATCGTCGGCCCCATGGCCGCCCATCGCAGACCGGGGCCCGCCCACATGGCCTTGTCAATGTCTTCGACCGAAGCAACGCCCTCGACAGCCATATGGACCGCTTCGCGCCAGACGGCTGCCTGAAGGCGGTTCGCCACATGGCCAGGCAAGCCTTTCCTGATGCGGATCGTGACCTTGCCTATGTCGTGATAAAACGCTTCGGCTCGTTCGAGAACGCCATCACCTGTTTGCGCGTTTGCAGTGAGCTCCACCAACGGGATAAGATGTGGCGGGTTGAACGGGTGTCCGAGGATGAAAGGCGCAGGATCTTGCCAGCCAGCTTGCAAAGCCTCCAGCGTCATGCCTGATGTGGAACTGGAAACGATCGCATCCTCGCTCAGGGCTGGTTCGACTTCAGAATAGAGTGCGTGTTTGATCGCTTCTCTTTCTGGAACATTCTCCTGCACGAAGTCTGCACCATCGACCGCAGATGCTGCTGTTTCTGCAAACGCCAATGCGTTCGGAGAGGCTCTGGCGGTCAGGCCGAGTTCTTCAAGCGTGGGCCAAGCTGTTTCAATGAAAGCGCGGGTTTGCTCTTCAGAGTTTGGTGCCGGGTCGTAAACAGTAACTGATCGACCAGCCGCGAGAAACAGCGCAGCCCAGCTTGCACCAATAACGCCGGCACCAAGAATTGCAGTATGTGAGATATCCGACATCAGAACACTCCGGGGTTGAGTGGCGACGCGGCCGTCATGCCGCCGTCGACGGTAAAGAACTGACCCGTTGCGAAGCTTGCCTCGTCAGAGGCGAGCCAGACAGCCATGGATGCAATGTCATCCGGCTCGCCAAACCGACGAACGGGATGACGGGCCAGTGCGTCTTGCCTTGCCGCGACAGGATCCTTTGCAAGTTCGAACGCGGCCTCAAGCATGCCGGTATTGATCCATCCCGGACAAATCGCATTGCACCGCAGGCTTGGGCCATGATCCACGGCGATAGATCGCGTGAGCCCATGCACGAAAGCTTTGGACGCATTGTAGAGAGCCATCGAAGGGTCCGCGACCTTGCCAGAGATTGAGCCGATATTGATGATGCTCCCGCCGGATTTCATAGTCGGAATAAAGGCACGGCAGCAGTTGAACACCCCTCGACAGTTGGCGCCGATCACTAGATCCCAATCCGCGTCGGTGCTTTCCGTCACTGACTTTTCCACCTGGACCCCGGCATTGTTGACGAGAATGTCCAACGCACCCACAGCCTTGGCTACCATTTGGACGTTCACCGGATCACTGACGTCCAGATCGTGCCATTCACAGGGCAGGCCGTCAGGGGCTCCACCCCGCCCGCAGGTCACCACCTCGGCGCCTTCCTTTAGGAAAGCACCGACGATGGCGCGTCCAATTCCCTGGCGCCCGCCAGAAACAAACGCTTTTTTTCCCGCAAGCCGCATCAGTGCGCCACCATCACATGACGGATCGACGTATAGGCGTCGAGCGCATAGACGCTCATATCACAGCCCGTGCCGGAGCCTTTCATCGCGGCCCAAGGCATTTCAGGTGTGCCGACACCATGCGTATTGACCCATGTGAACCCGTAGCGCAGGCGAGATGTAATCGACATCGCCCGTCCCACGTCGGTCGTCCAGACCGAAGATGCCAGTCCGTATCGACCTGCATTCGCCACCTTTACGGCATGATCCGCGTCCGAGAAACGGGAAAGCGTCAAAACGGGCCCAAAGACCTCATCCGTTGCGATCTCTGCTGAATTATCGACGTTTGCTAACACCGTCGGTTGATAGAAGAACCCGTTTCCATCTCCGCTTGCGCCACCTGTGACGATCTCGCATCCAGGACGTGCGCGGTCGACAAAGGCGGAAACGCGGTCGCGCTGAGCTGCGGAAACCATCGGACCCATTTCGGTGCCTTCAGCCTTGGGTGCGCCAACTTTTATTTCTTTTACTTGCGCTTCGACCATGGCCGCGAATTTTTCATACACACTGTCCTGGACCAGGATCCGGCACGGTTGCGCACAATCCTGCCCGGCATTGAAAAAGCTCCCATAGCGGATCGTTTCAGCCACAGCGTCCAGGTCGGCATCATCAAAAACAATGACGGGGGCCTTGCCACCCAGTTCCAGATGCACATGGCGGATTTGCTCGCTGGCGGCGCGCATGGCGGCCATGCCGGTGGCCGGAGACCCCGTGACGGTGATCGCTTCCATTTGAGGGCTGTTGATCAATTGATCCCCAATCGTGGGACCACGCCCGTGAATCACATTCAGCACCCCTTTGGGCAAGACATCCTGCAAAAGTTCAGCAAGCCGCAGCGTGGACAAAGGTGTGATCTCGGAAGGCTTCAGAACAACTGTACAGCCGGCTGCAAGAGGGGCTGCAAGTTTCCAGGCGGCCATCATCAACGGATAATTCCAAGGGGCAATCGCCGCCACAGGGCCAACCGGGTCGCGGCGGATCATGCTTGTGTGGCCTACGACATACTCGCCCGCGGCCGATCCCGTCATGGTCCGGGCCGCCCCTGCAAAGAAGCGGAATGTGTCGATGGTAAGAGGGAACTCATCATCGCGGGCCGATGGCCAGGGTTTGCCGACATCAAGGCTTTCAAGCTCCGCCAACTCATCCTGATTGGCTTCGATAATATCGGCGATTTGCATCAGCAGCACGGCCCGTTCGGCCGGCGGGACATGTCGGAAGGTTTCGAACGCCTCTTCAGATGACCTTACTGCGGCCTCTACCTGGTCCGAACTGGCCTCTGCGACCTGACCAATCTTCTCTCCAGTCGCGGGATTCAAAATGGCCAGGGCCTCACCCTCCCCTTCCACCATCTCCCCATTGATAAGCAATTTGCCTTGCATGCCTGTTCCCTTCTATCAGAAATTCACCCGGTCCGCGCCCTTGAGCGCGAGCCGCTCTCTGGCTTCGGCAGGTGTTGCAACCTCAAGCCCGAGGTTTTCCACGATGTCTCGAATTTTCCGGACCTGCTGGGCATTGGATGTCGCCAGTTCGCCCTTGCCGATGAACAGGCTGTCTTCGAGCCCCACACGAAGGTTGCCCCCCAACAGGGCCGCCTGAGTCGCAAATGGCATCTGATGGCGCCCCGCAGCCAGCACCGACCATTCGTAATTCTCCGGCCCGAACAGCCGGTCGGCTATGGTGTGCATATGCATCAGGTTGTCGAGATCAGCGCCCACACCGCCGAGGATTCCGAACACCATCTGAATAAAAAACGGTGGCTTGATCAGACCCTGATCAACGAACCATTTTACATTGTAGAGATGACCAAGATCGTAGCACTCGAATTCGAACCGTGTGCCATGTTCACCCCCAAGCTTTTCGATGGCGTAGCGAATTGTCCCGAACGTGTTGGGAAAGATGAAATCCTCGGTCATTTCGAGGAAAGGGCGTTCCCAATCATGCTGAAACTCGGTGTATTTCTGAAGCATCGGGAAGATTCCGAAGTTCAGGGACCCCACATTGAGGGATGCCATTTCGGGGCTTGTTGTCGTGGCCGCCAACATGCGTTCGTCCATGGACATGCCAAGACCACCGCCGGTTGAAACGTTGATCACGGCATCTGTGGATTGTTTGATGACAGGCATAAATTGCTGGAACAATTCTGGCCTGGGATCGGGTTTGCCGGTCTCGGGATGGCGGGCATGCAAATGGATAATGGAGGCACCGGCCTCGGCGGCTTCTATACTGGCCGTTGCGATTTCGGTTGGCGTAATGGGCAGATGAGGGCTCATTGTCGGGGTGTGGATGCCCCCGGTCGGTGCGCATGTGATGATTACGGATTTTGGCATTCCGGGGCCTCCTGCGAAACAACACGGCGCAAATGGTAACGCACCTCTTTGGGTCGGTAGATCAGGTGAACCTCGGGGGTTTCACCAAGCGCATAGCGTGGCCGTAAAGCACCCTCGTCGGCGACCTTCCTGGGGTTGACGGCGCATTTCATAGCCGCATCTGCTGGACTTGAGCGCTAAGGCCTCCATCCAGCACCCAAAGCTGTCCGCTTGCATATCGGGCCTCATCGCTGGCGAGCCAGTTCACAAGGTTTGCGATATCGTCTGGCGTTCCATAAGTGCGCATCGGGTGCACATCGCGCACAGCTTGCTGAAGCTGGTCAATCGTCTTGCCGCCGCCACCCGAGCCGTCGCCGGTGAAAAAGCTTTGAAGCATTGGTGTGTCGATGTAGCCAGGGCAAATCGCGTTGACCCGGATGCCTTCGGGCCCGTGATCGCAGGCCATCGCGCGGGTCAGGGCATGAACCGCACCTTTCGTTGCACAATATGCCGCCAGTCCCGGATCTGCGATGAAACCGTCATATGATCCGAAGTTAATGACAGAGGCAGAACTGCCGCTCTTTGCCGCCTTGCGCATCAAAGGTAGCGCATATTTGGACGTCAGGAATGTGCCTGTCACGTTCACCGCAAACGAGCGGTTCCATTCTTCAAGGCTTGTATCCTCAATTGTTTTTTCGATCTCGATGCCCGCAGCGTTCACGAGAATATCGAGTTTGCCGTGCTCAGTCTTTATCCTCTCCATAGCTGCAATGGCCTCGGGTTCTGAGGTGACATCAAGTCGGAGAAAACGGCTATCGGCCCCTGCTGGGTTGGACACGGATCCGCTTTCACTGAGATCGGCTGCGTAGACAACGGCCCCTTCTCGGGTCAGCCGATCCACAATCGCACGGCCGATGCCGCCCCGTCCGCCCGTCACAAGGGCCACCTTGCCGTCTTGAATATCCATCAGTTTGTTTCCCCCATCGGTGGAAAGCGGTAGCGCGCGGCTGCCGCAGTCCAATCCATGTGATTGCGAACATATTCCTGACTGGCGTCGCGCGGCGGGTTGTAATCCCATGGCTCGCTTGCCCCGGCCTCCATCGCGGCATGAAGCGCGCGCCTCGATTTCTGGGTGCGCATAACATCAGCCCGGAGCCTTTCGCTGTCCCATCTCTCAGCGACTTCGCATGCAAAGGCAGCGGCTGCATCACTGTAGGCCGGGTCATCCGCCAAGTTGACACGCTCATCCGGGTCCCGAGACAGGTCATAGAGCTGCGGTGGATCCACATCGCAGTGAATATATTTCAGTGTCCCGCGCCGGATCATGAAGACAGGCCAAGGTGTCATCTCTGCGCAGTATTCACCGATGGCAATGTTCTCTGGTGCATCCTCCCCACGCGCCAAGGGCATCAGGGACCGCCCGTCAACTGGCTCGCCCAGCATGTCGGGTGTCCCTCCGGCAACCTCCAGGAAGGTCGGAAGCAGGTCGACGAGAGAGCACGCGTGAGGCGCCGTGCCTTCGGCCACATCCGGGCCTGCGAAGATTAAGGGCACACGGGCAGAGTGTTCGAAGAACGTCATCTTGTACCAAAGACCCCGTTCACCCAGCATGTCTCCATGATCCGCGGTCACAATGATCAATGTGTTGTCAATCTGACCCGTTTCTTCCAGCGCCTTGACGATCGCGCCGACTTTACTGTCGAAATAGCTCACATTTGCCAGATAAGCGCGCCGTGCGCGGCCGATTTCTTCATCCGAAAGCGGCACAGTGGAGGCTTCGATCCCATCCATCACACGGCGTGAGAACGGGTCGTGCTCTTCCAGAGAGAGGCCTTGCGGCAAGTCGACTTCATAATCGGCGTAGAGATCCCAGAATTCTGGCTTCGCCACATATGGATCGTGAGGATGGATGAAACTCGCCACCAAGCAGAACGGAGAGACGTCGCCGGCTGCGTGATCCCGTCCGCGCTCGATCAGCCACCGGCGCGCTGCGAACTCGACCTCGTCATCGTAATCCGTTTGGAATGTCGCGATTGCCACACCGCTTTCCTTGACGGTCTGCATGTTGTGGTACCACTTGTCGATCCGCTCATCATGGGCTTCCCAGTCCGGCGTCCAAGCGAAATCGGCGGGATAGATATCGGTCGTAATCCGATCTTGAAACCCATGCATCTGGTCAGGTCCGACGAAGTGCATCTTGCCTGACAGGCACGTGCGATATCCCAGAGCCTTGAGGTAGTGTGCAAAGGTAGGCACGCTGGCACGGAATTCCGACGCGTTGTCATAAGCCGCAATTCGGCTGACATATTGCCCGGACATGAAAGCAAATCGCGACGGTGCACAGAGCGGCGAGTTGCAATAAGCGGCGTCAAATCGCATCCCGCGTGCCGCGAGTTTGTCCATGTGCTGGGTTTTGGCGCCCTTGTGCCCATAAGCACCAATGAAATGTGGTGCCAACTGATCGGCCATCACCACAACAATATTCGGCTGCGTCATGGAGCGGCCTTTGCGTAAGCATCAAGTACCAGCCCGTGGAAGTGATGAACGGCATGTTCGGATTTGCCGGATCCTGAAGGGTCCGACACGATTCGACCTTGCGTAAAGGCCGGCGTTTTCATTCCTCGCTGTACACTTTCGACCAGATTGATGTCTTCAACCTGAAGCACTTCATCCAGATAGCGCATCGCGTCGATTTCCATCGGATCAGGCTCGGGCGTCTCAAGAAAAAAGTCATAGGTCTCCAACGTGCGATCTGGTCCGACCGGAATGACATTTAACACGATCATGCTGGACCGGCCCGGGTATCGCATCAGACAAGTTGTGGGCCAAAGCCACCAGACCGCATGGGTCTTTACAGTCGCGTTGGAGACGTCGTAGGCGGAATTGGCGTTCTGCCCCGCCTCTGCCATGTGGCTGGAATAAATACCGTAGGTCGTGACCTTGTACGTGTCCATGTCCACAAGATCACAAAAGTCCTTGTGGGCGGTCGGGCAATGGTAGCATTCAAGGAAATTGTCGACGACATTCTTCCAGTTCGACTTGATATCGTATGTCAGTCTTTTCCCGAAGGTAAGTTGTTCGATATCAGGGGCCCAGTGGCGGATTTCGGTCTCCAGATTGCCGGATTGATCCGACAGCGAGGCAGCTTGCGTGTCGAGGTTGACGAAAACGAAACCGGCAAATTCTTCCACTTGAACAGCATCCAGGCAGATATCGCGTGGCGTGAAGGCCTCCAGGTGGTCTGTTTCAGGTGCGCGGACAAGTTGACCGTCAAGCTTGTAGACCCAAGCATGGTAGGGACACATGATACGGGTCGTCTCGCCTTCGCCACTCAACAGCTCATGGGCGCGGTGTTTGCAGACGTTGTAGAAGGCGCGCAAGACCCCTTCCCTATCCCTGACGACAGCGATTGGGTGCCCCGCGATATGTGTGGCGACGTATGACCCCGGCGTACGCAGCTTTTCGACGTGACAAACCCATTGCCAAGACTTGGCAAGGATCTCCGTACGGTCGACCTCAAACCAGTTTGCGTCAATGTAAGCCTCTTTGCGCAACGAAAGCGCACGATTTGGATCTGGGTCGAAGCCAGACTTTATTGCTTCGAACGCGTTTTGATCTGGAAACTGCGTCATGGCTGTCCTCACGACTGGAATCAGGAACTCACTGCACCAGCATTTCGCGGATCAAACCACAAGACTTACCATGAATCGCCGACTACTTAACTTTTTTCGCCTTAGGCTTTGGTGCGCGGTGCATTGGCCATGCTCGGAACTCGAATGGAATGCGTCCCTGCACACGATCCTTGCTCGGCGGGAGACCGAAGCGGTCCTTGTAGGCCCGACTAAAGTGGACCTGGCTTGAAAATCCGCTCGCAAAGGCAATCTCCGACATGGTCAGGTCAGTTTGAGTCACAAGGCCGCGGGCCCGGTCGAGGCGGATATCGCGATAGTAAAGTGCTGGTGTTTTTCGCACGCATTGCGCAAAGAGCCGATCAAGTTGCCTATGTGATAACCCGACATGCCTGCAAACATCCGCAATGGAGAGTGGCGTTTCAAGGTTTGCCTCCATGACACGAATTGCGGCACGCACATTTGTTGGAACGGAGTTGCCCAAAGGCTCGGTATTCTCGGGGTACTGCAATGCCCCGTGGGCGCGTATCGGGGGGGCAAACACATAGCGTGCAGCGGCATTTGCAAGAGCGCTACCATGAGACTGCTGGATCAGATGCAGGGCAAGATCGAGCGAAGCCGCACCCCCACTGCAAGTCACACGACGGCGATCAATAACCCAAAGCGCTTCACTGATGCCCGTCTTGGGGAACAATTCTTGAAACGCATCTATATGTTCGTAATGGACTGTTGCCGTATAGTTTTCCAGCAACCCGGCATGGGCCAGAATAAAGGCACCTGTATCTAGCCCGCCCAAGATTGCCTGACGTTTCGCGGCATTTCTGAGGTTCGCGCGCAATGCTGCAGAAACATGGCGCTCCGGCTCCCAACTTGACGAGACGAAAAGCATGTCCGCTTTGTTCATTCCCGCCTCCGAGAACCTGGCAGTGTTGACTTCAACGCCATTGCTGGCCGTCACCATTCCGCCCGCCTCGGACACAAGTTGCCATCGGAACAGTGTTGTTCCCTCGAGATAGTTGGCGGCACGAAAGGGATCGATAAATGACATCGTGGCCGCCAGGTTGAAAAATGGTGTTACAGCGATTCTCAGTTCGGTTGTTCTGTCCGGCCCGCCGCCCTCGACCATGTCGCCAACTCCCTTCTGTTCATTCTCAACGGTAGACAGTGCGGCCAGACAAGTAAAATTGACGACCAACTCAAGGCTGAATCAGGCGCGAAGCGCAACGTGCATTGCAGCGACACAAGCTTATCTTTCGCCTCGAACTGCGACGAAGGATCTTCCATTTTCGGCTGTCTGACTTCAGCACCCACCTGGTAGATTTGGGTATCTGTGTAACGGAGGAGTTCGAGTTCATTGAACCTATTAGCAAGCCAAGATGAACAAGAAATCTGGAACCTAGAAAGACGCAGACTAAAAGCTAGTCAGGAACATCAAACGCAAGACCCGCAAACATTACTGGGCCGAATAGAATGTCGGTATTGTCCCGGCCGGTCTGCGCGCTGAGGATAGCCTTGCGGCGCTGTGTCTCCGCGAGGGCATAACCGAAAGCTTTTATATTCTGGTCGAAGGAGTTCCCGGAAGCCGGGAGAGCCCGTCTTGCGGGCGACACCGCTCGGCAGGTGACTGCCCCTGAGGCCTCGGACTGAGATCACGTCATGGTCGCACACGAGCCAAGGCTGCTCAGCGAAAACGGCTCGACATACGCCGCGGGTGATCTGGTGGACTGTCTCGGATCACGTGCACGGTGCGCCGCACCACACACAAACCCCACTCCAGTTCGAGCGTTGGTACCAAACTAAGAAGAACTGGGTTCTCTTGGAAATTTACTTCCTACCCGGAGGTTTTGAGCGACAGATCGGCACCTTTGTCGATCACAACAACAACTACTGTTACCCCGAGAGCCTGGCCAACTTGACGCCCGCCGACGTCTACCATGGCCGAGGCGCCGAAATCCTGAACATAAGAGTGGAGATCAAGAAGCAAACAATCAGAAACCGTAGGTTTCAGAACAAAGCCACTGCCACTTTTACTTAAACGTAAACCGAACCAGACCCTGCGTTACAAAGAGACCAACGCCAAAAAACTCTGAAAACGGGCGATCGAGATCCATTTCGCATTACTTGTGCCAAAGAACAGCGCACAGCTCACTTTCAATCGGTGACCTGCCCCGCGCCGATTATTGTTCCGAGAACAAATTGTGTCGCGGGATCAATTTCGCCCCTCACGATAAGCGCTTGAAATTGGTGATTCAGGGCGGTCTCGCCCCAGTTCCGCATGGCAACTGCGATCCGCGGCGCTAGATTACGGTCCTTTTCGAGTTCACTCGCGAAAATGCCAATAATCTGAGCGCGAAGTTCAGGCAAAACCGTGCCGCCTTCGGTCAAAGCCCGGATCAGGGATTGCTTTTCGGGCGGTTGCCAGCCGGGGCGCTGCAGTGCTCGCTCAATCGCAGTAACTGCAAGGGCGCCGTCGATTTCGATACCTGCGAGAGCCCATTCATAAAGGTTTTGACCATTGCTTTTCAAAACCTGTTCAAATCGCGAACGCACAACAGAGGCTGCCTGTTCATCAGATTGCAAGCCAAGCAGACGCACCGCGACGGGTATGTAACTGATCCTGTTCAGACTACGAAATTCTTGCAGGAGCTGCTCAGTAGGCACCGTGTTCCGCAGTGGATGAACAAATTCATATGGGGCACGGTAGATTTCAACCATAGCGATGTTTCTCAGCACATGATCTTCGTGGCTTAGATAGCCCGCAAAGAACATAACACGCTCCGAGCCGTCATTGTCGCCGTACGCCCACGATCCTCCAACAGCTATTAAATCCTCAACAAACCGAGATCTGTCTGGCGTCATCATGAATAGGCGCTTCCAGCTTCGTGAAATGCTACGCCCTGCACCATCCTTGTCGGTTGCGCCATAGGTGAAGAGAACCGTCTTTTCTGGATTGGACCGGAAAGCTGCGCGGGTCTTGCTGTCGATCAGAAACGGTATTTCCGGCAGCGTTGAGATTTTCTGTTCTGTCCCTCTCAGAATGTGAACCGGAGAAAACCGGAACGGGTTGTCCGGTGTGGGACCAGCCAGAACGATAATGTCCGCGGAAATAATGTGATCAGCCGACGAAGCCTCAGGCAAAGTCACGCAGACTGAGCAAGCTTGCAAAGGTCTAAAGGTCACCAAAAAGGTGGCCAGAATACAAAGCAGTAAGAGAAGTTTCATTAGAAAACGCATAAGATACTGATGTTATTTAGTTTATGTGTTCCTTTTTACCTGTCGGCACTTGAGTTGGCACAATAATCTGTAACTCAACTTAGTTTAGAATGCGAATCTTCGACAGTGACTAAGCTCAGAACCCCGTGACGCGCTTGACCAGACAGAAAAGCAAAGACCAGACATTCCAGAACCGCCGCGTTCTGCATAAACACAGCGCGCTGCAGATTGAAGTTTCAGCGAGCTTTACCCTCTTAAACCAATCAAGCGATCGTGGTCCTAGTCATACGATGAAAGACATTGCCAGCAACAGTCTAAGGGGTCTTTTAGCGATCGCAAAACGCACCCGGGACTCCGGCCTCGATCAGTCGGCCAAGTAAACCGTTTCACCGGTTTCAATTGCCTGTTGCGCCGCTTGCCCCATCCTGACAGCCCAGAGGCCGTCCTTCAAACTCACATCCGGCTTCGCCTTTTCGCCACGAAGTACGGACAGGAACCCTTTGTGCTGATAGTAGGTCGACCCATTGTGATCCCCAGCCGCCAAAAGGGTGGCGTCCACCGGAACGTCCATTGATACCGGACCTTTGGGATTGCGCGGGCTCAGGATCACTTGCGGCAGCGGCGGAGTTCCCAAGTGATCGGGCCAGAATCGCCCGGGTCCAGGAACAAACGCCTCGATCTTGGCGTCCGGTCCGACGGCCGATATTTCTTCTTGATAGCGTGAGCCTTCGGCAAACATGCAAAGTTCCAACATCGCGCGCGCACCCGAAGCAAAGTCGACCAGAACAAAGCCATGATCCAGAATATCCGGGGTTTGACCGTCGTAACTTTCGTCCAGATGGTTCACCGCCTGCCCGCCGCTTGCCGTGATGCGCATCGGATCGGATTGCAATATCAGACGCATCAGGTCGAAGAAGTGGCAGCATTTCTCGACGAAAGTACCGCCAGTATTTCGGTTGAACCGGTTCCAGTGGCCGACCTTGTCGAGGAAGGGAAAACGATGCTCGCGGATCGACAGCATTTTCACCCCACCTGTCGCCTCGGCCTTACCGATCAAAGCAGCGATAGGGGGCATGTACCGGTATTCCATCGCGACCCAAATCGGGCAGGGGTAGTCGCGCTGCAACTGCTCGAGCCGGGGCACGTCTTGCGGGTCGGTGAACAATGGTTTTTCTACCAGAAGCGGCAGAGGACGTGTCTCAGCGATTTCGCAGATCTGGTCCACATGAAGATGGTTCGGGCTGACAATGACGACGCAGTCCAGTTCCTCTACCGCCAGTAGCTCTTGCACGGAACCTACCATGGTTGCAGTTGGCGCAATTGCCTTGGCGGCTTTTGCCATCTCCTGATTGGGTTCAAAGATCGCAGACACACTGGTACCTTCCAGCAATCCGATATTGTGCAGGTGCTCTTGCCCCATCATTCCGCATCCAATCAGCCCGTAATTGATGGTCCGGGTCATGTGCGATTCCTTTTACTTCAGACGTTGTACGTAGTTGGCCCGATCCGGGTCGAACCAAGTTTTTGAGAATTCGACGGGTTCGGCGCTTTCCGACCAGCTGAACCGCTCGATATAACCGACTGCTTGGCCGGCTGGCTTGGTGAAGTCAGAAGGCGTCCAGTCCGGTAGAGGCCGGACCGAAACCCTGTCTTCGGCTCTTGCGATCCAAAAGCCCAACTGGCGCTGATAGTAGCGATAGAGCGAGTCGGACAGCAGGCTCTGGTCGATTAGGCCCGCTGATTCGTCCAGCCAGATTTCTTCGACAGCGATGATTGTATCATTCAGGTAGCGCATCCGCCGGACACGCGAACCGGCGTCAGAAGCACCGAATTTCGGCAGATCGACCGGCTTTTTCAGATGGTCAACCGACAGGATATCCGCACGGGGCAGGCCGCCCCCTTTCGGCAGTTCCAGCCTGAACATTGCATAGACGCTGTTTTGCGTACCGGTCTCGCGTATGTAGTTGCCCGAGCCCTGGATACGCTCCAACATCCCCTTTTTTTCTAGCTCTGAGAGCGATTTTCGCAGCGTTCCAACCGAGACATTCAGCTCTGCGGCCATCTCGCGCTCGGGCGGCAATCGTTCTCCGTCAATAAGACGACCAGCCGCGATGTCACGGATCAGAAGTTCCGCGATCTGAATATATACCGGCAGGGCATTGGGGTTTCGGTTGGATGCAGGCACGGCAGACGCTTCACTCGGTCGCAGGAAAAATTGATACACTATTGATCTACATCAAAGCGATTGCTACGCAAGAGGAAAGTCAAAGATGTACGGAGCGTGAATCAAATGAGCATCGTCCCCATCACATCCCCCGATCTGGATGCGGCCGAAGTTTCGTGGTTCGCTGCGCTGTGTTCCGATGATTACCAGTTCCTTGGCGTTCCCGACGGTGCCCTGCGGTCGAGTTGGGAGCATTGCTCGAACATTGTGAAAGAGGCCGAAGCGCAGGGTTTTCGCAACATCCTCTGCCCGTCCTCCTATCAGGTCGGTCAAGACACGCTGAGCTTTGTCGCCGGCTGCGCTCCGATCACCGAGCGGATCAACCTGCTG
The DNA here is from genome assembly GCF_013033235.1 of Ruegeria sp. HKCCA0235A. Classification (NCBI taxonomy): domain Bacteria; kingdom Pseudomonadati; phylum Pseudomonadota; class Alphaproteobacteria; order Rhodobacterales; family Roseobacteraceae; genus Ruegeria; species Ruegeria sp. HKCCA0235A. The sequence continues at coordinate 9,876 of NZ_WQDQ01000002.1, read as the reverse complement.
GCCGCCGTGCGCTGTGGCGAGATGCAACCGATCATGCTGGCCCGCACCATCGCAACGCTGGACCACATGCTGAAGGGGCGTTTGACGGTCAACATCATCTCATCCGACTTTCCCGGTGAGAAGGCCGACAGCGCGTTCCGCTATCAGCGCTCGCGCGAAGTGGTGGAGATTCTGAAACAGGCCTGGACGCGGGATGAGATCAATCATGCAGGCGAGGTCTATAACTTCTCGGGCCTGACCACCGACCCGGCCAAGCCATATCAGACCGGCGGGCCGCTGCTTTATTTCGGCGGCTATTCTCCCTCTGCTTTGGATCTGTGCGGCGAGCATTGTGACGTCTACCTGATGTGGCCTGAAACCAAGGATCAACTGGCCGAACGGATGAAGGCCGTTCACGCCGTCGCTAAAAACTACGACCGCACGCTGGATTACGGGTTGCGTGTCCATATGATCGTTCGCGATACCGAGGCTGAGGCACAGGAATACGCGGATTACATCGTCTCGAAGCTGGACGACGAATACGGTCGCGCCATCCGCGAACGGGCGCTGGATTCGACCTCGCTGGGGGTGGCGCATCAGGCCAGGAACCGCGATCTGGCGGATGAATACGGCTATGTCGAACCCGGTCTCTGGACCGGTGTTGGCCGGGCACGGTCTGGTTGCGGTGCCGCTCTGGTCGGATCGACGGATCAGGTTATGTCGAAGATCGAGGAATACCAGAAGATGGGCATCCGCGCTTTCATCTTCTCGGGCTACCCGCATCTGGACGAAGCCCGCCATTTCGGCGCCCGCGTGTTGCCGAATTTGAAAACCTGTTCCCTTCCCGAAGCTTACGGAAGGGTTCCCAAAACGACCCCGGCCACACCGCTGGGCAACGGAGAACGCCGCTGATGCAACGTGTGAAACTATCTGACTCGCTGGAGATGAGCCGCCTTGTCTATGGCATGTGGCGGTTGGGCGATGACAGTGACACGTCCGCGGGCCATGTCGAGGCCAAGATTCAGACCTGTCTGGATCAGGGTATCACCACCTTCGATCAGGCCGACATCTATGGCGGCTACAAGGCCGAGGCCGTGCTGGGTGCCGCCCTGCGCGCCAATCCAAACCTGCGTCAGAAGATGGAGATCGTCACCAAATGCGACATCGTCGCGCCGGTTGGCCGTTACACGGATGCAAAGGTAAAATACTACGACACCTCGCGCGCCCACATTCTGAAATCGGTCGAGACGTCGTTGTCGGAAATGGCGATTGACCACCTCGATCTGCTGTTGATCCACCGCCCGGACCCCATGATGGACCACCATGAAACCGGAGCCGCCCTGGATGAGGTTGTCGCCAGCGGCAAGGTCGGCGCGGTGGGCGTGTCCAACTTCCGCCCGTGGGATTGGTCGTTGCTGCAATCGGCGATGAATACGCCGTTGGTCACCAACCAGATCGAAATTTCTCTGGGTCAGATCAGCCCTTTCACCAACGGTGATCTGGCCTTTCACCAACAGCATGGCCATCCGTTGATGGCATGGTCGCCGCTGGGTGGAGGCCTGTTGATGGCCGGAAACCCGCCGATTGGGGTCGTCGCCGATGAAATCGCAGCCGGGTTTGGCGTGGATCGCGCCGCCGTCGCAGTGGCGTTCCTGTTGGCCCACCCGGCCAACATCCTGCCGGTTCTGGGCACCAACAATCTGGACCGGATTAAACGCGCCTCTGACGCATTGAAAGTCAAACTGGATCGCGAAAGCTGGTTCCGCCTGTACGAGGCGGCGCTGGGGCACGAGGTACCATGATGAACGCAATCTCAAAGGACATGACCCGCACCTTTATTCCACATAAGGACGACACACGTACCCTGCGCGACGCCTTCGGCCGCTTTGCAACTGGTGTCACCATCGTGACCTGCGACAGCGCGGATGGGCCTGTCTGCATCACCGCCAACAGCTTTTCGTCCCTGTCGCTTGACCCACCGCTGATCATGTGGGCCGGAGACCGAAACTCGCGTCGCTTCCCCTATTTCCACAAGGCGCGCCATTTCAGCGTGCATGTGCTGTCTTCGAACCAGGCCGAGCTGTGTTTCGGCTGCTCGAAAGACGCCTTTGCACTGCGGGACATCACCCACGGGCGCTGTAAGAATGGGACGCCGGTGTTGGCGGACTGCCTTGCGCGGTTCGAATGCGAACAGCACGCTTATCACGATGCAGGCGATCACGTTATTGTGGTTGGAAAGGTTCTACGGGCCAGTATGTCGGATGGAGACGCGCTGACCTTTTATGCCGGGAAACTCGGCCAATTCGCGAAAGTCTAAGCGCGATTTGATGACCGTGGGGGACACCCGCGGCTGACCAAGGGAGGATCCGCATGGGCGGACTGGCATCGGTGCTTGCACCGATTGCATTCGTGAACGAAACCGTGCTGCGATTGGGCCGTGCGGTCGGTGTTGTTGCGATTGCGCTCATGGTGATCGCAATCCTGATCCAGGTGTTCTTCCGATACGTTCTGGGCAATGCGCTGCCCTGGCCGGACGAGGCCGCGCGGTTCTGCATGTTGTGGATGACCGGTCTGATGGCCCCCACAGCCTTTCGGCGCGGCGGTTTTGTGGCCATCGACATGCTGGAACGCCTCCTTCCCCGCATCATCGGCCAAACGCTGAATCTGTTCCTGCTTTTGATCGCGCTCGCCGTCCTGCTGGTCGCGGTCAATATCGGCTGGTCCGAGGTCACTGGCTTTGGCGGCAAGTTCGCCACTGCCGCGCTGTATCTGCCCACCTCTTTCGGGTTCGACGAATGGTATCGCATTCCGCGCAGTTGGATGATGGCATCGCTGCTGGTGGGAGTCATCCTGCTGATCTCGGTGAATATCGAGCTGATCCTGCGATCCTTCATCACTCTGCTGGGCGGCGGCCACCTGTTGCCTGAAATTCCTGATGCGGCAGTGGGGGCCGAATAAATGCTGATCTGGTTCCTACCCACCTTCCTGATTTTCCTGCTGATCGGCCTGCCGGTCTTTTTCGCTTTGCTGGCGGCGCCCGGAATCCTGCTGTGGCTGAACGGCCAGACGAACGACATCACGTTGCTGTATCGCAATGTCTACAACGGCATGGACAGCTTCCCTCTGATGGCGATCCCCTTCTTCATGCTGGCCGGAGAGCTCATGAACCGAGGCGGCATCACCATCCGCCTTGTCGAGTTTTCGCAGGCCCTGATGGGGCACCTGCGCGGTGGTCTGGCGCATGTGAACGTGCTGAGTTCGATCCTGTTCGCGGGCCTCTCGGGGTCCGCCGTGGCGGACACCTCGGCGCTAGGGTCGATGCTGATCCCGGCGATGGAGAAACAGGGCTATACCCGTAAATTCGCCGCCGCGATCACGGCGGCGAGTTCGGTGATCGGGCCGATCATTCCGCCCTCGGGCATCATGATCATCTATGCCTATGTGATGGGCGAAAGCGTGGCCGCGTTGTTTCTGGCGGGGATCGTTCCGGGCGTGATGGTCGGTGTCGGTCTGATGCTGATGATCAAACTGATGGCCGACCGCTATGACTTTCCCGTCGCCAGCCGCAGATACACATGGCCCGAGCGGCGTCAGGCCAGTTTGAAGGCCTTTTTCCCATTGATGACACCGGTCATCATTCTGGGCGGTATTCTGGGTGGTATCTTCACACCGACCGAGGCTGCGGCAGTCGCCGTGGGCTATGCCTTCATCATCGGGTTCTTCATCCTGCGGACATTGACATGGAAAGAGGTCCCCGAGGTGCTCAGCAATGCAGGCATGACTTCAGCCGTTGTTCTGCTGCTGGTTGGTGCTGCGATGGCGTTCAAGACAGTCGTCAGCCTCAGCCATGCGCCGGAACAACTGGCCTCGCTGATCCTCAGCCTGTCAGAAAACCCGCTGATCCTTTTGTTCCTGATCAACCTGCTGCTGTTCATCGTCGGCATGTTCCTGGACGCAGGCCCCGCGATCATCATCCTTGGACCAATCCTTGGCCCGATCTTCACCAGCCTCGGCGTCGACCCGATCCATTTTGCCATCATCATGAGCGTCAACCTGACAGTAGGCCTCGCCACCCCGCCAATGGGTTTGGTGCTGTTCGTGGCCGCCGCCGTATCGCGCGAACGGGTTGAAACCATCGCCAAAGCGATCCTGCCGTTCCTGGCGGTCGAAATCATCGTGATTTTCCTGATCACCTACATACCCGCACTATCCATGACGATCCCGAGGATAACGGGATTTGCCAACTAACTGAGTTCCACAGGGAGGAAACGCATGCTCAGAGAATTCATCAAAACCGCAGCGGTGGCCACATCGCTGGTGGCGGCGTCCGCCATGGCCGCGACAGCCGCCGATTATACGCTGCGCGCAACCGCAAATTCGAACGAAAACGATGAGGATTATGACGGGCTGATCGTCTTCAAGAACTATGTCGAATCTGCCTCGAACGGCGCGATCGAGGTCGAACTGTTCATCGGCACACAGCTTTGCTCGAACGGGGCCGAATGCTTGCAGGGCGTGGCAGACGGCACCATCGACATCTACATCTCGACCTCGGGCGGTGCCTCAGGCATCTTTCCTTACGTGCAGGTTCTGGACCTGCCTTATCTGATGGCCGATGACCGCATTGCAGAGCATGTCCTGTCGGGCGATTTCACTCGCACAATGCGCGACATGGCGCTTGAGGACTCGGGCGGCGCGATCCGTCTGATGACCATCGGCAACACCGGCGGCTGGCGCAACTTTGCCAACACACAGCGCCGCATTGCCGAGCCCGCGGATATGGAAGGCCTGAAAATCCGCACCGTCGTCGCCGACCTGCCGCAGGAACTGGTCAAGGCGCTGGGTGCGTCGCCCACCCCAATCCCGTGGCCGGAACTGTTCACCAGCTTCCAGACCGGTGTCGTTGAAGGATCCAAGAACGGCATCACCGACATCATGGGCATGAAATTCCCGGATGCGGGCCTGCAATACGTAACGCTGGACGGACACGCCTATATGGGCGCATTGTGGTGGATGAACAACGCCAAGTTCCAGGAGATGCCCGAGGATCTGCGCCGCGTCGTGGTCGACGGGTTCTATGCCCTGCAACAGGCCACTTTTGCATCTCCCAAGCGCAAGTCGATCCAAGCCTATGAGGATTTCGTGGCCGGTGGCGGAGACCTCTATGTGCTGACACCCGATCAGAAGGCTGCGTTCAAAGAGGCCGCAACGCCAGTCTATGATTGGTTCCAGTCCAACGTTGCGCGAGGCGACGAGATCTTTGCTGCACTGACCGAGGCGGTCGCGGCGGCTGAGGCGGACGTCAACGCCGCTCGCGATGCGGATCTGAAGTGAACGGTTGGGCCGGGCTTTGCGGCCTGGCCCTCACCGAAACGGGTACATCCACCCTTTGTAGTCGTTGACCAGAACATGCGCCTTTTCGATCTGCTCCGGCGACATTTTCTTGACCACTTCCTCAAGGCTGATCGCCGCGTCGGGGTCGCCGCCAATGGCGCTGAGAGTGTACCACATATACGCACGCACCAGATCGGGCGCGGGCATGCCCAGACCCAATTCGTAATACCAGCCAACGCCCGACTGCGCCCCCGGATGCGCCTTCATCGAGGCCCGCAGATACCATTCAAAAGCCCGTTCGTAATCCTGCTCGACCCCCAAACCCAGCCCGTACATCACGCCGATCAACTCTTCAGCCTCGGCGTTGCCCGAGCGCGCGGCTGGAAGAAGTTCCTCGCGCGCGGCAGCAAACTGACCGGCTTCCATCAAATCGCGGGCTTGTTCCAGTTCAGCCAGAGCCGGAGACGCAAATACGCAAAGGGCAAGAACAAGCTGGCGCATGGGATGGTTGCCTTCTTCTGGGTCGGGGCCGCTGTGGCACAGGATTTGCCGCGCCCGCTAACCGATGATGACTTTATCCCCTTTGATATGGAACAGGCCGCCATCGGTCATCAACTGTTTTACGACCCGATCCTGTCAGGCAACCGCAACATCGCCTGCGCCCATTGTCACCACCCGGATTTCGGCACTTCGGACGGGTTGTCTCTGGGCATAGGAGAAGGGGGGAAGGGGTTGGGGCCGGACCGCACACCCGGCACCGGGGCCGACAGAATACGCAAACGCATCCCTCGCAACTCTCCGGGCCTGTGGAATCTTGGGGCCAAGGACATACACACCGTCTTTCACGACGGCAGGCTGAGCATTTCCGACGTCTACGGCAACGGCTTCAATTCCCCGGCGCAGGAGTGGCTGCCCGAAGGCCTGAACTCCCTGCTGGCGGCACAGGCTCTGTTCCCCCTGACCTCACAATTCGAGATGGCGGGCAATGTGGCTGAAAATGAAGTCACAGGCGCGGTGCATGATCGTATCGACAAGGGCTGGCCCATTCTGGCGAAACGCGTCCGCACCGATCTGCGCTATGGTCCGGCCATGGTCGCCGCCTTTGATGAGGTCGAGACGACCGAGGACATCACGATCACGCAAGTCGCCAACGCTCTGGCCGCTTTCATGGCGATCGAGTGGCGCAGCACCGACAGCCCGTTTGACCACTATCTTGCGGGCGACATGAATGCCCTTTCACCGGCGCAAATCGAGGGGATGAGGCTGTTCTACGGCAAAGCTCGCTGCTCCGCCTGCCACACCGGTCCGCTCATGTCAGATCAGACGTTCCATGCATTGGGTTTGCCACCCTTTGGGCCGGGTCGCACCCGGCAGTGGGATCCCTTCGTCCGGGATGTGGGCCGCATGGGTGAAAGCGACCGCCTTGAGGATGCCTACAGGTTCCGCACCCCGATGCTCCGTAACGTTGCCCTGACCGCACCGTACGGTCACAATGGCGCCTTCCCTGATCTTGAAAGCGTCATTCGCCATCATTTGGATCCGCAGACCAGCCTGAACAAATGGACCCCTCAAATGGCTGCCTTACCCGAGGTGCCATGGTTGCAAAAAACGGATTTCCTAGTTTGGCAGGACCAATATGAAATGGCACGTCAACGCAAGAAAATTGATATCGATCCGATCCAACTCACGGAATTAGAAATAGAAAACCTGATTGCTTTTCTGAATTCGTTGACAGGTCGCAGCGTGGACTCGCCGATATTCGGTGTGCCGAAAGGGTTTACTCCTTAGCCATCCCTCACATCAATTAGGTCATGTTGACTAATGGCTGAGCCAGAGACGGGTTGATGCGAAATCGACGAAGCAGAAGAGCTTTCAGCGGGCACGTCGCAGCGTGTTGCAACTCGGCTGGCATTCTTCAACTTGTTGAAGCATTTCTCGGCTGGATAGCCTCATCTGGCGCCACCCATCTCTGAAACTTATCAATCGCCTGCAAACACATACTCTCTGCAATCTTCGTGGGCATTCTCAATTTGGCACCTGCTTTATTTCACTGCATGGCCAGAAGACTACAATCAGGCTAACGAAGCTTTGATTGGTCCAAGCGGACCAATGCGGTTTGGCACCCGCCAACTTTATCGGGAGCGTGCTAAAGCGCTGACAACTCTCTCTACACAATCCAAATCAAGAAAAGCCAGCGCCTCGAAACGCGATGGCAAAGTTCTGGTGTTCAAAGTTGCAGTTTTAGCAAGTTAAATTGCAGGCTGTTGCTGGTTTTCACAGCTGATGCACCAAGCAATCGAGACCCAAAGTCGAATAAATTCATCCTAGTTTTCAACGCCCATCTTGAAGCCAACGTCAAGAACGGCGGCATGTTTACCCAAAAAACAAGGTCATTGGCACCCAGCAAAAAGTCGCCAGACACAAAAAAAGCCGCTCGTTTGAGCGGCTTTTTTTGAAGTTTTGTTCTACCTAGAGGTCGGAGACCCGGTAAAACTCTGCGCCAGCGATAGCCGGATCCCACGCTGGTCTGATTCCTCTTTCAGCCAACTTTGATCTGAGTCGTTCCGGATCTCTCACCCAATATCCTTCGATCTGCGACAGCTTTCGAAAGCGGCTCTTAAATTTGTCGAGACTGCGCGGATCTACCAGATCGCACATCTTGCCCATGTGACGGTACCGACCACAGCTTTCTAGCGCACGGCAGCCAGAATCAGCGTTGGCGCTCAATAAAAACCGGACAACATCCAAGTGAACGCCAAGTTCTCGGGCGGAATCGGAAATCGTCACCCCAGTCTTGCCATCTTGCATACCAAGCTTGAACGATACCTCAGTCAAGTCAACGAGAACCGAACGAAACTTGAAAAGTTCAGGAAGAAGCTCGACGTTTTCGAGCCCACCCTTCAAAAGCAACGAGACGATGTCTGTTGTTGGAACATGAAGAGCGTTGGCGGCGTCTCCAACATTCGCCATTCCCAAACCAGCATTCACGACAGGCTTTCCATTTTGACGCATCTGTTTCAATAGGCGGTCGAGATCATCGGAATCCACACCTTTGTGGCGGCCGCTGAATTTCTTTTCATCATCTACAACCGGCTTAAGAATCCCTGCTTTTAACAGGTGCTGCGCCTGCGCCCTCGTGCACTCGTGCACTCGATGTAATCTGGAATTTTAGATACAGGCACAGCTTGGACCAATTTTTTGATCAATTTCTCAGATTGCTGGACGCGAGCGGTTTGACGCATTGAATCGTGTTCGTTTGAGCCGCGAAGTAGTCCGGATTTTGTCAAAGCACTCCTAACCGTTTTCGGATGCAAAGCATACTTTCTGGCTAGCGACGCTACTGAGTGAACCCTCGCTTGATCTACCACTGAGCCAAATAGCAAGGTACCCGGCTCTACTCGGACGTTGTCCAAAATGAACTCCCGAAAAACCTCTTTGAAGGGTCCGATGTGTTTTACACCACGGTCGGCCTGGGCCCAGTGAAAAAGCCCTCCGAATGTTCCCTGCGGCCCGGACTGTGATTGGCTTCTTTCCGAGTTACTCAATAGATATCTCAGGGCTTCTCGAATTCCCTCCTCGCCCTTCGATGTGAACTCATAACCTACCTTAGCGGCCTGATCCCAATTGTCTTCGTTTAGCTTCGAAAGCGCGGCATGAGCCCCAAACTCTAAGCATGCCCCAAGCATCTCGGTAGAACGGCTTGCTAGGTCAATCGGCTGGCTATCCATCCAGCTCGATACCTTATGACCATCCAACCGTTTCTCCACATAACCTTGAAGTTCAGAGGGTCTTCGAGTTTTTGAGTGCGCTAGGATGTCCTCAAGCTTCGGAATGTCAGGTTTCAAGTACGAAGTGTCGATCTTCGAACCATTGCTTGTTACCTTACGCGCTCGAACCAACGGCACGTTGTGATATCGACAGGTTCGAACCGGGCTAAATGTCCAATTGATGCGCGCTGCGCCAACTCTCAATCCGTCTCGGTTGGTCTCAATGTCCGAAAGTAAGCAAGCCGGGCAGAAAGTTTGCCTGTTTCTTAAGAGAAATTCCTGAAAGAAGTTCTCGCTGCGATAACCGTAGACGCGACTGGACACTGGATAATGAGATCGCGCTCTTAGCTGTTCCACAGGAACACCAAAAACTACAGCAAGTTTGGAAAACGCGTGCTGCCGACCAATAATCAGTTCCTGCTGCGGCAAGCCGATCACCCTGCAAAACTCTTCTGCGGAAACCCCACAGTGAAACAAAGCAAATCGATTGACCCAAGACAAAAGGCTCTCATCTCTCAGGGGAGGAAATAGCGGTTTCATGGACGATTCACCGTTTGCTAACCTGACGGGCTTGACGTTCCGAACGCCGCGCTTCGAATTCTTCAGCACCCGCGTCCAAATCCAAAGAAGCCCAATCTTCAGTCACGAAAACGTTCTTGTTCCAATCGCAGCATTCCCGCATTCCCCAAGCCTCGGCAAAGTGCATTTGCAAAAGAACGCTAGGGTCAGGACTCGTTCTTGTTTCATAGCCAGAACAATACGATTGCAGCGAGGGCGATGGCTGACAGGAAGACCT